>NZ_JBEKBF010000009.1:0-161364 GCF_050015535.1 Binatus soli (SeqCode) | reverse complement strand
TTTTCCGCTTCCTCCGAATGCGTATCTGCTTTCGATCTCATCTCCGCTCCTTTTGGGGTTAAGATGAGCCAAAAACCCTCTCTTCCTCAATCGCTGCAAACTGTCCAACTTGTGCTGACGGGGAACAAATTGAATCACATTGGCCCTCTGCTGAGCGCTTCCATCGATTAGATGAAATGCTGAAATTCCCCGTGGCGCGACTCCTCAACGGAGTGCTGATGTTCCAGCAGCTTTGGGCCGTTATCGATGGCTCGAAGAAAGTCGGACCTGTTCCGGAATCTTCACTCTCAAATCTTAGGGAAATGGCCGCAGACCTGCGAGTGTGTTGCGAAGCGCTTGAGCTTGATGCAGCGATTGAACGAATTGAAATTCATCTGGACCTTTGGCCTAAGACCGCCAAATATGAAACTCTTAGCGTTCAATTGCGAGTCTTGTGCGAAACAATTGAGGGTCAGTTACATCGAAGACAATTCGCGTTCATTCCTCTAGACAAAGCAAAGCTAATCGAAAAGATACCAATAGATTGGCGACTGGTACTCGAAAAGTTTTCAAGAGCGCAGACTGATATTCAAGCAGCGACCGAATGTTACGCACTCGACTGCAATACTGCCGCTGTTTTTCATTCTATGCGGATTGCCGAACACGGCTTGCGCGCCTTGGCGTGGAGACTAGGTCTGCGGCAAATCGGCAAACAGAAGTATCCTCTCGAATACGCGGAATGGGGAGCAATCTTAAACGCTCTGCGCGGCAAACTGAATGCGCTTCAACAGTCGCCGGGGAGAAATAATCGGAAGGCGGAAGAGACTAAATTCTATGCGGACGCATCCAGCCACGCCAACTATCTGAACGAAATTTGGCGAAAGGAAGTCTCGCATGCTCGCGGCCCGTACAATGCACCCGAAGCATTGAACGCGCTGACCCGCACACGCCAGTTTATGGAATTGCTCGCTCAGCGCATGAAAGAGCGGCCTATCGGCAGATAAACGCGGGCCGCACCCTCGCAGGCCAAAGCGACCGTCCGCGCTAATTGCTTGAAGAATCTGGTGCGGGCCGCGCTTCTGGTTCGAGCCCGAAATCGTCTGAAATTATTTCTTCAAAAGACCAAGGACAGTCTTTTGGGAAATCTTTGAGTGGCAAATGAGTTTCGTCGCTAGCCTTAATGCGAGCGCGTTCAAAGGTTGTCGCTAAGAACTCATCGCGTTTGCCTTGAAATAGACCGGGCGACTCCATGAGCAAATCTTGTATTTGCTCTCTGGCATCCCTGATCGAAGTGCGCCAGCTGTGATGTCGCTTAACTTCGTCTGGTTGGGACTTCATTTTGAGCAAGTGAGCGAGCAGTCTCTTAAGCTGCTTGCGCATCTCGCGTCTTTCCCCCGCTGCCATGGATTCAAGTTCCTCGGCTAGTGCATTCCAATCTAAAAGATCGCTTCGGTGAGCATGGAGCACCTTGGCCTGATCAACAAGCCACCCGTGGAAATCATCCTCAAGGCGAGTCGTTTCCATAAGCGCAAGAGGATAGAACGCTGCATCTTTTGTCAAGGGGACAAGCGTATACGACGGCAACGACGACCACGGCACGAGCGTATTTGTAGCCTTGAGATCGCGATGCACAAAGGCAGATGGCGGATATATTCGGATTGCCCACTGTGCAAGAGGTTCAAGCGACTTTGCCCGCTCTTCGTCAAGTTCCTCTTGAACTTGTCTTATTATTTGTGGCGCGGCGGCCATCAGTTAAAACTTCTTTTGTAGATTCTTCGGACCATTGACCACGACTAGGGAAGTTCCATTTTTTACGAAATATCCTGGGTTCCCTTCAGCGTCTTTTTGGGCGTCCACTCTATAAACTACCGCCACCGGACTGCTGACCCGAATCACACTACCGTCTTCGAGTTCATACTCATTAAAGTGTTCGTCCTTATTGACGATCTTCACTTCGACAACGTCTAGAGAAAAACCCCCGACGTTATATTTTTTGGTTTCAGCCATTTGAAGATTTAATCGCTTTCTCCAACAGCTTGTCGAATTCCCTCAAATCGGAATCCGACAAATGCTCAAGTTTTTCTTTTATGCGCTCGTCTTCGGCGCGCTGTTTTGCGCTTGGAACGTACTTCTTTGTGCGGGCCGTGCCGCCCGCGCCCTTTCGCGTAGCCACCCCGATACTTTAGCGCTTCGAGGTCTGGACGGCTAGTTGCTGCACGTCGTAATCAATTCGGCAAATGCGTTCGGATTTGCCCGATTGTTGTAACGCCACGAAAATTCGTTCACGTACAGCGGCAGATAATCTTTGCTGATTTTGTGGTAACTGCCCATGATTCCGCGCTTGAGCAGCGACCAGAAACCCTCAATGGTTTGAGTGTGAACCGCGCCGACTACGTACTGTCCCGCGCTGTGGCGCACGACGCTATGCGGCAGATCGCGGCCAAGCAAGCGGTATCCTGAATGCTCATCAGTCGCGACCAGACTGACATTTGGGCCGACTGCGGAATGCACAAAACCGTCGAGAGTCGCGGTGTCGGTATTCTCGATCACTTTCGCGATCACCATACCCTTGCGGGCGATTGCGCCGATTACCGCAATCTTGCCAGCGGTTCCTGGCCCGCCAACTCCGGGCGGCCTGAACATTGGGTGCAGGGGTCACCCCAGCCATCGCGTAGTCGCGAAAAGATGCGGCGGGCGCCGATGAGCCGGGGGATGATCTTTTGGTCAGAAGCGGTCGGCGGTCCAGTACAAAGATCGCGAATCGGCGAAGATATCGAACGCGCGCGCTGACGCGGCCTCCGAAGCCATCGCGAACCGGCGCGCGAGTTTGTCAGGCGCAAGAACCCGCCACATGTAGAAATTGTCGGTGTGATGCACGACGGGGCATCCCGCGCCGTCAAGTGCTTTTTCGAGTGCGGGATCGTGCGCCGTATGCGTAACGAGAGGCGACGGCGCGGCGGACGTGGAAGCGCTGTGGAGCAGGGCGGCGCGCCGATGATCGCCGGTGCGCGCGCTGGTGACCGGCACGCCGGCCGCCTCCTCACCGAGGCACTTGAACGTCGCGAGCATCGCGTCAACCGCGTCGGCAGCGTATCCGAACTCCATCACCATCGAGAGGCCGTAAAGGAGCGTCACTCGCGCATACGCCGCGACTGGTCCGCCGTCGCGACACACCACGAAATACTCCTCGGAGCCCTCGCCGGGATAGCGCGGCTGATTGCCGGCGAATTTGAGATTCGCGCGCCATGCGGCGTCGTCGCGGACCGCGGTGACATTGAATCGGCCGCTGTAGCCGCGATGAATCGCGGCAACTTCGGCAAGGTCGCGCGCAATCTCGAAACTGTCGATGACGAAACGATTGGGCGCGTTCAGTGAAGGGGCGCCCGCCAGGATGCTGAGCTTGCGCTCGATCTCCCGCCATCCGAATTGGTTGTAGAAGGTGAGCCGATCCGCGAACAGCAGGGATACTTCGAAGCCCTCGCGCACCATGGTATCGACCGCCAGGCGCATCAGCGCCGAGGCGACGCGCTTGTGCCTGTACTCTTCGAGCGTGAAGACGGAGCCGATGCCGCCCATCGGAACCGATTGCCCGTTGAGGTTTATGGCGCGATTGAAAATCTGGACGGTGGAAACCAGTTGGCCGCGGTCGCACGCCACCAGGCACAACGCATCGCGAAACCTCGAATCGTTATGGTTGTAGCGGGCGAAAAATTCGCGGTCGTTGTGCCATCCCGCGAGCAGGTCGAGCACCTGGTCACGCTCGCCGTGGTGCGCGGATCGGACTTCCATCGCTTAGCGGAGGTCGAGATGGACCGAGGTTGGCGCTCCGCCGCGATTAATTGTGAGATCGAGCGCCGGCTGGGTTTTCATCGCTTGCATCAGGCCCAACGCCTGCATTGGATTGGTGACGGGCTTTCCGTCGATCGAGGTCACCAAGTCGCCGTCGTGCAGGCCGAGTTGGTCGAAGACGGAGCCCGGCGCGACCTGGGAGATCGAGAAGCCGTCGGTCTTGCCGTTGACGAAATGGGGCAACGCGCGCATCTGCGAGAAGAACTGGGCAGGATTTTCCATCGTCTGCGCAACTTCGGCGCGGCTGACCTCGAATTTTCCGGGGCCGACTTTCTTGAGCTCGAGTTTGCTGTTGCTGACGTTGCTGTCGCCGTTGTCATCACCGGCCGCAGGACGACCAACCCCGCGCATTCTGCGCCGCATGCCGGCGGGAAGGCCTCTGAGCCGGGGCGCCTTGGCCGCGCCGGTCAAAGCGGAAGCCGGCGCTTCGGGAATGTCCGAGACCGGAATCTCGATGGCGACGCGATGACCGTCGCGGTCGATGATGGCACGGTTGGTTTCGACGCCTACGAGCTTCCCCGCATCCGGGATGTCTTCTCCCAACTGGTAGAGCGATTCGGTGTTGTTTTGATCCTCGATGATCGCGTACGGTTTCGATTTGCTCTGCAGCGAAGTGCCGATCAGCTTCAGGTGCAGATCCTCTTCCACCACCGGCGCGGGTGCGCTTTCCTGCGGGACCTGGTTGAAGATGTCGCGCTTGACGATTGCGTCGTAGTAGGCGCGCGTGCGCAGGCCGAATGCGGCCTGCGGCGCGGTCGGCGGCGCGGCCCGAGCTACGGGTGCATTTGAAACGGTGCGCGCGATGATGTCCCGCACGCACATGGCCGAAACGATCGCCAGTACTCCGACCAGGACGAAGTTCAGAATCGTGACGTGGAGTTGTGTGAACCTGATTTCCATTTACAGGATCGATTCAGCCTCGTAAGCGCATCCTTTGACTAGACGGCCAACGTCGTAGTTCCATTCACCCTTCCAGCGGCTGATCACAAAGCTGGCCTGGCTGTGACCGCCGCGGACCAAGTCCATCAGGCGCAACAGGTAGATGCTCTCATCCTGGCCGCTTTTGTTCAATGCCCGCTGGCGCTCGAGTCCCTTGGCCGCGATCTGCATCAGCTCGTAGCCGAGCGCCTGCAGCTTGATTCGTCCGACCCGCGCGTCGAGTCCGTTTTTATGGGCGGCGTCGGCGATTTCGAGCCGCTCGCGATAGCTCCATCCCTTGACCAGGTCCCACGCCGCCTCGATGCAATCGTCGTTGTAAAGCGTGCCCTTGAGCAGTGCGGGCAACGCGAGCATGAATTGCGGCGGCTGGCTGTCGGCGGTGCGCACCTCGACGTATTGCTTGAGGCGGACCTCGGTAAAAATCGTGGTCAGATGATTGGTCCAGTCGTCAACGGTGGCGCGCTCGCGGCCGTATCCGCGCGCGAGATATTGGCGGAAGGTGAGGCCCGGCGGCCGGGTGAGATCGATGTACTCATGATCGCGAATCAGGAAGTACATCGGCACGTCGAGCGCGTAGTCGGCGTAATCCTCGAACGAACAATCGGGGCGAAACACGAACTCCGGAACCCCGCTGCGTTGGTTGTCGGTGTCGGTCCAGATGTGTCCGCGGAAGCTGTGATAGCCGTTGAGGCCGCCGTCGCTCAGCGGCGAGTTGGCGAAGATCGCGTAGAGGAGCGGCACGATACCCATGCTGACGCGCAGCTTGCGAATCGCGTCGGCCTCGTCGCTATAGTCCAGGTTGGCCTGCACGCCCGCAGTCTGCTTCATCATGCGCTGGCCGAGCGTGCCCATCCGCGCCATGTACGGGTACATGATGCGGTAGCGGACCTTCGGCAGCAGTTCGATCTGGTCGATGCGGCTCAAGGGCTGCATCCCCAGTCCAAGCACCGTCGCGCCGATCCGGCTGGTTATATCGATCATTTGTCGCACGTGGAGCGCAAACTCAGCATAGGCGCAGTGGATGGTGTCGCACTGCTCGCCGGACAACTCGATCTGACCGCCCGGCTCCAGTGTGATCGCCGCGCGTTCACCCTTGAGCGCGATGATGCGGCCGTGCTCGTCTTCAGGCTCGAAGCCGTACTTGGTCGCCATCCGTTGCAGCAAGTCTTCGACGCCGCCGGGACCGGAGTAGGGTATGGCGGTGCAGTCGGCGGTGCGGACGGCGACTTTTTCGTACTCGGTGCCGATCCGCCATCGTTCGCGCGGCTTGCCGCCTTGCTGGAAGTAGCGGATCAGGTCCTCTTTTTTTTCGAGCAACTCACTCATGAGCCAAATCCAATCGCGACTCCCTGAAAAGAGGCTACGCCAAGCGCGTATAATGGCGTCAGCAAACATGGGAGGCAAGCACAAAGCGGGCAGTGGGCGTCTCCGATCTCGGGCAGAGGGGCAGGCACGGACTTAAAGATCAGGGCGTAATTTCGGGGGCTTTCGGCACCGCAGAGGATGCGGAATCCTCTGCGTGGCGGGATGGCGGCGGCGATTCGGCGACGATAGCGCGGGAGAAGGCGGAGGAGGGCGTCGTAGCCGTTCTGTCGGCGGGAGTGCCGCACTACCGGTTGGATTCTAGTGTGCGCCACCGGAGAGCGTTGCCGAGGCGAATGAGCCGCGCGGCGACCTCATCGACTTTATCGATCGGAACACATTGCTCTGGTGATCGAAAATCAGCGCGGACTTTACGGGTCTGGCGCAGAAGGAAATCTGGGACGAAGGGCACTGTGTATAACCGCCGGCGATTAGAATCTCGCTACTGGAGAGGACGGTCGCGCCAACCAAAAAGCGATCGCGGGACATCGGCGCGATCGCAACGAAGCTCCCACTCTTGGCAACAAAGACTTCAGCGCTCGCGAGGCTGTCGCCTGCATTGTCGATCCCGCCCGCCACCAGCACGTCTCCATCGCCAAGCGCCGCGGCGAGGTGCCCGTAACGCGATGTGGTCATCTGACCGGCTTGGCTGAACAGGCCAGTCGCCGGATCGTATAGTTCAGCGGTGTCGAGGACCGTGTCGTCGTTGTCGATGCCGCCAGTGATCAGCACTTGACCGTCGGGAAGCAGGGTCGCCGTAGGACCGGTTCGGGCCGATGTCATAGTACCGGTCGAGCTGAACGAGCCTGCAGAGAGATCATAGATCTCCGCTGTATCTTGCACATTGTCGTTGCCATCTGACTCCACCGTGATCCCGCCAGCGATCAGAACCTCGCCATTTGCGAGGAGCGTGGCAGTGCATTCCTGCCGGGGTATGGTCATTGCCCCCGTCGCGCTGAACTTTGCGCTGGCTGGATCGTACAGTTCAGCGCTGGACAACGATGTCGTGCCATCGCTGCCTCCGGCAATCAGGACCCTGCCGTCGGCGAGAAGCGTTGCAGTGTGCCCGGTGCGGGCCGCAAGCATTCCGCCGGTGTCGGAAAACCGCCCTTTTGACGGATTATATAGTTCGGCACTCCTGAAAATTGTGCCAGCAGGAAACATCTTACTGGCCCCACCGGCGATGAGTACCTGTCCGCTATTCAGACGAGTGGCTGTATGATCCACCCTTGCCGTTTTCATTCGTCCGGTGGCAACGAACGAACCCGACCGACCGTGATTCGGCTCGAACAGCTCGGCACTGGCCAGAGTGCTATACTTGGTGATTCCGCCCGCGAAGAGGACCGACGGCTCACTGGAGCTTGCGCTGCTACCTCCATTCGCGCGACTGGCTGCCAGCGCAAGCACCGCGACGGCGACGAACGCGGCAGTCGCCCGGTTCTTCAGTGCGAGCATCAACTGAACACGGATACGTTTAACTATCGACGGCAATGCCTATGCTCCGAAAATCGGCGCGATTCGGCGACGATGGCGCGCGTGAAGGCGGCAGAGAATAAATTTTATCACGCCGCAATCGGGACTGGTAGACTTGGCCTGACTTGGCCTGTTCTATCAGCGCGCATCGGTTTTAATGGGTAACCATGGCCGCGCCGTCGCGTGAAACATTCGCGGCTGAACCCCGGCAAATGAGCCCCCTTATTTCGGAAATCAGCCGTGATTGCACTGCCATCGGGGAGTGGATGATTGTCGCGGAGCCGTCGTGCAATTAGGATTTCCTAGCCTCTCTCTATCAGGGAGAGGCAATTTAGGAGGGCGGCGGGAGAAAATTTGCGATGCCTGAAATGATACTTGCGATCGACCAGGGAACCACGGGCACGACGGTTTTCGTCGTCGATGGCCGCGGCCGCATCCGCGGCCGAGCTTACGCCGAAATCAGGCAGTACTATCCGAAACCGGGATGGGTCGAGCATGACCCTGAGGAAATTTACCGTTCGGTCGTCACGCTTTCGAAAAAAGCGATCGCCGCCGCGAAGGCGCCGGCCGGCGCGATCGCCGGAATCGGCATCACCAATCAACGCGAGACGTTCGTGGTATGGGAGCGGAGCAACGGCCGCCCGATCCATCGCGCGATCGTATGGCAATGCCGGCGCAGCGGCTCTATCTGCGACGCTTTACGCGAGCGTGAGCCCGAAGTCGCGCGGCGGACGGGACTGGTGATCGATCCCTACTTCTCGGGCACGAAGCTGAAATGGCTGCTCGACGAGAAGCCCGAACTACGCGCGCGCGGCGCGCGCGGCGAGCTGTGCTTCGGCACGATCGACACCTGGCTGATACATAAATTGTCGCGCGGCGCGGAGTTCGTGACCGATTACACCAACGCGTCGAGAACGATGATGTTCAATCTGGCGCGCCGGGAATGGGACGACGAGATGCTCGCGATGCTGGGGGTTGCGCGCGAGATGCTGCCGCGGGCCGCAAGTTCGCGCGGCCCGCTGGCCCAGACGGCGCCGGGCACGATCGCACCGCATGCGATTCCAATCGCGGCGGTAATCGGCGATCAGCAATCCGCGCTCTACGGGCAGGGCGCGGTCGCGGCCGGTGACTCGAAGGCAACCTACGGCACCGGTGCGTTCCTGCTGATGAACACCGGCGACAAGATGGTGCGGTCGGAGAATCGGTTGCTCACGACCGCGGCACTGGGTCCCGCCGGCGAGCCCGCGTACGCGCTCGAGGGTTCGGTGTTTATCGCGGGCGCGGCCGTGCAATGGCTTCGCGACGGCCTGAAGCTGGTGCGCACGGCCGCGGATACATACGGCGAAGCGCGCGCGAGTCTTGCGAAAAATAAAGATCGCACGCATCCCTACGTGGTGCCGGCGTTCGTTGGACTCGGCGCGCCGCATTGGGACGCATCGGCCAGGGGCGCAATCGTGGGAATCACCCGCGGCACGACCCGCGCCGATATCGTGCGCGCAACGCTCGACAGCATCGCCTACCAGGTGCGCGACGTGATCGTTGCGATGGAATCCGACACCGGCCGTCCGATGAGCGAGCTGCGCGCCGACGGCGGCGCCACCGCGAATCGCTACCTGATGCAGTTCCAGGCGGATATCCTTGGCAAGCCGGTCCGGCGCGCGAAGATCGCCGAGACCACCGCGATGGGCGCGGCGATGCTCGCGGGCCTGGCCACGGGAGTCTGGAAATCACCGGATGAGTTGCACGCGATCGCCGGGGGAGGGAAGGTGTTCAAGCCGAAAATGCAAACTGCCGAACGTGAACAATTGCTCGCCGGATGGCGCGACGCGGTCGCGCGCACGCTCACGAAGCCATCGGATTGAATCGAGGTATCAAAAAAAATGCCTGAAAATGGGAAACCGATCGTAAGCATCCTGTACCCCGAGCAACACGAGCAGGCCGCGGTCTCGCTCGGCCGCGCCTTCATCCACGATCCGGCCTTCAAGGTGATTCTTCCGGATATTACCGAGCCGGTCGCGCGCGCCGAGCATCTGGCGGACTTGTTTCGCGCGCAGCTGGGTGTAGAGCGCCGGACAGGACAGCCGGTCTTCGGCGTGGTCAATAATGGACGCGTCGTTGCAGCCGCGGTGACTGAAGGCGTCGGGCATTCAGGCGTGCTTGGGTTGATCACCGCCGGGCTGCCACAGTTTCCGCGGCTGGTCCGGGGAGTCGGATGGGGCGGAATGATCCGCGCGATGAATATTGTCGGCGTGCTCGCAAAGCATCACCCCAAGGAGCCGCATCTGTATCTGCAAACCCTCGGGGTCGATCCGGCTTTTCAGGGCAAGGGCTACGGAAAGGCGTTGCTCGACCGGCTCGCGCTGGAGGCACGGGTGCGGCCTGAAATAGCCGGCGTTTACCTCGAGACCGGGACCGAAGCCAACGTCGCGTTCTACAGTTCCAAGGGCTACGAAATCCTGGGCGAGCTGTATCCGTTGGGCGTCAGGCAGTGGCGGATGTATCAGCGCAAGCGGCAGGGCTGAGCCCTGGCCGTTGGCGGTGGCATGAAGGAAGAATCACCTGCGCGGTGGGCGGCAGGGGCTGCGGCCCCTGCACCCGCATTGAGAAGACGCGAAAATCTGCGCAGCGCATCTTTTCGCGACTATGCGATCGAAGAGCCAGCGGGCGCGCGGTCTCTTAATACTGGCCAGCCGTGCCTACGGCCAGGGGTCAGCCCTGCCCCTGCTCCTGCCCCTGCCGCGGACGGATGGTCGTGACGCGCAGTCCCCTGGAGGTCTGGCCGACATCGAAGCCGACGATGTCGCCTTCGCGAATCAGATCGATTCCCGGCATTTCGCCGCCAATTGGTGCGCCCACAACGGCCACGAATGGAAACTCAAAGGGGATCTCCTTGCCGCTGTGTGAGCGCACCACGCCACGGCCGCAGGCGCGGTCGAGCGTGAGAATCATCCCCTGGTAGAAATTTCCGGGGAAGCGCTCGCTGTCGTATTCGTTTTCGTTGGCCACGACCCTATCGACTAGCATCCCACAGCGCCGCGGAAAAGCGGCAATCCCGGCGAAGCGTTCCATATCCCGGTCAAAGCCGATAAGTTCTAAGATGTTCACCGGTATTTGAGAATGGCGAAAGTCGAAAGCATTAAATCGGGCGAGATCAGCGGCGCGGCTGAAAAGGCCGAAACGCTGGCGCTTCGCGGCGACGGCTTAACCAAGGTTTACGGCGGCCGTGCGGTCGTCGACGACGTCAACGTAGTCGTGAGGCCGGGCGAGGTGGTGGGTTTCCTGGGACCCAACGGCGCGGGCAAGACGACCACCTTCTACATGCTGGTGGGACTGCTCAAGCCGGACCATGGGCGAGTCATGTTCGGCGGCGAGGACATCACGACCCTGCCGCTCTACCAGCGCGCGCGCCGCGGGATTTCCTACCTGCCGCAAGAGCCCAGCGTATTCCGCAAGCTGACCGTCGAGCAAAATCTGCTGGCGGTTCTCGAAACGCTGCCGCTTACCGAAGAGGAGCGGTACACGCGTCTTCAATCGCTGCTCGACGAACTCGGAATCGCGAAACTGGCCAAGGCCAAAGCGGGCGTGCTGTCCGGTGGCGAACGCCGGCGCGTAGAAATTACGCGGGCGCTCGTGCTCGATCCGGTGTACTTATGCCTCGACGAGCCGTTCGCGGGAATCGATCCAATCACCGTCGTCGAGATTCAGCGCGTCGTGTCTTATCTCAAAGAGCGCGGGATCGGGGTGCTCATGTCGGATCACAACGTGCACGCGACGCTGTCGATCATCGATCGCGCCTATATCATTCACTCGGGCAAGATTTTGTTCGAAGGCAAACCGCGCGACATCGTCGCCAGCGACGCAGTACGCCAGGTGTTTTTGGGCGAGCGATTCAAGCTGGCGAGATAGCGGGAGCGATTGATCGAAAGCGCGCGGCCGAATCAGTAAGGATATCCAGACCCGCCAAACCCGGAACTCGGCATCGGCGGTGGAGACGTTGGAAAGCCGTAACTGCCGTAACCCGGCGTGTAGCCGGAACTGAATCCACCCAGACCTCCGCTGTAGCCGCCGCTGCCCATCGACATACCTCCGCCGAGCAGCCGCGGGAGAATCGTCGTCAACATGCTCGGCGGAGCGCTGTTGTATTGCTGATACTGCTGATACTGGCCTTGGGCTTGGTAGGCCTGCGCACCGGGCGGTTCGTTGTTCTGATAATCTTGGATCGAACCGGACGCGGCGTACGGATCGGAGCCATCGGACGGCATTGCATTCGCGGACGGAACTCCGTTGACCGTCGATCCGGAACCGGCCCTGCTGCCAGCCAGTTCAGGGCTGATCTTGATCCGGTTGTCCACCACCAGCGACGGATCCTTCAGATAGTAGCGAGCCTTCTGCTCGGCGTCAGTCTTGCCGAAGTCGCTCGCGACGAAGCCAAACAGGATTACCTGCTTGCCGCCGCTCGTACTGGTGACGACTTGCGCACCGACCAGCGGCAGCGAGTGATGCTTCAGATAATCAGAGAGACCCTGGCTTTGCGGCGAATCGATCGTGCCGCCGGCAACAGTGCCCGCGCTCGACGGCGGCGGCAGACTCGAACTGGAATCGAAGCCCCTCGAGGTCCCCAGAGGCACCGCTTTCGTCCCACCGGTGGTTCCATAGGGATTCTGCACGGGCTCGCAAGAGGCCAATCCGGCCAGAGCCACCGCCAGCCCGAAGGCCGCCAAGGCATTTGCGATGCGACTCATAAATTCATTATAGTCCTGAGTCACTCACCTAACAATTCGACGAATTCCGGGCTATTTCGTTTCATTTCACGATGAACGGCCGCGCCGGCTATTTCGCGTAGCCGATCTCGACGATGAAATCGCGCACCAGCTGATTGAAAACGGCGGGATTCTCGAAATAGATCGAATGGCCGCTGCCGGGGACCGTGCGCAGCCGCGAATTTGGCAGGGCCGACGCAAGCGCCTTGACGATCTCGGGTGCGATAAGCGTGTCCTCCTCGCCAACCATGCACAGTATGGGCATCGTCAGGCGTCGCTTTACGGCGGCGAGATCGTAGCGCAGGCCGATTATCCGCACGCCCGCGTCGGCGGGAGGCCGCGCGCCATGAATCCGGATTTCATCGTACAGGAACGCCATCTCGGGGCGCCGTGAGAAATAATCGGCGGCATAGGTCGGCAACGATCCGATAGGTGGCGTCGCATCGACGGAGATCGGCTCGCGCGGCCGCTCGAACTTCATCTCGGGCGTGAAGATTCCGCCCGGTGTATCCGCCATCACCATCGCCGCGACGCGTTCGGGATGCTCGAGCGCATAGCCGACGATCGTCCATCCGCCCATCGATTGCCCGATCAGCACGGCCTTGTCGATCTTCAGATGGTCGAGCAGGGCGCCGAGATCGCTCGCATGCGCGCCATTGAACAGGCCGTCGGGGTCAGGCGAGAGGCCGAAGCCGCGCTGGTCAACCGTGATGCACTCGAACGATCGCATGAAGTAGGGAACTTGCTGCCACCATGAGAGATGGCTGCCGCCGAGGCCGTGCAGGAAGACGATCGGCGCGCCGGCGCCGACGCGTTCGTAGTAGAGCGAGAACTTGCCGATTTCCAATCTGCCAGGCGTGATTCGATATTCCATCGCGATTTCCCGTGCAAGCTGTTGCGCAGCTCGTAGTCGTAGTCCGGTGCGAGCGCGCGGGCAATCCGTGTTGGACCAGCATTTCCGATTGTCGATACGAAGGCCCAGAAGCAGTCGCACGACATTTTCGCCGACCTCGCGGCGGGCGGCGGGCTGGTCGTCCGCGTGCGCGATAAAAAATGGCAGCTTCGGTCAGCGCGCCAATCAGCAGATGCGCCAACAGGTCGAGAGACTGGCTAGCGCCAGCTTCCGCGCGGTCTGATTTTGAAGCGGCGGTAACTTCTGTGGGATTTGAGGTACATCACAACTGCAATGCCTACCACGACCAGAACTTCGCCCCAGAGCAGAATGTAGGACCGGTCGATATTGTTGTACCACGCAGCCGAAGGAGAAGCCTGGTTGGCGGTCATTCCGATCCTGGTCAGGAAGCCATCACGCCAGCGCGACATCAAGATCAGGAGATTCCACGCCAGCCCCACGACCAGGACGAGTGTCCAAAGAAGAATGCCGTACTGCTCGGGCACGCGGCGACGAACAACACTCTCAAGCGAACCCGGCTCGGGCACGCCGTTGCCAGCAAGACGAATCAACATTTTTCGGCAGTCCGGGAGGGGGGGGTCGTCCTGCTCCTCGGGTATAGCCGGCTCAGGAAAGAGGGGCGTCTGAGCGATCGCGGGTCCACCCGCCGCGGGACCGCCCGCCTCGCGAATCTGACGCAAGATGGCAAGCATATGCTGCTTGCAGGTCAGGGTTCCGAACATCGCGCATTTCGACAGCGCCTCGAGCTCCTCAGTGGTTATCTTGAGGCGATCGATGAGTTCATGGTCGTCCCGAATTAAATTGAGGACCTCGCACTCTTCTTGCGGCACGAGAATCGGATTTTCTTGCGTTTCGGCTTTCATCACACACGAATTCTGCCAGTGATTACGGACTGAAGCAAGACTAAAGGAGCCATGAGATGTATTTAGATGTATAGTTTATTAAAACATCTAAAAGCGGCCAAGAAAAATACCATAGATAAAGCGAACAGTAAGAATTACCTACCTACTGTACGTTTATAACTTTCAGAGGCGGCGGAGTGGACGAGGTCCGCAAACTTCAACGGCAGTGGGCCGAGCCCCACATGACGATGTCTACTGCGTTCATCGACTTCGCGTTTGCGGCGCGTTGCTTCTGCAGGTCCGCCATCGCTCGAGGCGCGTATCACGCTTCGTTCCACTATACAGATGCATACCTATCCGTCGATCCGACGGGAAGGGAATTTTCCGACAGCCTGCTATTAATAATTGTGCGATCCTGCTCCTCCATCCTGCGCAGTATGTAGATCGGGCGTAAATCATGCTTGTGATGAACGGCCTATAATAGAAATTCCGCGACGTGTAGACTGTTGTGCCTGAGTGAGTGAAAGTCCGGTGCGCAAAACCGTGGTGCGAAACCTTGCAGCCTATGCGATAGCGGCGGCAATCGTATGCTACGCGGCACGCGGCATCTCCTGGAGGCAGGTGGTGGGCGCCGGAAGCCACGCCACGCTCTGGATTTTTGTCATCGCCAGCCTGGGCGGCTTTCTATGCTGGTTTATCGGCGAGACAGTATTGTATTCCCGCTTGTTCAGTTATTTTCACGATCCGACCGGAACGCTGGAACTGCTTCCGACCATGGCCGCGGTCTGTTTTCTTCAGCTTGTGAACTCCTATGTCGCAGGCGGCGCGCTTGTGCTTTTTCTGCATGCACGCAAGCGTGTGCCCTGGATAATGGGCGGATGCACCTTGCTGTTCCAAGGCTATCTCGACGCCATGCTGCTGGCCACATTGTCGCTCTTCGCGATCGCTCTCGTGCCGACGTCACCGATTCGGCTGGGTCTCGGCTACGCGGCCGGCGTACTCTGCGCTGGCTGTCTCATCGCCTCGTTCTGGCTCTTATGGGGAGCGCGGCTCGGCGCCGGCAATTGGCTCCGATGGCTCTACGAGCGGCCCTCGATGGCGAGTTTCCGTATGGCTCGGCCGTCGCATTACATCAAGCTCCTTGCCGTCAGATTTCTAATTGTTTTGGGAGCGGGCTTTGCGCTCTATGGACAGTTCGTCAGCTTTCATATCGGGGTCCCACTGATGCAGACATTGGCATTAACGCCGTTCGTTGTGGCGATCGGAAGTTCGCCAATCTCGCCAGGCGGAATCGGAACGACTCAGTTGGTCTTCACCCTGGCTTTTGCCCGGTTCGGCAGCAAGGACAATCTGTTCGCGCTGTCCCTGGCCGTTAGCGCCTTCAACCTTTTGGTCCGCATACCGATGGGACTAGCCATGGGCGCCCCGCTGGTGGAAGAAGCAGCCGAGGTCGAGAGCGAATTAGTGACCAAGCGCAAGGTCAGACAGCTATGACTCTCCTGCGTTGGCAAAAGGGAAGCGTCGCCGTGTTTCTAGGACTGGCGCTGTTGAGTGTGGCTCCGATGTCTCATGCTGCGGACGATCAACAGGCGCGGGAGACCCTGGAACGGGTCGCGCGTCTCTTTAGCAGCAAGTCCAGCATCGCTACCGTGAAAATGCAGATCTCCAATGAAGATGGACAACGCAATCTCTCGATGAAGATCTGGTCGCTCGGAGAAAAGGTGCTGGTCCGCATCACCAGTCCTCAAGATGAAGCAGGCACCGCCATCCTGAAAGTAGGCAGCGACATCTGGTACTATCTACCGAAATCGAATCGCACGGTTAAAGTTCCCCCTTCGATGGCAATGGCCTCATGGATGGGAAGCGACTTCACTATCGATGATCTGGTTAAAGAGACTTTCCTCACGCGCGACTACTCTGTTAGCACCTTTTTCGAAGGAAAGCGCGGCGGGGTTGCGGTGGAAGAATATACTCTGACGCCGAAGCCGGATGCGGCGGTGGTGTGGGGGAAGATTATTGTGCAGATTCGCCAAGCCGATGCCGTGCCCACATGGCAGGGTTTCTATGACGAAGACGGGCAGCTCGTCCGAGAGCTTACCTTTTCTGAATACAAACCAATGAGCGGCAGGCTGATTCCGACGCGTCTGGTCATGCGAGCGGCAAACAAGGCTGGCGCGCAGACGACGATCGAGTACGAAGATATCGCGTTCGATGTGCCGATCAGCGAGGGGATGTTTTCACTGCCTGACCTGAAATGATAAGCGGACGGCTTCCACAGCTTGCGTGGCGCAATCTCTGGCGCAACCCTCGGCGTACTTTTATCACGATGGCCGCCATCGCGTTTGGCTATGTCATGCTGCTGTTCGTTGCGTGCCTGATGGCCGGCCTGAGATGGCAGATGATCCAGAACGGCACCTGTCTCATCATGTCCCAGATCCAGGTGCATGCTCCCGGTTACTACCCTAGCCGTTCCATTAAAAAGACTCTGGGCGGGAGGCAAGGGACAGATGTCAGCGCAATGCTGGCCGCCATCAGCGCCGATCGCCGGGTTTATGCTGCCACTCCCCGAGTGTACGGATACGGCTTGCTAAGTGCGGCTCATCGCTCCGCTGGTGTGGAGTTGATGGGAGTCGCCCCCGATCAGGAACCGAAGGTTACTATTCTAAATAGTCAGATAGCAAAAGGTAGTTATCTGAGTGCGCGGATGCCAAAGGGGGTAGTGATAGGAGATAAACTCGCGAGCACGATTGGCATCGACGTGGGCTCGGAGATCGTTCTGCTGACGCAGGCGGCCGACGGTTCGATGGGCAATGACGTATACACGGTCGTGGGGATTTTTCACAGCGGTCTTGATGCTGTAGACCGGGGGCTGGTTCTCATGTCCCTGTCTTCTCTACAGGACCTTCTGCATCTGGCGCCTGCGAGGATCCACGAAGTTGGTATCAAGCTGAATGACATAACGGCAGCTACTACTGTGGCTGCCGCACTTGATCTCCAACTGGATAAAACTCTTCCCGTACAGGCAATGGCATGGCCTGAGCTGGCGCCGGAATTGGCCAATTACGTGGAGTTCAATCGCGCCATCACCTTTGT
The DNA here is from genome assembly GCF_050015535.1 of Binatus soli (SeqCode). Taxonomy (NCBI): domain Bacteria; phylum Candidatus Binatota; class Binatia (SeqCode); order Binatales (SeqCode); family Binataceae (SeqCode); genus Binatus (SeqCode); species Binatus soli (SeqCode). The sequence goes on along the minus strand of NZ_JBEKBF010000009.1, from coordinate 144,154 downwards.
TCTCTTCTTCATTTTCTTCCTGTTGGCGGTGCTCGGTATCATGAACACCATGCTCATGGCGGTGTTTGAGCGCACGCGTGAACTGGGCATGCTGATGGCTTTGGGAATGCGCCCAGTTCAGGTGATTGTTCTGATCCTGACAGAGGCGGCAGGGTTGGCGGTGGCGAGCCTCGTTGTGGGAGGCGCGCTTGGCGTCCCGGTCCTCTGGTATTTGCAGGAGCACGGTCTGGACTTGGGTGGCGCTAGCGGCGGAGTAATCTCTCTGGCAGGAGTAGTGGTAGGGCGCCTCTGGTACGGCCGGCAGGATTTCCCCGCCTACGGTGAAGCGGCACTCGGGCTGGCCGCCACAGCCCTGGTATCTGCGCTCTATCCTGCCTGGCGAGCCGCTCATTTTCGGCCGACGGAAGCGATTCGTAAGGTCTAACAGTGAGAAGCGCACTCCTGCTTGTGAAAATCGGCTGGCGCAATCTCTGGCGCAATCCCCGCGGCACTCTGTTGACCGCCTCGGCGCTGGGTTTGGGTCTTGCGTTGCTGCTGATCTCTCTGGGTCTGCTCGACGGCGGGCACGAGCAAACTATTGCCGACGGTGTGCGGCTTGGTCCCGGCCATGTAGTGATCCAGGCGAAGGGGTATCAAGACTCCGGTTCTGACGAGCTGCTGCTTCCGGCCCAAGTGGTATCCGGGATCGAAGGGTTTTTGCAAACCGCGGAAATGAAGAAGCTTGTGCGAGGAGTTAGTCCGAGGCTTCTGGCGACCGGGCTTTTAAGTTCCTCAGCCAATTCTGCCGGCGTGAGAATCATGGGGGTTATTCCACAAGACGAACCGGCCGTATCCTTTATCCCACAGCGGGTAGTTGAAGGGACATATCTAAGTGATGACAGGCCTTCAGGCGTTGTCATTGGCGCCGAGCTGGCTCGCGAGCTCGAGGTAAAGATAGGTTCGCGAGTGGTGCTCATGACTCAGGCGCTGCGACAGCCCGGCATTGAAACCAAAAATGGCGCCGGGGAAGAGATGCAAAGCACTCTTTTGCGGGTGAGTGGCATCTTTCGCACGGGCCTGGGAGCGGTCGACGCTAACATCATTCAACTACCGTTGCCCGCGGCTCAGACCCTGCTCGGATTGCCGGACGGCCAGGTGACTCAGGTAGCCCTCCTGCTTCAGCAGGAAGGTGATTCGGCGATGGTAGCAAGAGCTTTGCGGAAGCAGCTGACGGGAGGAACAGTCGAAGTCCTGACTTGGCGAGAATCAATCCCGATGCTTGCTCAGATTCTTGGGCTGGACCACGCCTTTAACTACATAATGAACGGCGTAATACTGGCGATGGTAGGCTTGGGAATACTCAACACGATTCTCATGAGAGTACTGGAGCGCAGGTATGAGTTCGGCGTTTGTAAAGCTCTCGGTCTTCGGCCCGGGCAACTTGCAGTAATGGTCATAGGCGAGTCTCTGGCCCTCACGGCGATAAGCCTGGCCTTGGGACTGGCGTTGGGTTTGAGCGTCGAGCACTATTTCGCTACCTCGGGGTTGGATCTGCGCTGGATATTCAAGACAGATCTTCCATCCGCGCTTGTTTTGGATCCTATTCTCTACTCGCGCTTAAGCTCGAATCGAATCATTTGGTCCGTTAGTATTGTATTCGCGATGGCGACGATCATTTCCTTTTATCCGGCGCTCAAGGCGGCGCGAACAGAGCTGCCAGACGCATTGAAGGGGCTTTAGAAAGGAGGGCGATGGTGCTGGCAGAGTGGGCGGTGGAACTGAAGGAGGTGAGGAAGACCTACCGAACCGGACCTATCGACGTTCCGGCACTGCGTGGCGTCTCTCTACAGATTGCTGCCGGGGAATTCGCGGCCGTTGCCGGTCCGTCAGGTTCCGGCAAAACCACCTTGCTCAACATCATTGGCGGACTCGACCGGGCGGATGCGGGCGAGGTCTGGGTGGCAGGGCAAAACCTTCAGCTCTTATCTTCAGGTGAACTGGCGCATCTACGTTTGCAGCGCATCGGCTTTGTGTTCCAAACGTACAACCTGCTGCCTGTGCTGAGCGCTTTGGAAAACGCTGAGTTTACGCTGCTCCTCCAGGGGGTGCCTGCGCACAAGCGCAGAGAAAAGGTGGAAAAACTGTTTTCTGAAGTCGGCCTCGCCGGCCTCGAAGATCGTCGTCCAGCGGAGTTGTCCGGTGGGCAGCAACAACGGGTTGCCGTGGCTCGCGCCATGGTTACAGAACCTGCGCTCATTCTGGCGGATGAGCCCACGGCGAATCTGGACTCTGCCACTGCTATCGCCCTCCTCGATGTGATGGAACATCTCAATCGTGTGACAGGTACGACTTTCATCTTTTCCACGCATGATCCCCAGGTCATGGAACGGGCTCACCGTTTCATCCGCCTGCGCGATGGTCAGATAACAAGCGACGAGACGCGTGACAGGCAAGCGGCTGGCGTGGCGGCAAAGGGAGACGCCGTCTGACTACAGAAAATTGTCATTTGGGAATCGATACACCCTCGAGCACCGCAGCGATCGGCGCGTGGGCTGTCGTCAGAGCCGCTGTAGTTGCAACCGGCTGTGCTGCGCTTGCGATGTAGAAGCGGATGAGTTCCGTGGTGACCTCAGGGCCGCCGACAAAGGTGGTGCCTTGCTGCTTGAGCAGCCGGTAGGGCGGCGTCGCCTCGAAATAGAGGGTGTTTTTGGGAACTACCGGCTCGATGACGTGCAGGACGAAGCGCGGCCAGTTCGGCATCACCGTCGCGACATCGACTTGTGCGGTCACCTTGAGGGCGGAGAAGCTGCCGGCCGGCACGCTGATCTGTTTGGACCGGTTGGCCCAAACCTCCTGACCTACATAGCTGTACGGCGTGATCTGCTGATAAATCATACCTTCGGCGCCGTCGCGCGGCGCGTCGAGGACGCGTAGAAACGCCACCCACGGAACCGAGTCCGGATACAAGTCATGTGGCAGGTCTGAGGCTCCGGCCAGCCGCAGCACCGTCGCATCGTTACGCCAGAACGCGCTCTGCAGCGCGCGACCATGATCGTACAGCGTCCATTGATACATGGTGCAACCCTGACGATGATTGGGAAACAGCCAGAAGGCGACTTCGAACTGATGCGCCGATAGGGTAGTCACCTCGATATGGATCGTATCGTCGTCGACCATTTCGTTCCACGACTTGACCTGGTTCAGGATCTCGCCCGTCCGGTTCTCTGTTTGCCGGGTTTCGTCTACCTCGGTGCCCGGCGGCGGCGTCATTATGTCAGTGCCGGATTGTTCGCCGATCATCCTGTGGCCGATCAGACCGCGCGCCACAAGCCAGGCATCGGTTGCGCCACCTGCACTCGACTCTGTGCCCGGCGCCAGAACAACATCCGTGCGGCCGACAGCAGGCCATAGAGTTAACACTGCTGCCAGTACAGTAGACGAAGGAATCAGAATCCAGAATCGGAATGATAAGACCTTCATTTTGAAATCCACATTCCTAAGAGACGAGCATGGGCCGCAGCCTGATACGCGTTTTTATGCATTTTAGGCGTCTGCTTTGGCGCAAGTGCCCAAAACGCATACCGCGTGTCGGCGGCGACTCTCCTACCTCGAGCAAAGTGTTGAGGTGTGAGAAAACTCTGAGACGAGGTAAATCAATTGTACACCAATGGACTCCAGAGGCAAAGGCCCTTGATGAGGGAAGTGGAGCGCGATTAGCGCTTAATCTCGGAGCGCGGCACGGGGTCAACGGTGCTTCGAAGTGGTCGCGGCCATTGCCAGCAGGCCAAAGTCCAGCCGCGTCCTTCGACAGCAAGAGCAGCCGAGTAGCCGGAGGCAAGGGTCAGCCCCCGTAGAGACCAACGAAGGGCTTCGTCTGCATCTGGTTGGGTGCTCAACAACGCTTCAGGTTCTCCGGGAATCAGCGACACGTCGAACTGATCCAAGGGGATGGAGAGTCCTTCGCCTCTCGCCTTGATGTAGGCTTCCTTGCAGGTCCAACAAAGAAAGAACGCGTGTCTCCTAAGGTAGACAGGAAGCGCCCGAAGCGTCGCAATCTCGCGTGGCGAGAAAAATCGCTCGGCGATCTGCTCGACTTCCAAATCGCAGCGGATGAATTCGAGGTCGATGCCAATCTCGCGGCCACGAGTAACCGCATAAAGGGCCACTCCCTGAGAGTGGGACATGTTAAAGCGGATCGCATCTCCGCCATATTCCCAGGCCAAGGCGGGCTTTCCATGAGAACTGTAGCAGAAGGACAGGCATTTTGGCTCTCTATTCAAGTAGAGACCGAGGATAGCCCTGAGTACTCCGTGAGCGGTGATAAAGCGCTCGCGGTCTGTCTGAAAGTAAAACCGCTGGGCCCTTGTTCGCTCATCTGCCGCAAGGGTATGCAGGAAGCTATCTATCTGCGGCGGGGGCTCGTCCAAAGAGGCCCGCCAGACATGCACTTCGTTACTACCTAATATTATCGTCGCCGGTGGATCGCCCCACGGTGTAGGAGTTGAGGTGATGGGTAGTGTCTTCATGTGGCCGTTCTTACCGGCTTTATTGCAGTTCCTGGGAAAGCACCCGAAGTAGAAGCGGCTGTTTCAAGAAGAAATGGTCGCCGGGAAACATCCGCTTCGAGAACGAAACACTCGTCTGAGCACTCCAAGCTTCAAGGTCGCTATCGCTCACTCTGTGATCCTGCAAGCCACCAAACGCGGTGATGGGACAGTTCAGGGGCGGCTCAGTCGAGTACAGGTAGGTTTCGTACAGCGCGAAGTCTGCCCGCAAGACAGGGAGCATGATCTCCATTAATTCTTCGTGGCCCAACAGCTCGCTGGGCGTGCCGTTCAACCGCCGCAGTTCCATTAAGAATTCTTTGTCTGGCAGGGTATGGATACGCGGCCCGCGATGAGGGATTTGAGGCGCACGGCCAGCAGATACAAATAGGCGAAGAGGATGCACGCCATACTGTCTGCGGACCCGGCGGGCGAGTTCAAAACTGACTAATGCTCCTAGGCTGTGGCCGAAGAAGGCAAAAGGCTTATCCAGGAATGGAACCAGGGCTTGGGCGAGGGCCTCGATAAGAGGCGAGAGTTGAGTGAAGGGGCGCTCCATCAGCCGAGTTCCCCTTCCCGGGAGTTGAACCGGACAGACCTCGACATCCGCTGGCAAGCCGTCAGACCAGGTGCGAAAGATCAACGCACCGGCTCCGGCGTACGGGAAACAAAACAGGCGAAGACGGGTCTTTGGCCCGAGTTGGCGGCATGAAATCCATGGCTCAAAAGCAGCGGCGGTTGTCGACCTGATCATTCAGAATCTGTCCTTACAAATTAGAACATACAAGTTAACTCTTTGATGAACGGATCCAGCAGTCCTGCTAATCCATTTGTTTTCGCAGGCTGAGTGGTCTCATATCGGTCCACACTTCTTTAATATAAGCCAGGCATTCGGTCTTGGAACCGGTCTTGCCTGCAGCCGTCCAGCCAAGCGGGAATTTCTTTTCGGAGGGCCAGATAGAATACTGCTCTTCATGATTTACAACGACTGTGTATCTTGTCGAGTCTTCGCTGTCGTCACTATTCATATTGCGTCCTTCATCGATCCGATCGATTGGCTGACTTCATCGGCGAACCATTCTTCACTCGCTAGCGCCTGATCGAGGCAAGCCCGTAGCTTGTCAGCCAAGACTTCGACGTGAGGCTGGTAAACCATCGTAGCGTGATTGCCCGGAACGACATGGACGTCAGCTCCTCCGGCAGCCCACTCACTCCACCCCAAGGTCGGGTCAGACGAGGTTCCCGCAAGCTCCTGAGCAGCCTTGAAGAGCGTGATTCGACCCGGGTAGTGATTCATTACGTAGTTTCGCGTAGCGCGAAAATCGGCCTTGCAGAGTTCGAGAAATGGCTGAGCTTGGGAGACTTCAATATCCAGGGGCATCAGGCCGGCTCTTTTCGCGTGCTCGAGCACGCGCTCCAGCAGCTCGTGCTTTGGAAGGCGGGCGAGAAAGTCCCGGGGATCCAATGAAAGACCGAAATAGCGGACAAAATCGATCAGCAACGTCGCCTCGAAATCTTCGTCTTCAAATTCCTCGTCGGCCGTGGAAATCCGCGTATCAAGCAAGGCCAGCAATGCCGTCCGTTGCCCCTGCGCATGAAGCTGCTGCGCCATCTCGAAGGCCACCACTCCTCCCATGGACCATCCTCCCAGGAGGTACGGACCCTCAGCCTGTACGGTCCGCACTGCGTTTATGTAGTAAGCGGCCATCTCTTCGATCCGCTTATGCGGTTCCTGTCCCTCTTCCAATCCTCTTGCTTGGAGTCCATAGCAGGGCTGATCGGGACCCAGGCAATTTGCCAGAGAGACGTAGGGAAAGACATGTCCCCCGGCCGGGTGTATCAAGAACAAAGGCCGTCTGTTGCCGCCCGGCTGAATAGCTACCAAAGATGAACTTGGCGCGACTCTGGCACGCTGGTGGAGAATATTCGCTAGATGCTCAACCGTTGCTCCCTGAAACACAGTCGCTAAGGGAACTTTCTTGCCCAGTCTCTTTTCTATCAATGCGAACAAACGAACAGCCGCCAGGGAGTGACCTCCCAGCTCAAAGAAATTATCAGTTACTCCGATGGGTCGAACACCCAAGACCTCTTCCCACAGATTAACGAGCTGGACTTCCAAAGGATTTCGCGGCGCTACGATGACCCGGCCCGGTTCGGATCGTGTTCGCCCGGCTTCCGGCAGCGCGCCGCGGTCTACCTTACCGTTGGGCATCAACGGCAAAGCATCGAGCGGCACGAAGACTGCCGGCATCATATAATCGGGCAGCTTCTCCCTCAGAAAGACACGCAGCTCACCAGCCGCTGGCTGGGACTCCCGGTGAGCGACCATATAGGCCACCAACTGTTTCTCTCCGGGAGCGTTTTCCCGAGCCAAGACGACCGCCTCGCGCACGGCAGGGTGTTGGCGAAGCGCTGCCTCGATTTCCCCAAGTTCGATACGGAACCCGCGGATCTTCACCTGATCATCAATTCGACCCAGAAACTCGATATTCCCGTCGGAGAGATAGCGGGCCAGGTCCCCCGTCTTGTACAGTCGCGTTCCAGGCTCGCCGCTGAAGGGGTTCGGGATAAAATTCTCCGCAGTCAAATCGGTTCGATTCAGATAACCTCGAGCCAGGCTGGCGCCGCCAATATACAGTTCACCCGGAACTCCCACCGGAACAGGGTTACCGTACTTGTTTAGAATGTAAATCTCCCTGCCGGCGAGGGCACGGCCAATAGGAATTCTCTTAAGAGTTGAGAGCTCGCGAAGCCGCGCAGTGATATCAAAGGCGGTTGCTGTTATAGTGGCTTCCGTCGGCCCGTAAGCATTGATTAGACGGATCGAACTCATCGGTGTTCGCTGCCAAAGGTCGAGGAACTCGGGCAACATCGTATCTCCGCCCACGATGAAAACTCTGGGCTGAACATTTGGGACCAACTCCGAAACACCTGCCCACTCTTGCGCCAGTTCCTGCCAATAGCCGGTTGGAATATTGAGTACAGTGAGTCCAAATTCTGAAATCCATTTGTGATATTCTGTTGTATGCCATGCGTCGGGACTCACCAGAACCAGCCTGGCCCCGACTATAAGTGTAGGAAGGATTTGCTCCAATGACAGATCGAAACTCAATGAAGCACACTGTAGCACCCTATCGCTTGTGTCCAGCTCGTAGTGCCTTTTAACATTGCGGCAGTGCTCCGCAATCGCACCATGCGAAACGAGAACTCCCTTTGGCCGGCCGGTGGACCCCGAGGTATAGATTACATAAGCCAGGTTCTCAGGCTTGGTTAAGGAAATCGGGTTCTCCGGACTCTCTTGGGCGATGACCTCCCAGTCTGAATCCAGACAGAACACCTTCGCATTGTGTTCAGGCAATCCCGCCAGCAACGCTTCCTGAGTCAGTAGCACCAAGACCTCGGCGTCTTCCAGCATGAAGGCGAGTCGCTCTTTCGGATACGCTGGATCCAGGGGCACGTAGACCCCGCCCGCCTTTAGAATTCCCAGCAGTGCGACGACCATCTCCAATGAGTGCTTGAGGCAGATTCCGACCGATACCTCCGGTCCCACTCCCAGAACCCATAGATGATTCGCCAGTTGATTCGCCCGGCGGTTCAGTTCCTGGTAACTCAGCTGCTGGTCTTCAAGTACTACCGCTATCGCGTCAGGTGTTCGCTCGACCTGCGCCTCAAAGAGTTGATGGATACACTCGGTGGGACGATTCCTCCTGGTATCGTTGCAGTTCACCAGTATTTGTTGTCGCTCTGATTCGCTTAATAGCGGTAAGTCCGATAGCCGTCGCTCAGGAGTGGCCGCCACCGATTCCAGTAAGGTTCCAAAATGGCCGAGCATACGCGTAATAGTGCCGCCCTCAAACAAATCGGTGTTGTATGTTAGTGTTGCGGCGAGACCTTGATCGGTGTCCACGATATGCAGGGTCAGATCAAAGTGAGCCGTTCGGGTGTCCACTTCCACAGGACTGAAGCTCAATCCCGGCAGTTTCACCGCCTGCGGCGAGGCGTTCTGCAGCACGAACATCACCTGGAAGAGCGGATTACGGCTTAGATCCCTCGCTAGGTGCAATTCCTCGACCAGCCTTTCAAAAGGCAGGTCCTGATGGGAATAGGCTCCCAGGCACACCTCGCGCACCCGGCGCAAAAGCTCCCGAAAACTGGGATTGCCTGACAGGTCGGTGCGCAGGACCAGCGTGTTTACGAAAAACCCTATCAGCCTCTCGATCTCCAGCCGGTTACGGTTGGCGATCGGCGTGCCAATGACGAGGTCGTCCTGATTCGTGTACCCGTGCAACAAAACCTGGAACGCCGCTAGTAGGGTCATAAAGAGAGTAACCCCTTCCTGGCGGCTTAGCGCCTTCAACGCATCGCCCACGGTCCGGGGCAATAGAATAGATTGGCGCGCTCCGTGAAAAGTTTGTATAGGCGGCCTCGAGTGGTCCGCGGGCAGCTCCAGGAGCGGCGGCGCGCCAAGCAGTCGCTGCTTCCAATAGGCAAGCTGGGTTTGGAGAACCTCGCCCTCCAGCCAATGGCGCTGCCAATGGGCAAAATCTGCATATTGGATGGGTAACTCAGGCAGCGATGCGGGCCTTTCGGAACAAAAGGCCTCGTAGAGTACCGCCATCTCCCGGATCAGGATTCCCGTTGACCAACCATCGGAGACAATATGATGCATCGTCAGCAGCCCGACGTGCTCGTCTTCCCCCAGCCGTAGGACTGTAGCCCGCACGAGCGGACCTTCGGCCAAATCGAAGGGCCGCTGCGCCTCGTTCGTCGCCAGCCGCTGGACCTCGGCCTCCCGCTCGGTCTCGGGCAGCTCTCGCAAATCAACTATTGGAAGGGTCAACGTCAGGTGCGGTGCGACAACCTGAACCGGACGGCCATCCACAATGGCAAAGGTCGTCCGCAAGACTTCATGGCGCTTCACGATTTCGTCGAGACTCTGCTTGAGCGCTGCCACGTTGAGCGGTCCCTTGAGACGGACGGCGGCGGGGAAATTATAGACAGAGCCGCCCGGTTCGAGCTGATCGATGAACCACAGACGCTGTTGAGCAAAGGACAGGGGTAGTTCTCCGTCCCGAGGAACAGGCACAATGGGGGGAGCTTGTAGTCCTGCTCCGCGGCCTGCGTCAACGCTTTCAGCCAGGCCGGCAACGGTGGGCGCCTCGAACAGGCGGCGCAGCGGCATCTCCACCTGGAAGGCTTCGCGGATTCGGGAAACGACCTGGGTAGCCAACAGCGAGTGCCCGCCTAGCTGAAAAAAGTCATCGTAGATACCCACTCGTTCGACGCCGAGGACCTGGGCCCAGATCTCGGCTAGCAGCTCTTCGGTAGGCGTGCGGCATGCCACGAATGTCTCGTCCGGTTCCGGTCGCCGGCTGTCAGGCGTCGGCAGTGCGCGGCGGTTTACCTTACCGTTAGCAGTCAACGGGAAGGTGTCCAGTAGCACGAAGACCGCAGGCACCATGTGCACGGGCAACTTATCCTTCAAAAAACCGCGCAGCTCGCTTGCGGTAGGGCGTGACTCTCGCCCAGCGACTACATAGGCCACCAACCGTTTCTCTCCGGAGCCGACTTCTTGAGCCTGTACGATAGCCTCCCGCACGGCCGGGTGTTGTCCGAGTGTTCCCTCGATTTCGCCAAGTTCGATTCGGAACCCGCGGATCTTTACCTGGTAATCGCAGCGACCCAGGAACTCGATATTCCCGTCCGGCCGGTAGCGCGCCAGGTCCCCGCTCTTATACAGCCGCGCTCCTGGCTCGCCGCTGAAGGGGTCTGGAATAAACTTCTCACCGGTCAAATCGGGTCGCCCGACATAGCCTCGAGCCAGACCCACGCCACCGACGCACAAGTTACCGGCGACGCCGATCGGGAGCAGGCGGAGTAGGTCGTCTAAAATATATACTTGTGTGTTCGGTATAGGTCGTCCAATAGGAACTGCAGAATGAGGATTACATTCTTCGCATGGCCACAATGTAGAGTCGATGGTTGTCTCAGTAGGTCCATAGACGTTGTACAGCTTGGCCCCGATGCGGCTTTGGAACCGCGTGACGATCTGGGCCGCCAACGCCTCGCCGCCGCACATAACCGCGCGCAGCGCGAGGCTCTCGTCGAAAGCGGGCTCCTCGACCAGAAGCTGGAGAAGCGATGGCACGCAGTGGAGAATTGAGATTCGCTCGCCGCGGATGGTGTCTGCCAGGTATCGGCTATCGCGATGACCGCCACGTTCCGCAACTATCAGGGTCCCTCCCGCCAACAGCGTCGCGAACAGTTCGCGTCCAGCGGCATCGAAAGTGATGGGAGTTTTCAAAAGACAGCGGTCGCTGGATGACAGCTCGAGTGTCTCCATTACCCAGTTAATGGCATTAGTCAGTCCGCCGTGTTCGACCATCACCCCCTTCGGCCGTCCAGTCGAACCTGAAGTGTAAATCACGTACGCGAGATTTTTGGCGGTTGCGTTAGCTAGGGGGGTATTTTCGCCATGTCCCGCGATGGTCTCCCAGTCTGAGTCCACGCACACCATCTCGATCCCAAGCTCCGGCATACTGTCCCGCAGAGCTTCCTGCGTCAGCAGCACCCGCGCGTGAACATCTTCCATCACGTAGGCTATGCGCTCCTGGGGATACTCCGGATCCAACGGCACGTAAGCTCCGCCAGCCTTAAGAATGCCAAGGATCCCCACGACCATCTCCAGCGAACGGTCCATGCAGATTGCGACCGCTACTTCCGGTCCGACACCGAGACCTTGCAGGTGATGCGCGAGTTGATTGGCGCGCGCCTCGAGCTGTGTATAGGTCAGACGGCGGTTCTGAAAAACGAGCGCGACATTCTCGGGCGCCTGCCGGGCCCGTTCCGCGAAAAGTTCGTGAATACACCTGCTTTCAGAGTAGTCGGTCCGCCTATCGTTGAACTCAGCCAGTAGCTGGCGCTGCTCATTAGGACTCACGATATCCAGATCTGCGATTGATGATTCCGGATTTGCGCAGACACTCTCGATCAGAGTTTGGAATTCTTGCGCCAGGCGGTCGATATCCTCAGCGCAGAAGAAGCTGGAATCGTAGTGAAGCTCCGCGACTATAAGGCCCCCTCGCTGTACGCAGGAAAGTTTCAACTTGAACCGGTCGAAACAGTTGTATTGCTTCTGAATGGAAAATGTCGTGTGACCCTCGGTATAGTTCGCCTCCGCATCCTGGAATTCAAAAGTAACCGGAAAGAAGTGACACGGCGCGATTTCATCATCCAATCGAGGAAGTTGTTCGAAGTTGAAGTACTCCTGCCATTCAACGGCTTCTTGCGCCGATTCATTAGTCCGTTCCAGAACTTCACTGAACCGAAGCTGCTCTTCGAGCTGGCAGTAAACAGGCAGCGTCTTCGCAAACAGGCCCAGCGCTTCCTGTAGGCCTTCGTAAGTACGCCCATCGCACGCCAAGCCGACCACAAGGTCTGATTCGCCACCGAGACGCCGGAGCAGGATTTGCCAGCAAGCCAGGAAGAACGCAGAGGCCGAAGCGTCATACTTAGCCGCGAGCTTTCTAATCTTCGAGGTCAACTCAGGATTGAGCGGCAACGCCAGCAGCCGGGGCTCGAAGGCCGCCCTTGCGGAAGGTCGCTGTTCGAAAGAAAGCTTCGGAACGTGGCAAGGCGAGGCTTCCGCTTCGCGCCAATGCTTTTTTCCTTCGTGCGTTTCTTCCGATTCCAATAGGTCATTTTCCCACTCGGCGAGATCGGCATATTGAGACGGGTCGCCTGATGGTTCTTGGCAACCTACGAAAGCTGAATAGCGGCGGTTAATCTCGCGCACCAGAATCCTGAGTGACGCCGCATCCGCACACAGAGACGGCGTGTTGACGAGCAACATGTGCCGCTCGGCCGCAAGGGTTAGCAAGGAGATGCGCAGGACCGGCCCGTTCGCAAGGTCGAAGGAAATCCGGCCGGCTTCCTCAAACAGCGACTCGATCGTCGCCTCCTGCTGTGAAGTGTCCCACGTGCTCAAGTTGTATTCCTCTATCCAGGGCGCACTTTCCTCGCTCACCCCTTGGAGAGGAATGTTTGTTCCGTGCGGACAACGAAAGGTGGTTCGGAGGATCTCGTGTCGGTCGCAGACGTCGCGCAGAGCAGCCCTTAGAACCTGCAGGTCGAGATTCCCCTCGATGAGGATGGCGCATTGCGCACGATACTGTCGTTCGTCGCCTGCCTGCTGCAGTGACCACAGATGCCTTTGTTGAGGTGAAAGTCGGAACCCTTCAATAACGTCCATTTCCATTCGTGTAGTTCTACTTTCGCGCGACGGCTTAGCTGCTCAGTTGCGACGTTATGATGTTCTTGCGCTTGACGTGTTTCAGCTTTTGAATATTGACTTCCTTCTGCTCTTTCCGGACGTTCATCCGTTCTTGCCGGTCCGCCTTAGCGAGCGTTAGCTTTAGCGCATCCAGTCTGGCGGTTGGCTCTTGAAGTATGCGACGCAGAAGTGTTTCGAAATGCTCCGACATGCGGCCAATGGTCGCGCTATCAAACAGGTCGCTGTTGTACCGCATCGAAGCGGCAAGCGATTCCTGCGTCTCGATTATCAACAACACCACGTCGAGAGTGGCTGCCCGGCGTTCCAGCGCCACCGACTCCATAACAAGTCCCCCAGGATTCATGCGCAGCCCTGTCTCGGCCGCCACAAATGGAGACGCGCCTGGTTGCGCCATTCGGTGGGGCTTGTCGAGCACGAGCATCGCCTGGCACAGCGGTGGGCGGCTGAGTTCGCGGGGCGGCCGCAGGCGCTCAACCAATAGAACGGTGGGGTAATCCTGATGCTCGAGAGCAGACAGCACGGTGTGGCGAACCTGGCCAAGAAATGCCGCGAACGCAGGGTTCCCGCAGAGATTCGCCCTTAAGACTGCGGGGTTCGTAAAAAGGCCGACGATACCTTCGAACTCGGCCCGGCTCCTGCCCACCATGGGAGTTCCCACCAATAGGTCTTCCTGGCCGCTATGGTAGGACAACAGTACCTGGAACGCCGCGAGAAGCACCATGTACAGCGTCGCTCCATGAGCCTTGGCGAGAGCCTTGAGCCCGGAGCTCAGCTCCGCGTCCATAGTGAAGTCGTGCGATGCCCCTTGATAAGTCGGAAACGCGGGACGCGGCCGGTCGGTCGGAAGATTCAGTACCGGTAGATCCCCGGCCAATTGCTCCCGCCAGTATGCCCACAGCCGCTCTCCATCCGGGCCTGCCAGCATTTCGGCCTGCCAACGGACATAGTCAGTGTATTGCAAATCAAGAGGAGGTAGATGGGCCTTCACGCCGGCGCTTTCCGCCGGGTATAGGACGCCGAGTTCATCCAAAAGTATTGCCAGAGACCAGAAGTCGATCGCTATGTGATGCACGACCAGCAGAAGAATATGCTCCCGTGCCGACCGCCTGATCAGGCTCACTCGTAGCAATGGCCCTCGTTCCAGATCAAACGGGCGATACGCTTCCGCGAGCAGTCGGGCCTTCAGTTCGTCGCCGCTCCAGGTCGAGCCGTCCACTTCCTCGAAGCTGACCTTCAGGTGTTCGTGGACCTGCTGGACCGGCTTGCCGGCGTGTGCGGGAAAAGTAGTGCGAAGCGAAGGATGGCGGTCGAGCAAGCTCTGCAACGCGCGTCGCAGTGCCGGAACGTTTACCTCGGACGAGATGTGCGCCGCAAAATTGACGTTGTAAACCGCGTTCTCCGGCGCCAGTTGATAAAGAAACCAAATGCCCTGCTGATTATACGAGAGGGGATAAATTAATTTGGAGTTGCTCGCCTGCTTGCGAAGAAGCTGGGCAAGGAGGGCCCGCTTTTCGCCAGGTGAAAGATCGGCGATTCGCTGTGAAATGCTGCTATTCACTTTTCACTGACTTCCTGTTTGGCCAACAGCTCAGTGAGCAACGAATTCACTTCCTCATCCGAATACTGGTCAAGATTCTCCAACAACTGGTCATCGATGCCGCCGTTTCCTTGCTGCCCTTGGAGATGACCATTTGCCGAGGCGAGAGGCGCTGATGAGCCAGGAGTCTCGGACGTAAGCAGATCAAGCAGTTGCGGCACAGCCTGTTCGACGCTGGGTCCCGAAAGAAACGTGACCATCGGCACGTTCACTCCCAGTTCTACCGCGATCCGGTTCTTCAACTCGACTGCCATCAAGGAGTCCAGTCCCAGATTGCTGAGCGGTTGCTGTACGTCCAGCTTGGATACTGACTGCCCTAGCACACGAGCCACTAGCTCAGTCAAGTAGGACTGGATTAACTGGAGGCGCTCCGCTGGTTGAGCGGCAAGGATCGTATTCCTCTTCTCGCCGGGATGACCCGCCTGGGCTAAGGTGTCGGCTTCCTCACGTGCTAGTTCAGAGAGCAGCGGTGACTCTGTTCCCGCCGGATAAAACTGGCGATACAGCGCCCAGTCAACGGGCACCGCCGCGACCTGGGTCGAGCCTTGACGTAGCAGTCGTTCCATCACTTCCAGCGCTTGCGCGGGTGCGATGCTCCTGATTCCCGCCAGCGCGAGGCGCGCGGCAAGGCGCTTTCCTCCGGGCGTTTCCGCGAAGCCCAATCCGCTCCACGCTCCCCAGTTGATGCTCAGCGCCGGTTTGCCCAGGGCTCTTCGATGATGAGCCAGCGCATCGAGAAAAGCGTTTGCTGCCGCATAGTTCCCCTGGCCAGGCTGGCCCAGGAGGGAACCCGCGGAAGAAAAGAGTACAAAAAAGTCCAGGGGGTCGTCTTTGAGGAGCCGATGCAGCAGCCAGCCGCCGATCATCTTGGGCCGCAAAACCGAATCCAGTGCGGCTGCGTCGAGCTGCACCAGCAGTCCGTCCTGCAGTACTCCCGCCGCATGCACTACGCCTCGAATAGGCGGCCAACCCTCAGCTCGAAACTCATCTAGATAGGCGCGTAACTGTCCCTCATCAGCCACATCCACCGAAGCAAGATGAACGCACGCTCCCAGGGCTTCCAGCTCACGAATCGCGGCAATTTGACGGGCCAGCCGGCTTTCCGCTTCGGCTGAGTTCCATCGCGCGCGTGGCGGAAGCTTGGTGCGTCCCATAAGGATCAACCGCCGGGCCCCTTGCTCCACCATCCAGCGGGCTACCGAAAGGCCTAGGTCTCCCAGTCCACCGGTGATCAAGTAGCAGCCGTCAGTGCGCCAGCTAAGGGGAGCGGGCTCCGTGGCCGAGCGAGGTTTGCGGATCAAGCGGCCTGCGTATCGCCGACCTTGCCGGAACGCAATCTGATCCTCTCCGTCTGGAGCGGTGATTTCTTTCCACAACTGATGAGCGGCGTCCTTGGCAACCGAAGGCCCGGGTTCCAGGTCCATCAGTCCTCCCCAGAACATGGGATGCTCCTGAGCGACAACGCGACCCAATCCCCAAAGCGGCGACTGGGCTGGGTCCAGGGGCAAGGTCTCTTCGCCGGCTGATTGAGATCCCCGCGTGATCAGCCACAAGCGGGGTAAGTGATTCCGTTCGACCCGAGCCAGCTCCTGGACTAACTGTAAGACACTGCTACAGCCAAGAGTCTGAGCTGTCTTCAGCGAAGTTACGGTGCTCTCCTCTGGAAGAGGAGCATCAAGACTCCAGAGATGGACAACCGCGCGGCAGATTGGCTGATCGGGCGCCAACACCGCCTCGAGGAGCTGTCGGATGTCCTCCGGCCGTCGAGGATTGATGCGAAAATGCCGGCCGTCCGTGCGCTCGTACGATTCACCGCGAGTGACCAGAACGCTGCCGTCTCCTTGTGTCTTGATCAGTGCTTCAAGCTTTTCTCCGACGCCGCTGCTGTCCCCAAAGATAAGCCAGTTGCCGCTAGTGGCTGGCGCGGACCCTTCCGGGGCCGGCTGTTCATCCGGACGCTCTCTTGGCTGCCACTGGAATTCGTAGAGCCAGTCGTCCAGGTTCTCATCGGCGGCACGCTTTGTATCGCTGCCGATGCTATCGAAGC
This sequence comes from Binatus soli (SeqCode), assembly GCF_050015535.1. Lineage (NCBI taxonomy): Bacteria > Candidatus Binatota > Binatia (SeqCode) > Binatales (SeqCode) > Binataceae (SeqCode) > Binatus (SeqCode) > Binatus soli (SeqCode). The sequence continues at coordinate 127,694 of NZ_JBEKBF010000009.1, read as the reverse complement.
GCAGTCCGACAATTTCGACCGCCACATGGCCAGTTTCATCCAGGAGCCGCACGTCTCCCTTGATGCTGTAGGCGTCGGGTGCTTGCAGATGGGCGTGACTCCATAGATGCAAACCCTGGCCACCATGGACCCGAATCTCATCTATATGAGTGGGCATATAGGTGCCCTGTTCGTCGTTTCTCGTCGCCTGAGCGGCTACACCCGCTCCAAGGGTTTGAAAGCAAGCGTCCAGAAGGGCCGGATGGAATTGACAGGCGTCGAACTCTCCATGCGGTCCATCGGGGACTTTCACTTCACCCAGCATTTCTCCGTTGCATCGCCACAACTGAGTGATGCTCTGGAAAGAGGGGCCATAGTCGACACCACTTTCGCGAAGCCTCATATAGTAGTCCTGTCCGGAGATCTGTTCCGAGCATCGAGCCTGGACCTCCGCGAGCGCTTCCTGCTCGATGGCCGCGGGAATTCCATTGTCTGGCTCAGGACAAACCTTTGCTGTCGCATGTAGCGTCCACGATCGATTGGCTTGCTCTACATCGTGCGGGCAACTGTAGATATGAACGGATGCCGCCGCGTCGGCGCCGGGAGAGAGGATCACCTGGAGCGTCCGAGTTCCGCCGTCGGGGATGAAGAGCGCCTTTTGAAATTCCACATCTTTCAGCACAAACGACCGCGACGGAAACGCCTCAGTGGCGGCCGCCAACGCCATCTCCACGTAGAGCGCGGCGGGGAGTACCGCGAGTCCTTCGACGCGATGGTCATCCAGGTAAGATAGCGCGCTCCTGTCCAGAGCGCTCTCCCAGAAGTGGGTTTCCGTTTGCGCCGATTTGAAATGCCGGCCGAGAAGAGAATGCTTCTCCGCGCCATCGCTCGAGACGTACTGCGATCGCGATTGACCACCGACCTCGCCTGCTGGCGTGTCCATCCAACAACGCTCCCGCTGCCACGGGTAGGACGGAAGCTGAACGGATCGTCCGCGCTGGGGATAGATGCGGCTCCACTCGATTGGATGTCCCAGGGTGTAAAGCATCCCCAGCGACCGAGCCAACACTTTGCCTTCGTCTTCCTCGCGCCTTAACGACGCGATTACCGCGCCTTCTATCCCGGCATGACGAAATCCCTGCTGAATGCTACTGAGGAGAATAGGGTGCGGACTGACCTCAAGAAAAATGTCATGTCCATCTTTCAGCAACTGCTGAACCGCAGTTGAAAAGAGCACAGGCTCTCTGAGATTCCTGCTCCAATAGAGCGGGTCGAAGCTCAAGCCGTCGGCAACCTGGCCGGTTACTGTCGAGTAGATCGGCACCGATGCGGGTCGGGGCTGTAGTCCTTCCAACGCGCGCTCCAAATCAGCGCGGATCGGCTCCATCTGCGGACTGTGAGCGGCAAAATCAACCTTGATCATTTGGCAGAAGATGGCTTGATGCTGCATTCGACTCACGATTGTTTCCAGCGCCGCGGGATCTCCTGACAAAACCGTCGAAGTGGGACCGTTGCTGACGGCGATCGATACCCGATCTTCATAGCCGGCCAACGCGCGCCGCGCGTCATCGATCGAAAGCTCCACAGCAGCCATTGCTCCGCGACCAATAGTCGGCTTCACAAGACGGCTGCGGCAGCATATCACCCGCGCCGCATCTTCGAGGCTTAGCGCGCCCGCGACGTGAGCGGCCGCGACCTCGCCCATGCTGTGGCCCACCACCGCGTGCGGCTCGATACCCCATGAACGCCATAGCGCCGCAAGCGCCACCTGAATCGCAAACAGGGCTGGCTGCAGAACGTCGACTTCGTTCAGCCGGGAGTCGGCCGCATCGGTGCTTGTGAGTTCTGCAAGCAAGGACCAGTCTCCGTGGGGCCGCATCGCGCGGTCACAGCGTTCCACGGCTTCTCGAAAGGCCGCTTCCTGCTGCAAGAGCGTTCGCCCCATCCCAAACCATTGGGAACCCTGCCCTGGAAATACAAAGACCAGTTTTCGCCGGCGATCGGAAAGCTTGCGGCCAGAAGACAGTTCTGGACAAACCTCTGCGCGGATAAAAGTCTCAAGCCCATCCGCCAGTTGCGCTGCTGAATTGCCCGTCGCGGCCAGCCGGTACTCGTGATGACTTCGCCGCGCGCCAGCCGTGTAACAAATGTCGTAGGGCGGCGCCGTCAACTCCGGATCAATCAGGAAATCGTGGTAGCTTCGCGCGAGAGATTCCAGAGCCGGCGCGCTGCGTGCCGACAAGGGCAGCAGGTATGTGCACGTGGCATCGCGATTTGCGTTCTCGCGCTGCGCAGCATGCATTTCCGAATCGAGGGTGGGAGCCCCTTGCACAACCACATGGGCGTTGGTTCCACCGAAACCGAATGAACTCACCCCGGCCAGCAGGGCTGTATCCGGCAGCGCAGGCCATGGGCACAGCGTCGTGTTCACGCGCAGCGGGAGCTGATCGAAAGGAATATGAGGGTTGGGTTCCTCGAAATGCAGGCTCGGTGGGATCTCGCGATGCTGAAGCGCCAGCGCCACCTTGATTAATCCAGCGATACCGGCGGCGGCTTCGAGGTGACCCAGGTTGGTTTTGACCGAGCCAAGGAGACACGGGCGCTTAAGAGGACGGTCGAGAGCAAGCACCGCGCCCAAGGCTTTCGCCTCGATTGGATCGCCAAGCAGTGTGCCCGTGCCATGGGCCTCGACGTATTGAACGTCGCCCGGCGAGACCGCGGCCCACCGATAGGCTTCTCGCAGAACCGCTTCCTGGGCTTGAGGATTTGGCGCCATCAGGCCGTTGCTGCGTCCGTCCTGATTCACGGCACTCCCGCGAATGACGGCGTAGATTGGATCGCGGTCGGCCAAGGCTCTCGATAGCGGTTTCAGAACAACGACCCCGGCGCCCTCGCTGCGAACGTAGCCGTTGGCTCGCGCATCGAAGGCTTTGCAGCGCCCGTCGGGCGCCATTGCTCCCGCCTTCGTGAAATTGATCGTAATCGCCGGCGACAGGATCAGGTTCACGCCCCCGGCCAATGCCAGAGTGGACTCTCCGCTTCTCAGGCTGCCGCAGGCTTGGTGGACCGCAACGAGTGACGATGAACAGGCAGTGTCGATCGCAATACTCGGTCCCCGGAAATCAAATACGTAGGAGATACGGTTGGCTGCAATACTCAGGGCATTGCCCGTCCCCGCGTACGCGTCAATACGATCCAGATCATTGAATTGAATCCGGCCGTAATCGTTGTTCGAGATGCCGATAAACACGCCGGTGGGCGTGCCCGCGAGATGCTCCCGCACCTGTCCGGCGTCTTCCAGCGCTTCCCAGGCCAATTCAAGCAGCAGGCGTTGCTGCGGGTCCATGCGTGCGGCTTCTCGCGGCGAGATACCAAAGAAGTGCGCATCGAACTGCTCCACCTGCTCAATAAAACCACCCCAGCGCGTGACCATTTTGCCCGGGGCCGCGGGATCGGGATCGTAAAAATCGTGCAGGTTGAAGCGTTGCGCGGGAACTTCCCGGATTGCATCCACTCCGTTGCGAAGTAGATTCCAGAAAGCTCGCGCGTCCTTTGCGCCAGGAAAGCGGCAGCCGATCCCAATTATTGCGATCGCTTCGGCATTAGCCTCCCGAACCCGGCTCACCTCGGCGGCCGGCTGCGACGGGCTTGATGAGTCCGCCAAGCCGCGGGCGAGAGCTTCGATGGTCGGAAACTCATATGCCAACTCGGCCGGAAGCTGTCGTCCCAGCCATTCTGCGAGTTCACCAGAGAGACTGACCAGCTCCGTCGATCCCAGTCCGTAGCTGGCGAATGGTTCCCCGACGTCTATCTCGTTCGCTTCGATTTCCAGCAGTTCGGAAAGTTTGGATACCAGCCAGGCCTGGATCGCTTCCGCGCCGGGTGCGGGATTGCCCTTCTCGCGGCGTCCATTTTGCTCCGCGTCATGCCGGATAGTGCCGTCAATTTGATTTCCGGCCATTACTTATTCTTCGCGTACTGTTCCAGCGTCCCGTCCCGAAACCTGGCTTCGCAAACACGACGTTGAACCTTGCCGGTGGGAGTCTTCGGAATGCTTCCAGCCTTGAGGAGCACGACCTGATGGACTCGCACGTCATGCTCTTCTGCGACCGCGCGGCGAATGGTCCGAACCACCGCGTCGAGGTCCGCTGGAGACCGCCCGTTCCGGTTGCTCGCGTGTGAATGATCGCGCGATTCGCCGTTGAGCTGGTGCTGCTCCGGTTGGTAGCGGCGCTCCACTTCGGCTGCGACGATCAGACGTTCGTCGTCGGCGACATCGACTGAAAACGCGACGCAACACCCCGGCCGTACTGCCGCATGGCTTTGTTCGACCGTGAATTCGATGTCGTTGGGGTAAAGGTTGCGGCCGCCGATGATGATCAGATCCTTCAGCCGGCCGGTGATAAATAGCTCGCCGTCTCTCAAGAATCCCAGGTCTCCGGTGCGAAGAAACGGCCCCTCACCAGTATCTGCGAGGTAGGCGTGGAAGATGCGCTCGGTTTCCTGTGGCCGGTTCCAATAGCCCTGAGTCACGCTCGGACTTGATACCCAAATCTCCCCGACTTCATCGGGCGCGCAAGCGGTCATCGATTCAGGATGGGCGACAACAATCTTCGTATCGGCCATCGCGCGCCCACATCCAACCAGTGTCCGTGCATTCTGCGCGGCGTCCGAGGCCTCCGCGACGCCGTTGTGCTCGAGCGCTGCCACCCGCGTTGTGCAGAGAACGGGCTCCTCTTTCAAAAGTCCGCCCGAAACGATCAACGTGGCTTCAGCGAGGCCGTAACACGGGTAGAAGAAGTTCGGTCGGAAACCGCAGGATGAAAAAGCCGCGGCAAACCGTTTCAGAGTGTCCGCACGGACCGGCTCGGCACCGTTGTAGGCCACCTTCCAACTGCTGAGGTCGAGACCGTGGCGCTGCTCCGGAGTAATCTTGCGAGCGCACATTTCATACGCGAAATTGGGGCCTCCACTAATCGTGGCTTTGTAGCGCGAAATAGCCTGAAGCCACCGCCACGGCCGCTGAAGAAAGGATTGTGGGGGCATGAGAATGCACTGACGTCCTCCTCCGCATATGGGTTGGACAATTCCATTGGTAAGTCCCATGTCATGAAACACCGGCAACCATGTCACTGATACAGTATCCGGCGCAATCTCGAATGCCTGGCTGATGTGGGCTGAGTTCTGGATAAGGTTCTCGTGACTGACCATTACGCCCCTCGGTAATGCGGTAGAGCCCGAAGTGTATTGGAGCAAAGCCAGCGTGTTGCCGGTCACCGCAGGGTCCTGCCATTCATCCGCCGCGCCGCCGATAACCTTGTCGGTGGCCAACCAATGCAGCGTTCGTAGCTCGGGAGCTTGCGCGAACAAGCCTTCAACTTTGGAGAGGATCGATGACGTGGTCAGCACGAGCATCGGTTGAGCATCGTTTGCGATGGTGCGAAGCCTCGGGACAGTCCGCTGCGGCTGGGCCATATTCGGCGGAGGCAGCGGAACGGCAATTACCCCAGCATATAAGCATCCAAAAAAGCCGGAGATGAACTCGAGACCTGCCGGATACAGCAACAGTGCGCGCTCCCCCCTTGCTCTATAGCTTTGGAGCAGCGCACCGATAGCCCGTGCCTGCCTGTCCAATGCCCCATAAGTCAGATGCGCTCCTTCTATTTCTCCGTCAACCAGGTAAGCGTACATCCGCTGCTCCGGCTGCTGGAGCGCGCGCCAGCGAAGAAGTTCGACGAGATTAGAAACTTCGCCGATTCGACTGTCAGCCGTTCGATTCATCTGTAGCTGTGCGGGGAACTCGCTAGGCAACGCGCATGTTCGCGGCTTTATTTTGTTGCTCCACACGCACAAAGAGGCACCGCGCCTGGCCAACAACCAGATGTTCCCACTCAAATCGGGCCAGCCGCTCGGCGACCCCTGGTCGCGAAACTCTAAGGAGGATCATCCCGTTTCAGTCACATGTGGATTCTCACCAAGGATCGATCCTTTTCTCATTTGGACGCGGCAACGGTCGCTTTGTTCGCTGGTTGCCACGTCGCATCCGGATCGTACGCCGCCATCGCTCCGGCTATCTGGCCGGTATTGGGACCGAGGTCCTTTTGATAGACCTGACCGTCCTGATTGACGATGAAGGTCATCACTCCAGAGTCGCGATAGCTGGCAGGATAGGCAAGCAGCGCGAATCCTCCGGTCATCTTGCCCGCGACGATATAGCTTTTGGCGCCACCCGGCGCGTTGGCTCCTTGACTGGTCAGCAACCGGTAAAAGTAGCCGTGGAAGGGATGCGGTTGGCCGGTGTGCTGATAGCCTTCGCTAGCCGCTTCAGCGACCAGGGGACCGAGAGGACTGTCCGGCTGCGCGCCCGCCTTGACCTCCCAGTATAAGCCGTCCTGCGTTCCTGCCGTGCTACGGAACCTCTGAGCGTATTGATGCTCCGAGGCACCGTCGTGCAGCGCGCCGTAATAGTCTCGCTGGGCGTCGGCGATCGCACCGCAAACTTTGATCACGTCCAGTTCATTGGAGCCGATTCGCCGAAATAAAATCTCCTGCCTGCCGTAATCAGTGTCGAAGTACCACTGCGATCCATTTTGCCGCAGCGGTATCGGAGTCGGCCAATTCTCGGCGCCTATGTAGAGGAAGGTTCGTCCATCGGCAGCGCCGGCAAACTGATGCGACGCACGATACTTGGCGGCAAAAGTATCGTGTCTTTCCTTGTCGGCGACCGGATCGCCGGAGGAAATCAGGTCCCCTGCGGACGGCCCCAGAATCGCCAGCATCGCCGCCTCATCGTTATTCTGTGCGGCTACGGCGAAAGCGTCGGCCGCCTCCGCAGCCGAACTGAAGGTCTTCTGGCCGGACTCTTGTGCCAAGGCTGTCCGGGCGCTGCAAAACCCAAGTACGAAACAGACCGACAGGACCCACAGAGCCAGCCAAGCGGCCGTGCTTCTTCGATTACCATCTATTGGTTGACGCATTGCTTCTTCCCGCGATCGACGATTAGCGCCCATGACTGCCGCCTCCACCGCCCCCAGCATGCCCGCCGCCGCCTCCACCGCTGGCATGTCCGCCTCCTCCGCCAGCGCTGGCATGGCCGCCGCCTCCGCCACCATAGCTGGTCCGCCCGCGAGTGCTCGCAGCCCAAGTGTCGTGCGCGGAAGGATAGCCGCCGAACCAACCAGGGTGCGAATAGCCGCCGTAGCCCCGGTAGACGTTGGTCGAGTAGTAGCCCGGTCCCCCGCCCCACCAACCGCCACCGCCTCCCCATCCGGGGCCGTAACAACCCGCCACCAGAGTTGCGAAGAGCAGCGCTCCGAGGATCGTCACTTTCCGACTGCCGATAATTCCCATTTTCATTTTGACCGCGATTTCCATTTTACCCTCTGATTTCAACTCGGCTTATAGCCCCGACCGCTTCCCACGGCAAGAGTTTGCGCGGTTTTGGTTCACGGTGTTTCCAATCGATTGCGCACAAACTTCTTCCTCACCCACGTCATTATCTGACCCGCGATGGCAGCATCGCGACCCTCCGCAGTATGCCGCCAAAGAGCCACCGGGTCAGATGCCCTCGGTGAACAGCAACCAGGAATAAAGGGCCTGCTCGAGCAAGCGGGCGTTGAAAATAAATTTATCGCCACGGATTGTTCAAGGAAAGGAAATCTTGCGATACGTTCCCGGTTTGGTTCTTTAGAGAACCACGCCTTGGCTATCTGGATGTCAAAAATCCATGGCCTTGCGCTATAACTCAGCTAACGTAAGGATTGCTAATTGATCCCCGGCGCCGCGCGTTTCTGACCGAATATTAGTGGGATTTGAGCATGGCTCTACTAAGCATCGAGCGTTTCCAGCATCAAAACCAAGGCCGCCGCAAGGCAGGGTCGCGCGCGAATGTCGCGCCCAGGCGAGATATCATTTAATTTGTTGATGCTGCTCACAGCATACGCCGCCTGCAAGACCGGCTGCAACCAGCAGTAGGCCCGCCGCATTAAGGAGCAATACTGATGAAATCGATTGTATGGCTGGGTACACTGCTCGCGTTGCTAGGGATTTTGGGACTAACCATCCCGGTATTTACAACCTCAGAAACCAAGGACGTTGTAAACCTGGGCGCTCTTAAAGTCCAGAGCACCGAGCAATCTACGCACGTGGTTCCTCAGGCTTTGAGCGCCGGCGCGCTTGTCTTAGGCGTCGTTCTCATCGGCGCAGGGCTTTACCAGAGGCGCTGACAGTTAGCGCACTTGTTCTAATTCGATCTCTATGGAGGCTTGCTTATGTTGCTCCTGATCATCTTATTGATTTTGCTCTTCGGTGGCGGCGGTGGCTATTATGGTTACCGCGGTGGCTACTACGGCCCGCGCGGAATGAGCTTGCTGACCATCGTGCTGATCGTCCTGGTGATCTGGATCGTGATGGGTGGCGGGTTCATACGGTGAACGTTGTCGATCTAAGGAGAAGTATCATGCAGCGACTATCGTGGATGTGGATTAGGTACAGTGTCATGGCTGTGGTGCTTGGCGCTGCGCTGGCCGCGCCGGCCGGGGCGGCGACCCCGGACGCCTGGATCACCACCAAAATCAAACTGGCCCTGTTGACCACCGAGGGCGTGAGCGCGACGGCCATTAAGGTGGACACCATCGCCGGCCAAGTCACTCTGTACGGCAAGGTGCACTCCGCCGAGGAGAAGGCGAAGGCCGAGACTATCGCTCGGAAAGTCGACGGCGTTAAGGGCGTGCGCAACCTGCTACAGGTGGTCGCCCCGCAGCATGAGAAGGCGATGCAAGTGTCTGATGACAACCTCAAGCAGCGGGTCGAACAGGCGTTACAGGCCGATCGTTCACTCAAGAGCAGCAATATCGTTGTGCAGTCCGTGAACCAGGGCGTCGTGCTACTGGGCGGCACGGCAAAAACCTTGAGCGCTCACCTGCGCGCCGTCGAGGTTGCGGCCGCGGTGCCAGGTGTCCGCCGGGTCGCCAGCGAGATCCAGAGTCCCGACACTCTGGCCGATGCGGAGATCTGGCGCGCGCCCACGCCGCAGCCGCCCAGGTCGGGATACGGAGCTTGGGACACCGCCCGCGACATATGGATCACGTCGGCCGTGAGGGTGAGCTTGCTGGCCGATAGCAACGTTCCGGGACTCGAAATCGATCTCGACTCGTGGGACGGGGTGGTGACGCTGTTCGGGATTGTGTCCTCACAGGACGCGAAGGGCGCCGCTGAGGCCGACGCCCTCAAGGTGGACGGAGTCAGGCGCGTGGTGAACGAACTGCAGGTGGTGCCGAGCGCGAAGCAGCAAGCTGTGAACGCGAGTGACGACGAGCTACAGCACGCGGTCAGGAAGGCTCTCGACGAGCATGAGTTCAGAGGCGTCGGCCTGGAGATGAGGAACGGCGTCGCGCGGCTGACTGGGACCGTCCCAACCGGGGCGCGGAACCTGGAGGCGGCAGTGGTAGCGCGCTCGGTTCCGGGCGTGCGCGCGGTCCAGGACGATCTGCGCCTGCGGGATTAATCCAACGCGGCAGCGCCTCGGCTTATCGTGACCGGACGAGCAGCGCAGATGTATTTGGCGAACCTTAACGCTGGCCAGCAATGGCCTTGACCAAGAGGAGTACAGTGTAATGAGCGGAACGAGCGACAAGATCAAAGGCCGTGTGAAAGAAGCAGTTGGGGCTTTGACAGATGACAAACGTCTAAAGAGGGAAGGGAAGCTCGACCAAGCCACCGGCAAGATCAAAAAGACCGTGGAGCGCGTGGTCGACAAGGCAAAGAATGCTGTGAACAGAAACGTCTGACAATCTTGTGTGCTGGAGGTGTTTTCCGGACTTTGGTGCCCCGGCCGGGAATCGAACCCGGACTTGAGGTTCCGGAGACCTCCGTGATGTCCTTTTCACTACCGGGGCGAACGGCGCCGCAGACGCAAGCACTATATCAAGGAATCGCAGCTGACAAGAAAGCGCGATGGATTGACGCAAAAGGATTCGCGCGCCAACATCGCGGCGATGGCGACAAACACCGACACCGACTCTGGGCGGCTGCTGCGCGAGCAATACAAGGACGGCTCCAACCTGTCGGCGCGGATACGGCTGCATCAGCGCTTCAGCACCAATCGCTACGGGCTGATGCGTTGGATGTTCGATTGTTTTCGGATTCCTGAAAACGCGAGCGTACTCGAGCTCGGCTGCGGCACCGGCATATTGTGGCGCAGTTCGGTGCAGGTTCCTGCGGGATGGCGCGTGGTTCTAACCGATATGTCGGGCGGGATGATCCGCGAAACGCGCGCCAACCTCGCGCGGCTGGGCCATCCGTTTACCTTCGCACAGGCCGACGCGCAGGCGCTTGCGTTTCGCGACGCATCGTTCGACGCGGTGATCGCGAATCACATGCTCTACCATGTGCCCGACATTCCACGCGCTCTTGGCGAGGTTCGGCGCGTGCTCAAGCCGTCAGGGTTCTGCTATGCGGCCACGATGGGAGTAGCGAACATGCGAGAGATCGACGAACTTGCGGCGCGCTTTTTTTCGGTCCCGCGAATGACGGAAGCGACTGCGCGATTTGGCCTCGAGAGCGGCGAGGCTTACATGCGCCGGGCTTTCGGCGAGGTGAAGCTCGAACGCTACCCCGACTCGCTGGTTGTGACCGAAGCTGCGCCGTTGATGGACTATATCTGCTCGATGCGCGTGCGAAGCAGAGTCACCAACGAACAGATTGCCGACTTGCGGCGGCATCTTGAGAATGAAATCGCGGCGCGCGGCGAAATTCGAATCAGCAAGGATACCGGGATGTTCATCGCGCGGCGCTAGTCGCGGGTCGCGCGTCGAATCTGCGCGTTCATCTGTGGCGTGCTGCGAAAATCAAGCAAGTATTTCTACGCTGAGGCCTTGGTCTCACGAAGCATCTCGGCCTGGCGCCGGTCGGCTTCCGGCCGCGCCTGAGCAATCGCTTCGATGAGCTGTTCATGCAGCCGGCCGTTGGTCGCCACGATATTCGCGCCGGCAAGGTCAAGCTCGGAGGCGTCCATGTTGCTCACGCGTCCGCGTGCTTCCTCGACGAGGATTGCGCCGGCTGCCACGTCCCAGGGGCGGAGCCCGAACTCCCAGAATCCATCGGTGCGTCCCGCCGCGACGTAGGCGAGATCGAGCGCGGCTGACCCGGTGCGTCGCACGCCTTGCGCACGCGTCATGAGTTCTTCCCAGAAGCAGAGATAGAAGCGCCGGCGTTCGCGCCGGTCGTAAGCGAATCCGGTGCACAGCAGCGCGGCGCAGAGGTTTGGCGTCGTGCTGACGCGAATCGGCTTGCCGTTCAAGCGCGCGCCCTGTCCGCGCTGGGCGATGAAGCATTCTTTTTTCAGCGCGTCGAAGACTACGCCGAACTGCACGCGGCCGCGCCGTTCGTACGCGATCGATACGCAGAATTGCGGATAGCCGTGCGCGAAGTTGGTGGTGCCGTCGAGCGGATCGATAATCCATCGATGGTCGCTTTGATGCGCGCTGGCGCCGCTTTCCTCCGCGAGGATCGCATGGGTTGGAAACGCGCGATGGATCACATCGATGATTGCGGCTTCCGATTCGCGGTCGGCTTCGGTGACAAGATCTATCGAGTTCGACTTGCGATTTATTGTTATTCTGCTGAGCCGTTTGAGATGGATTCTGCCGGCGGCACGCGCGGCGCGGAGCGCAACCTGTTCGATTTCATTGTTCACAGCTTTGGAACGATATTACTCGCGGGGGGAAGCGTCCAGCGCGACGCGCAGATCAATCGACAACGCGCGACACGGTTTCGCATCTACCAGCGCGGCGTCTCGGCCAGGCCCACGCCGAGCGCGACCTTGCCGAGCAGCTCGCGCGCGCGGGCGTTGGACAGGGGATGATTCGGGCCGGCGCGAACGTCGCGGTAGTAGCGCTCCATGGGAAATTTTTTCAGCATCCCGTGCGCGCCGACGACCTCCATGCAGTGGTCAACCGCGCGTATCGCGTTGTTGGTCGCGACATACTTCGGCATCACGACTCGCGCCAATCCCGTCTCGCCCTTGAATGAATCGCGATCGCGAATGTAGTCGCGGGCGACGCCGAGATAGAGCGCGCGCGACTGGGCGATCAGCGCTTCGGCCTCGGCGATGGCGAACTGAACGCCGGGCAAATATTTGATCGTCCGCGGCATTGCGAGGGGTTTGAGGCGGCCGGCAAATTCTTTGGCGAATTTCAGCGCGGCAATCGCCACGCCGGTATAGGTCGCGGCGACGGAAATACCGAACCATGCAAACAGCGAAATCGCCTGGTCGTTGACGGGACCGATGGGCCGCGATTCCGCCATCGCGATCGCGGGCACGCGGACATCTTTGATCACCAGGTCGTGGCTGGCCGTCGCCCGCATCCCCATCGCGTCCCAGGTTTCGACCAGCTCGAAGCCGGGAGTGCCGCGCGGCACGACGAAGGTGGCGGCGGCGGGGGGATTCGAGTCCTCGATCGTCGCCATAACCATGAACAGATCGATCACGGGTGAGAGGCTGGTGAAGGTTTTGCGGCCGTTGAGAACATAAGTCGCGCCGTCGCGCTGCGCGCGGGTGGCGAAGTAGCCCCAATCGCCGCCGGTCTCGGGTTCGCTGATACCGCCGCCGAGGATTTGCCGGCCGCGCCCGATAACGTCGAAGAACAATTCCTCCTGCGGGCGGCCGGTGGCGCGTTCGACCATGCTGCCGATGCCGAACAGATGCATATTGATTGCGATCGTGGTCGCGGCGCATCCCTGCGCGAGCTGTTCCTGGCAGAGCGCAAAATCCTCGAGGTCAGCGCCGAGTCCGCCGTATTTTTCGGGAATGACGAGCGCGGTGTATCCGGCCGCTTTCATTTTATCGACGTTTTCGACCGGGAATGAATTGGCGCGGTCGTGTTCGCCGGCGCGAATGGCAAAGTCGGCCGCGAGCTCCGCTGCGAGTGGCACAAGTTTATTGCGTCGATCAGACATCAGTTGGACTCCGCATCGTCAAAGTCGGTAGGGCGGCAGCATTTGGGCCGCATCCGCGAAACAAAAAAATCAGCTCGGCAAAACAGTGCCATGAAAGCGGAGCGCGGCGAAACCGGCCTACTTGCCGGCCGGAGTGTCCGCGGGAGCGTCGGCAGCGGGGTCGAAAATACCGCCGACAGGCGCGGGGGCCGCCTGCGCCCTCATGAGGCGTTGCGCATACGGCATGATCGTCGCGAACAGATCGACTTGCGAGTCGAGTGTTTTGCCCAGTCCGCTCAGCAGACCCATCATGCGGCCGACAAGCAAAACGTCGGCGGGGACTTCGACCACGGGATTGGCGCGAATCGCACGCGGAAGCTCTTCCGAGAACTCTTCGACCAGGTCCTTGTCCGCGTAAGCCTTCCTCGCCTTGATGGTGTTGCCGAGAAACAAATCGGAAAATGCCAGCAGCGTGTCGGGCGAGCCGGTGCGCGTGCGAAAGCCCAGCTCTGTGAATGCGGCGACGATTCCATCGCGATTCGAAGTAAGGATCGAAAACGTCAGCCGCACGATGCCGTCGCGGAACGCGGGCGGAAAATCCTTGGCCAGGCCGAAGTCGAGCAGCACGATCCGGGGGCCGGGCTGAACAAGGATGTTGCCGGGATGCGGATCGGCGTGGAAAAAGCCGTCGCGCAGGACCTGGTCGCAGAAAATCTCGATCAGTTTCTGCGCGACCGCGTGCTTGTCGATGCCCGCCCGCTCGAGCGCGTCGACATCGGTGACCTTGATTCCTTCGACCAGTTCCATCGTGAGCACGCGTCGCGTGGTGAACTCGCGATAGACCTCGGGGACCATCACGCCGGAATCCGCGGCGAAGTTGCGGCGCATCGTTGCGGAGTTGTCGGCCTCGTGATCGAAGTCCAGCTCCATCGGGATGTACTTGAGCGCCTCGCGCATCAGGATCCGATAGTCGAAGTCGTGCTCGAGCTTCGCGAGCCATCGCAGCACCAGCGTCATGTTGCGGAGATCGGCGCGGACGATCCCGTCGATTCCCGGATACTGCACCTTGACCGCGCATCGACGGCCGTCGTGAAGGCGTGCCTGATGCACCTGCGCGAGCGATGCCGACGCCAGCGGCGCGGGATCGAACTCGGCGTAAACGCCCTCGAGCGGCCGGCGGAGTTCGCGCTCGATCTGTTCGCGGATCATGGCAAACGGCCGCGGCGGGACGCGATCGTGCAGGCCGGAGAGCGTGGATACCCACTCGTCGGGAAGCACGTCGGCGCGAGTTGCGATGAACTGGCATGCCTTGATGAGCAAACCTTCCAGGCGGATTGAAGTGCGGTTGAGAGCTTGCGCCGCGCGAAGATCCTGGCGGCGATAGAGTTCGGCCTTGTTGCGATCGCTGACAAAGCGCGTCCAGAGCTGGGTGCCTTTGTAGCCCGCGTACACGCGCGCCGCGAGCGATACCACGTTGGAAAAGCGCCACGCTCGCGTCGCGAGTCCGGGTTCGGGCACGTCGGCGGGAAAATCGAAGCTGCGGTCGATGCTCGGGTTGCTCATGCGGACCAGGGTTCAGTCTCGTCAAGTGAAGGTTAAATCCTATGTTATGCGTGCGATTCTGAGAACAGCGCGCCCGTTTTGCTCCGTGAGAAGCGGCTTGACTGATGATTAGCCGCTCAATTACTCTGGCGCCATGAAGCCGAGTGGTGATGTACGTCGCGTCCTCCCCGATTCAGTGAGGTTCCTCGTGAATTGAGACGGACATCGATACTTGGCTCTAAAAAGCCTCGGGCGCTTGAGAGCCCCGGGGCTTTTTCTTTCGGCGCGGGATACTGGGCGGGGAAATTTCCGTGGAAATCGCACGACCGCATGCTCCGACTATTCGTGACATCATCCGCCGCTACTACACGGTATGGGGTCTGTACTCGTTCGCCGGCGGGTTTCTGTTCGGCGTCTATCCGATCTTTCTGCGTTCGCGCGGGCTCAACCAGTTCCAGATAAACAGCGTACTGGCGACGTACTTCGTCGTCCTGTTTCTGACCGACGTGCCCACCGGTGCGTTCGCCGATCTGCTCGGCAGGCGCCGCTCGTACGTGCTCGGCGCATCGCTGCGGGTCTGCGCGTTTCTCCTGTACTTCCTGGCGCATCATTACTACGTGTTCCTGATCGCCGAGAGCATCGACGGTATCGGCACGACATTCGGCAACGGCGCGATTGACGCTTGGGGGGTCGATGCGCTCGATGAGGCAGGGTACGACGGGCTCAAGGACCGGCTGTTCTCGCGAATCTCGCAACTGACGACGCTGGGCTTCATGGGATCGGCGATGATCGGCGCGTACGTGGCCGACATCGATATCGCATGGCCGTGGCTGCTCGGCGCAGCCGGCTATCTGGTCAGCGGTGCGGTCGGCGCATTCCTGATGCACGACGAGCGTCCACGCGCCAGGACAGTCAGAATCGCGGCGATCCCGCGGCAGGTCGCCGCGAACGTGGGCGACGGCATCCGCGCCGGACTGGGCGCGCATACGGTCCTCATGCTGAGTGTGGCGGGCGCAGTTACATTTGCGGCGTGGGCGCCGTATTGGATCGAATGGCCGGTGATGTTCAACGAGAGGCTGGCGGTTGGCGTGTGGATCGTCGGCTGGATCTATTGCGGTCTGTCTGCGGCGCGACTGGTCGGCGCGGAGGTAAGCGCGCGGATCCGGGGCGACGAATCGAAGCGCGCCGCCCGCGTGAGCATGCTGGTTATCGGAGCGAGCGCGATGCTGTTCCTGGCGGGGCTGTTCGGCGGACGTCCGTTGGTTTCGCTCGCGATGCTGTTCGTGATGAATCTGTTCACGGGGGCGATGATGCCGGTGGTTCAGGGCTGGTTCAACGAGCAGATCGAAGCGGGCAATCGCGCGACGCTGTTGTCATTCAACTCCACGTTCCAGACGATGGGTGGCGCGATGGGATTGCTGTTTGCCGGGCGAATCGCGGATACGGCGGGGATACCGTTCGAATGGCAGATCGCGGGGCTGATATCAGTGTGCGCGGCGCCCGTGTATTGGGCGACGCGCCGGCGCGCGAGCGAAGAGGCCGCGCTGGCGCGCCCGGCGAAGTGATCCGAGTCACGGGGGTGTCGCACTGACGCGCCGCCTGCGCCACCGCGTTACGCGCCTACTAGCGGCGCAGCCGGGCGTCCGTTAAAACTTATAGCTCGCGCATTTAGCGGACGCGGAGTCCGCGCATAATCGCCAACCGCAAGAGTAAAATGGATTTTCCACGAATAAAACGGCTGCCACCCTACGTCTTCAACGCGATCGGAGAATTGTGCCTCAAGGCGCGGCGAGCCGGCGAGGACATTATCGATTTCGGGATGGGAAATCCCGACGAGCCGACTCCCCCGCATATCGTGGCGAAGCTGATCGAGGCGGCCTCCAAGAACGCCAACCATCGCTACTCGGTCTCGCGCGGTGTGTACAAGCTGCGGCTTGCGATCTGCGATTGGTACAAGCGGCGCTACGGCGTCGAACTCGATCCCGATTCGGAAGCGATCGTTACGATCGGATCGAAGGAAGGGATCGCGCACCTGACGCTGGCGATTCTCGACCAGGGCGACGTGGTGCTTGCGCCGACGCCGACGTATCCGATTCATCAATACGGATGCATCATTGCCGGCGCGCAGGTGCAGGGCGTCCCGATCCGGCGCGGAGAGGAATTTTTCGACGAGTTGATGGCGGCGGTGAATCGATGCTGGCCGCGGCCCAAGTTCCTGATCATGAACTTCCCGCACAACCCGACCACTGCGACCGTCGATTTGCACTTCATGCAGCGGGTGGTCGAGTTCGCCCGCGAAAACAACATCATGGTCGCGCAGGACTTCGCGTACGCGGACCTGTGCTTCGACGGTTACAAGGCGCCGTCGATGATGCAGGTGGCGGGCGCCAAGGATGTCGGCGTCGAGTTCTTCACCCTGTCGAAGAGCTACAACATGCCGGGCTGGCGGGTGGGCTTCGCGGTCGGCAATCGCGAGATGATCGCGGCGCTGGCGCGGCTGAAATCGTACTTTGACTACGGGATGTTCGCGCCGGTGCAGGTCGCCGCGATCGCGGCGCTCAATGGACCGCAGGAGTGCGTCGCCGAGATCGTCGCGAGGTACAAGCGGCGGCGCGACGTGCTGGTGGACGGACTCAACCGGGCCGGCTGGCCGGTGGAGAAACCCAAGGCGACGATGTTCGTGTGGGCGCCGATCCCGGAGCCGTTCCGCGCGATGGGTTCGCTGGAGTTCGCGAAGTTTCTGCTGGCTGAGGCCAAGGTCGCGGTTTCGCCGGGGATCGGCTTCGGACAGGACGGCGACGGATTCGTGCGCTTCGCGCTCATCGAGAACGAGCATCGCACCCGCCAGGCGCTCCGCGGAATTCGTCACGCACTGAGGGCCGGCCACGCCGATATTGGGGTGCGCACGGCCAGCGCCTCATAAGGGCAATCGCAAAAATGAGCGGGAACAAATTGAGACCGATACGGATTGCTCTGCTCGGATGCGGTACTGTGGGCGGCGGCGTGGTGAAGCTGATCCTGCGCAACCGCGACAAATACGAACGCATGCTCGGCGCACCGGTTCAGTTGGCTGCGGTGGCGGATCTGAGGGTCAAGCTCGTCGCCGCGCTTGGGGTGCCGGCGAAATTGATTACGCGCGACGCCGCGGCGGTTGTCACGCGTCCCGATATCGATATCGTGGTCGAGCTGTTTGGCGGCCACGAACCAGCCCGCGCACTGATCATGAAGGCTCTGGCGGCGGGCAAGGACGTCGTTACCGCGAACAAAGCTTTGCTCGCAGAGCATGGCGGCGAGATTTTTCGCGAGGCCGGCAGGCGCGGCCTGGCAGTCGGTTTCGAGGCAAGCGTCGGCGGCGGTATACCGATCGTCCGCACCCTGCGCGAGGCACTGGCGGGCGATCGCCAACGCGCGGCTTATGGAATCGTCAACGGCACCTGCAATTCGATACTCACCACGATGACGGAGGAGGGCGTCGAGTTTGGCGCCGCACTCGCCGACGCGCAGTGTAAGGGCCTGGCCGAGAAGAACCCCGCGCTCGATGTCGAGGGGCATGATTCGGCCCACAAACTTTGCCTGCTGGTGGCGCTTGCCTTTGGCGTGATGGTGAAACCGGCGCAGATTTATACCGAAGGGATCACGCGGATTACGCAGGCGGACATCGCGTACGCGCGCGAGCTTGGCTACGCGATCAAACTGCTCGCCATAGGCAAGGATGACGACGGCGCCATCGAGGCGCGGGTGCATCCCACGATGATCCCGCAACGCCATCTGCTGGCCGGCGTCGGCGGCGCGTACAATGCGATCTATATCCACGGCGACGCGCTCGGCGCGACAATGTATTCCGGGCTCGGCGCGGGCGAGATGCCTACGGCGACGGCGGTAATGGCCGACATACTGGAAATCGCGCGCCATCGTCTGGCCGAAGGCTCGGCGCGAGCGCACGCGTTTGGATTTCCGATCCACCTGATGAAGGGCGCCAGTGTCAAGCCGATGGACGACGTGGTATGCGAGTATTATCTGCGGTTCATGGCGCGCGATAAGCCGGGGGTGCTCGGCGCCATCGCGTCGGTGCTCGGCAGTCACGGGCTTTCGATCGCGTCGGTGATCCAGAAGGGTCGCGGAACGGCGCAGACGGTGCCGGTTATCATGCGGACCCATGACGCGCCCGAGCGCGGCCTGAAACGCGCGCTGGCGGAGATTCGAAGGAAGAAAATCGTGCAGTCGGCGCCCGCGTTTATCCGAATCGAGGAGAAGCTCTAGGCGATGGCGTCGGACTCCAAGCGCGGATCCAAACAGCAGCGGTTGTCTTACTGGCCCGGACTGATCGAGCATTACCGCCGCTTCCTGCCGGTGACGGATTCGACGCCGGTCGTCACGCTGAACGAAGGCAACACGCCGCTTATTGAGGTGCCCGCGCTTGCAGAGCGGCTCGGGCTAAACATCAAGGTTTACTTTAAGTTCGAAGGGGCCAACCCGACCGGCTCGTTCAAAGACCGGGGCATGACGCTGGCGATTTCGAAGGCGTTGGGCGAGGGCGCCCGCGCGGTAATCTGCGCCTCGACCGGGAACACGGCGGCGTCCGCGGCGGCATACGCGGGCCGCGCGGGGCTGAAGGCGTATGTGCTGATTCCCAAGGGTGCGGTGGCGCTTGGCAAGCTGTCGCAAAGCGTGATGCATGGCGCGCGGGTGCTCGAGGTGATCGGCAACTTCGACATCTGCCTGAAGTTGGTGCGCGACCTCGCGGAGCGGGATCCGGTCAGGATTCGGCTGGTCAACAGTATCAATCCCGATCGAATCGCGGGGCAGAAAACGGCGGCGTTCGAGATTTGCGATCAATTGGGCGACGCGCCGACGCATCATTTCCTGCCGGTCGGCAACGCTGGCAATATTACGGCCTACTGGGCCGGCTACCAGGAATATAAATCGTTAGGATTGAGCGGGCGGCTGCCGAAGATGATGGGCTACCAGGCGGCCGAGTCGGCGCCGATTGTGGTCGGCCATCCGATTGACGATCCGCATACCATTGCGACGGCGATCAAAATCGGCAATCCCGCGAGCTGGAAGGGCGCGACCAACGCACGCGACGAGTCGGGCGGGATTATCGACATCGTCACCGATTCGGAGATCCTCGCGGCGTATCGCTTGATCGCCAGCGGCGGCGTGTTCGCGGAGCCGGCGTCGGCCGCGGCGGTCGCGGGGCTGCTCAAATACGCGGGCGCCGGGATGCTCAAGCCGGGCGCGGTCGTCGTGTGCACGCTGACGGGACACGGCTTGAAGGATCCCGACACGGCGCTCAAGAACTTGAGCAACACGATCGTCGTCGAACCGGACCTCGCGAAAGTGATGAAAGTTCTCGAGCGCGAATAAGCGGCGCGACTCGGAGCGGACCGATCGATGCGATGAAGTACGTCATCATACACGGCGACGGGATGGCCGATTGGCCGTGCGAGGAACTTGGCGGCAAGACGCCGCTTGCGGCAGCGCACAAGCCCAACATGGACCTGATGGCGACGCGCGGGACGCTCGGGATGGTCGCGACGATTCCCAAGGGAATGCCCCCGGGCAGCGACGTCGGTACGATGACGATGCTTGGTTACGACCCGGCGCACTATCATACCGGGCGCGCGCCAATCGAAGCGGCGAGCCAGGGAATCGAGATGGGGCCGCGTGACGTGGTGTTTCGAATGAATCTCGTGTCGCTGAAGCCGGGTGACGGCGGCGCGATGATAATGAACGATTTCACGTCGGGCCATATTACGAGCGAAGAGGCCGCGCAGATCGTCGCCGACCTGCAAAGAGAACTGGCCGGCGGCGGAATCGAGTTTTTCAACGGCGTCAGCTACCGGCATCTGATGATGTGGCGCGGCGGAATCGCGACGACGAATCTCACGCCCCCGCACGACATCACGGGCAAGCCCGTCGAAGCGTATCTGCCCAAGGGCGCGGGGGCAGATTTGCTCCGCGATCTGATGCGGCGTTCGGCGGAGATTTTGCGCGAGCATCCGGTGAACAAGGCGCGCCGCGCTGCCGGCAAAACCGAGGCGACTTCGGCGTGGTTTTGGGGGCAGGGCACGCGGCCCGAGGTGCCGACGCTGAAGGAACGCTTCGGCGTCGAGGGCTCGGTGATATCGGCCGTCGATCTGGTCAACGGGCTCGGCCGGCTGGCCGGACTGAGCCTGATCAAAGTTCCGGGAGCGACCGGATTTCTCGATACCGATTATGCCGCAAAGGCGCGTTACGGTCTCGAATCGCTCAAATCGCGCGACTTTCTGCTGCTGCATATCGAGGCGCCCGACGAGGCCGGTCACATGGGCCGCGCCGATCTGAAGAAGGAAGCGATCGAGCGCATCGACGAGTTGATTATCGGCCCGATGCTCGCGGGGCTGGGCGGCTTGGGCGATTTTGCGATTCTGCTGATGCCGGATCACGCGACGCCGAGCCAGCTCAAGACTCATTCGCCGGAACCAGTCCCGTTCGCGCTGATGACGTCGGCGCAGTCGAAATCGGGCGGCGGCGTGCCGCGCCGCTACACCGAAAGCGACGGCACGGCGACGGGCCTGCTCGTCGGCGACGGCTATCACCTGATAGAATTTTTGTTCGGACACCCGTTGAAGACCGCATCGAACTGACCTGGAGGCCCGGATGGAACGGAATCTTGCCCTCGAAGTGGTACGTGCGACGGAAGCTGCGGCGCTGGCGGCCGCGCGTTTCATCGGCAAGGGCGACGAGCGGCTGGCGGATCGAGCAGCGTGCGACGCGATGCGCAAGACGCTGAACTCGGTCGCGATGGACGGCAAAATAGTGATCGGCGAAGGCAAAGAGGGTGACGCCGAGTTTTTGTACGAGGGCGAAATCGTCGGCACCGGCGCGGGAACCGAAATTGACGTCGCGCTCGACGCCATCGAAGGCTCGCTGATCTGCGCGACCGGCGGCCCCAACGCGCTGTCGTGCGTTGCGCTGGCGGAGCGCGGGCGAATCCTGCGCTGCCCCGATACTTACATGGACAAGGTCGCGTGCGGGTCAGCGGGGCGCGGCGTGATCGACATCGACAGGTCGCCGACCGACAATCTCAAAGCACTGGCCGAAGCAAAAAAAGTGTACGTCGAGGATTTGCGGGTCGCGATCCTCGATCGCCCGCGCCATGAGAAGTTGATCAATGAAGTGCGCCGCGCCGGCGCCGGGATCAAGATAATCTCGGCCGGTGACCTGTCCGCCGCCATCGCCACCACGCGGCCGGAAAGCGAAATCGATATGCTGATCGGAATCGGCGGAGCGCATCAGGGCGTGCTGGCCGGCGCCGCGATTCGTTCCGCCGGTGGCGAGATGCAGTGCCGGTTCGTGCCGCGCAACCCGGAGGAAGCGGAGGCGTGCCTTGCGATGGGCATCATGGATTTGAAGCATCGCTACACGCTGGAGGAACTGGCGGGAGATAACGTGATGTTCGCGGCGACGGGAGTGACCACCGGCGACTACCTGCGCGGCGTGCGATTCTTCTCCGGCGGCGCGATGACCAATAGTGTCGTGATGCGCTCGAAGACGCGCACGATCCGCTTCATCGAGGCGATTCATCGTTTCGATTTCAAGCCCGAGTACTAAGCCGGCTTGCGGGAAGGTAGCTGGAAATGTGGCTGCGCGTGACGATGAATGACAAGCCGGTGATGATTAACGGCGATCTGGTGCTGAAAATCGTGGAGCGCCCGGGCGGGGAAACGCATCGCGGATGCCACGTGTATTTCTCGCTCACCGAGTACCTGGTCGTCGATCAATCGCTGCGCGAGATGATGATTTCACTCGGCTTCGAAGAGCGGCAGTAGTCCTTGCCAGGTTCGCAATCGCGGCCGATGGAGGGTGACGTAGTCGTTCGCCGGCGCGGGCGAAGCCACGGACTGTTCGGCGCGATGAAGCCGGGGATCGTGCTCGACATCCCGGCGGGCGGAGCGATCCAGTCGCGCGCGCTGTCGGCTTTGGGCTACCGCGTCGTCTCGGTCGATCTTTTTCCGGCGGCGCGGCGCCAACCGGCGGCAGCATGGATCTGCGCGGATGCCAACGAGGCGCTGCCGTTTCGCGACGAGTCCTTCGACTACGTGCTGTCGCGCGAAGGGATCGAGCATCTTGAGGATCAGATGGGATTTATCCGCGATTGTGCGCGCGTGATCCGGCCGGGCGGGAAGATCGTGCTGACGACGCCCAACCTCATGCATCTGTCGGCCCGGGCGAGCGCTTTTCTCACCGGGCAGCGCAATCTGCGCCGCGGCTTGATGAACGAGATTCAGACGCCACGCAGCCTAAATCCGGGGCGGGTTTATCACGGCCACGCGTTCATGCTCGATTACTATCGCGCGCGATACATGATGCGTCTGGCGGGCTTTGACCATCTCGAAGTTTACACGGACCGGTGGAGTCCCACCTCGGTGGCGATGTCGCCGATCGTCCCGATTCTGTGGATGGCGATGAAATTTTCGGCGGCTGCATCCGCCCGCAACGCGCGCCGGCCCGGCCATCGGCCACCGCGCGACGAGGTCACGCGCGAGATCATCGGCCACGTGCTGTCGCCGGCGCTGCTGTACGGCAAGCGGATGGTGATCGTCGCCGAGCGCGTCGCGTCCTGAGCGGATGCCGCTACATCATTTGCAAGGCCTGGCAGGTGCTTGAATCCGGCTTGAAGTGACCGCTGAGACACGTCAGCTTGGCCGCGTCGATCAGCGCGGGCTCGTCCCATTTCGCCGGCCACGGACCGGTGTTGACGGCAGCGCACGCCTGGCCGTTGCCCATCGAGCACCATGAGCTCAACTCACCGTGCAGCACCGCGAGCTGTTGGCATGCGTCCTGTTTGCCGGCGTTGCAGGCGGGTGTTTGCGTCTCGAGCGGCGCGGTGGATTCGATGGCAACCTTGGTGTCGCTGAGCGCCTGCACGATCGTATGACAGGCGGCCTGGTTGCCTTCATTGCATTTCTCGGTTGATTCAACGCGAATCTTGTCGACAAATTGCTGCGCCTGCGGAGTGCATCCGCAAGCAACGACGAGCACGATTGCGAGAGCGAGCAAGCCGGCAATCTCGCCGACGCTCGCGGCGGCATAATCTCTGGATTTGACTGGCACGTGCGCATTGTTTCGCGCGCGATGAGTTTCACGCAAGCGCCGGCCCGGCAAACTTCGCGCTCCAGCGGGGGTTGACAGTCAAAGCGCGCAGGGCGGAACTACAAGTGCGGGACTCGCGGCACGGCGCGGGCGTCGCGATTTTCCAAGGAGTGGGCAGGTGGACCTCAAAAATATCATTTTCGAAAAAGCCGCGATTGCGACCCTGACCGTCAACCGTCCGGGGGCGCTGAACGCGTTGAATCGCGAGGTATTGGAGGAAATGGCGCGCGTGATTCGCGAGGTCCGCCACGACTCGTCGGTGCGCGTGCTAATCGTCACAGGCGCGGGCGATCGGGCGTTCGTCGCAGGCGCGGATATCGCAGCGATGTCGAAAATGTCGGCTGTTGACGGACTCGATTTTTCGCGCCTGGGCCATCGCGTGATGGAAAGTTTCGAGGACCTGCCGATACCGGTCATTGCGGCGGTCAACGGCTTCGCGCTCGGCGGCGGTCTGGAGCTTGCGCTCGCGTGCGACCTGATCGTCGCAAGCGAAAAGGCGCGTTTCGGCCAGCCCGAGATAAATCTCGGACTCATTCCGGGCTTCGGCGGCACGCAGCGCCTGCCGCATCGAATCGGCCATAACAAGGCGCGCGAGCTGATCATGACGGGCGACATGTTTGACGCGAAGACGGCGCTTGAACTGGGCCTCGCAAACCAGGTCGTGGCGCCTGGCGACCTGATCGAAAGCGCGCGCAAGCTGGCAGAGAAACTCGCGGGCAAATCCGCCGTCGCGCTACGCCAGGCGAAGGCCGCGCTGCGGGCCGCTTTCACGATGGAAGAGGATGCCGGACTGCGCTTCGAGCAGGAGGCGTTCGGGGTAGTGTTCGGCAGCGCGGATCGAGTCGAGGGGACGAGCGCATTCGTCGAGAAACGCCCGCCCAACTGGCAGCACAAGTAGCCTTCGCGGGGCGGCGCGCGATCGTCCCGGCTCTCGATTTTCGCCAGCCTCGCACAGCGGCCCTACGGCTCGATTAGCGGCGCGGGCGCGAGGGTTGACGACTTCCAGCCCCTGTGGGAAACTCCGGCCAGAGAGAAGGACCGCGCCGCCGCACGGGCGGCGTTAGTCATTCTGATAGAACCAATCATCGTAACGTGCGGAGGATCTGTATGGCTGAGCAGGCTCAAGCTACTGACACGGGACCTCGCCCAATTGTTCCATGGCTGAAATTGGCGCCCAAGCCCCATCTCGAAGGTATCAAGTGCGCGTGCGGCGCAATCTATCTCGATCCCAAGCGCGTCGCATGCTCGAAGTGCGGCGAGGCCGACAAGTTCAGTCCGCTGACCTTGTCCGACAAGGGCAAGGTGTACGTGTTCTCGGTCGTGCATCAGTCATATCCGGGAATCAAGACGCCGTATGTGACGGCGATTGTCGATCTGCCCGAGGGCATCAGCGTCCGCGCGAATCTGACGGACGTCGATCCCGAGCAGGCTCAGAAGGAACCTAACAAGATTTTCAACCTGCCGGTTGAGTTGGTGACCGGCGTTGCGGCCAAGGATCGCGAAGGGCACGACGTAATAGCCTTTTCGTACCGGCCGAGCAAGAATTAGGGCGCCCAGCAAGCGCGGCAAGCAATATTACGACGGACCTGAGCTTCGGGCCGGGCCGCCAGGAGGAATCAAGATGCGAAATGTTTATGTTCTGGGAACCGGGATGATCAAATTCGGACGCTATCCCGACAAGACCGTTCCCCAACTCGGCGGCGCGGCGGCGCTGCTTGCGCTTAAGGACGCCGGAATTTTAATCAAGGACGTCGAGATGTTCGCCTGCGGAAATCTCCAGCAGTCCAACGCGATGGTCGGACAGAGAATCCTGCAGCAGATTGGCCAGACCGGAATCCCGGTAATCAACGTCGCGAACGCATGCGCCACCGGCTCAACGGCGTTTCGCGAGGCGTACATG
The DNA here is from genome assembly GCF_050015535.1 of Binatus soli (SeqCode). Classification (NCBI taxonomy): domain Bacteria; phylum Candidatus Binatota; class Binatia (SeqCode); order Binatales (SeqCode); family Binataceae (SeqCode); genus Binatus (SeqCode); species Binatus soli (SeqCode). The sequence continues at coordinate 102,199 of NZ_JBEKBF010000009.1, read as the reverse complement.
TCCGTCGCGGCCGGGATGTATGACATCGCGATGGCGGTTGGCGTCGAGCAGATGGGCAAGGCGGGATTGCTCGGCGGGGCAGGCGGCGGCGGCGATCCCGCGTACTTGACCGAGGGCAAGGTCGGCTCCGGCACGATGCCCGCGGTCTTCGGCCAGGCGGGCATCGAGCACATGCGCAAGTACGGCACCAAGATGGAGCACTTCGCAAAAATCTCGGTGAAGTCGCACAAGCATGCGACCAAGAATCCGTTCTCGCAGTATCGCAACGAAGTCTCGCTCGAAGACGTGATGAATGCGCGCATGGTCGCCTATCCCAACACTCTTTATATGTGTTGCCCGACCGGAGACGGCGCGGCGGCGGCGATTTTGGTCAGCGAGGACAAGCTGAAACAGCTCGCCGGCGGACGCAAGCGCGCGAAAGTGGCGGCTTCCGTGCTCACCTCGGACCCGTGGACTGATCGCGACCTCACGCTTCCCGACGTCAGCACGCTCACGCGGCGCGCGTCGAAGCAGGCCTACGAGAAGGCCGGCATCGGACCCAAGGACATCGCGCTTACCGAATTGCATGACTGCTTCGCCACGGCAGAGCTGGTGCACTACGAAAACCTCGGACTGTGCGGCGATGGCGAAGCCGGCAAGTTCATCGACGAGAAGGGTGGCGTGCATCCAAGCCTCGGCGGCAAATCTCCGGTCAACGTTTCGGGCGGCTTGCTCTCGAAGGGGCATCCGCTCGGTGCGACCGGCGTCGCGAATATCTGCGAGGTGGTTTGGCACCTGACGCAGGACGATCGCGCCAAAGAGCGCCAGGTGCCGAACGCCAAGGCGGGCCAGGCCCACGTGATCGGGCTGGGTTCCGCCTGCACGATCCATATCCTTACGGTATAATTCAGGAAGCAACGCCTAATCGGCACTTCGAGAGAGGGCCGCCCAAAAAGGCGGCCCTTTTTCTTTCCCGATTGGGCCGATAAATTTGGAAGCTCGAACTCGACCGGTTGAGATATTCGATGGAACCGAAGGGAAAAATTCGCAATCGCCCGCAAACAACCGCTGAACGACTCGGCTACGCGGCGGACGCGCGCGTGCTCATCGTCAATGCGGATGATTTTGGCATGTGCCATGACCAGAACGAGGGCGTCATCCGAGGCCTGACGGATGGCCTGTTTACGTCGTCAACGATTCTTGTGACGTGCCCGTGGTTCGAGGAGGCGGCAGACTTCGCGCGGACTAATCCTGCCGCCGACCTGGGCGTACATCTCACGCTTACTGCGGAGTGGGATCGCTACAAGTGGGGACCGGTGCTGGGGCGGCGAGCTGTGCCGTCGCTGGTCGATGAGCGCGGGTATCTATGGCAGACCGTCGCGCAGGTTTACGAGCATGCCCGCCTCGACGAGGCGGAGGCGGAACTGCGCGCGCAAATCGAAAAGGCGCTCGCGGCGGGAATCGATGCGACTCACCTCGATTCGCACATGGGGACATTGCAATTGCGCTTCGACTATCACGAGATTTACGTGAGGCTGGCCAATGAGTATCGCGTGCCGATCAGGCTGGTGTCGCGCCGCGTGATGCGCGAGGGAGGGATGGGCGCGATTCTCGATCAGCTCGACGCGTTTGGAATCGTTACGCCCAATCATCTCGTATTCAACGGGCCGCCGTCGGTGGGTGAGACCGAATCCTACTGGACGAATCTTATTCGCACTCTGCAGCCGGGCGTCAGTGAGATTCTGTGTCACCCCGCGCTCGCTCGCGACGAACTCAAGAGCTGTGCGCGCGACGCTTTCCAGCGCGAGGCTGACTTCCGGTACTTCACTTCCGAAAAAGCGCGCCGGCTGATCGCGGATGAAGGCGTCGAGCGCGTCGGCTTTCGCAAACTGCGCGACTTGATGCGCGGTAACTCGGCTCGCGCGTGATGAATTGAAAGCAGTGTGACCACTTGGAACTGACACGACTCAGAGGATTTCGAGATCTAATCGGCGCCGACGCGCGCGCGATGAGTCTCGTCGAGGAGCGGGCGCGCGCGCTCGCCGAGCGCTATTCGATGAGAGAGGTTCGAATTCCCGTGCTCGAGCGCACGCAACTCTACCTGCGCTCGACCGGCGAAACCTCGGACATCGTCGAAAAACAGATGTACACGTTCACGGATCGCGACGAGGGCGAAACTGTCGTCGCGCTTCGGCCCGAAGGCACGCCCGGCGTGGTGCGCGCATACATCGAGGCCGGGTTCGATCGCACCGAGCCCGAGCAGCGGCTGTTCTATTCGGGTGCGATGTTCCGTCGCGAACGCCCGCAGAAGGGCCGCTACCGGCAGTTCTATCAGTTCGGCGTCGAGATATTCGGCCGGCCCGACGCAGCCTGCGACGCCGAGATCCTGATAATGATCGATGAGATCTGCCGCGACCTCGGAGTGCCGTTCACCGTTGAGATTAATTCGATCGGATGCCAAAAGTGCCGGCCTGCCTTTCGCGAGGCGCTCGTGCAATGGGGTCGCGCGCATTGGAACGAACTCTGCGACGACTGCCACAATCGCATCGATCGCAATCCGCTGCGTCTGCTCGACTGCAAAATTGATGCGAAGCTCACCGAGTCGGCGCCTAAAAGCCTCGATTACCTATGCGATGAATGCCGGACACACTTCGATACCGTTAAAGAGCTGGCCTCCGCCGGCAAGGTCCAGTTCGTCGTCAATCCGCGCATGGTGCGCGGCCTGGACTACTACACGCGCACCGCGTTTGAGGTGATGGCGGGCGGTCTCGGTGCGCAGAGCACGGTCGTGGCGGGAGGACGATACGACGGGCTCGTCGAGACGATGGGTGGCGCGGCGGTTGCGGGAATCGGTTTCGCGATCGGCGTCGATCGGATGGCACTGGCTATACAAGCGGCCGGATTGGCGCCGACTGCCGCGCCGGACGCTGCGATAATTGCGATGGGGCCGGCGGCGACGCGCCATGCGATCGTCGTGGCGCGCAATCTGCGCGAGGCGAATCTGAACGTCGAGATGCTCTCGTCCGAGCGTAAGATGAAGACGTTGCTTGCGCGCGCGTCGAAGATTGGCGCGCGCTTCGCGGTGATAATCGGCGACGACGAACTGACGCGTGGCGTCGTGCAGGTGCGCGACCTGAAGCAGAGCACGCAGCGCGAGGTCGCGGTGGCAGAGGCGGCCCGCGCGATTGCGGAGGCTCGCGGAGAGTGACTGTTTCTTGCGCCGCCGGGCACAGGTATTCTTCGACGACAACTAATTTTTAACTGTGATGGGAAATGTCCAAAACTGACCAATATTCCCCGCTGCCGCCCTGGCCTCGAACCGATTACTGCGGCGCGATTCGCGCCACCGACGTTGGCCGCGAGGTTGCGCTGTGGGGATGGGTCCAGACCCGGCGCGATCATGGCGGGCTTATCTTCATCGATCTTCGCGACCGCGACGGAATCGTCCAGCTGGTGCTGAATCCCAAGCACGATGCCGCCGCCCACGAGGCCGCCGGCGAGACGCGCTCCGAGTTTTACGTTGCGGTCAAGGGCAAGGTCGTGCGCCGCGCCGAGGGCACCGTCAACGCGGAGCTTCCGACCGGCGAAATCGAGGTGCTGGTCAGCGCATTCGAGACTCTGAGCGCGTCGGCGCCGCTGCCGTTTCAAATTACCGACGGCGCCGCGACCGCCGAGGAAATCCGCCTGAAATACCGGTATCTCGATCTGCGCCGCCCCGAGATGCAGCGCAACCTGCGCTGGCGCCATCAGGCATTGCAGGCGGTTCGCAGCCATCTCGATCAAAACGGGTTCATCGACGTCGAGACGCCGATACTTTTCAAATCGACGCCTGAGGGTGCGCGCGACTACCTCGTGCCGAGCCGCGTGAACCCCGGAAGATTCTACGCGCTGCCGCAATCGCCGCAGTTGTTGAAGCAGATTCTGATGATCGGCGGATTCGATCGCTATTATCAGATAGCCCGATGTTTCCGCGACGAGGATTTGCGCGCGAATCGCCAGCCCGAATTCAGCCAGATCGATATCGAGATGACGTGCCCGCGGCCCCAGGATATCCAATCGATCGCGGAGGGAATGATCGCGTCGGTTTATCGCAACGTGCTCGACGTTGACGTGAAGCCGCCTTTCCCGCGGATGCCGTATGCCGTTGCGATGGAACGCTTCGGCATCGACAAGCCCGACACGCGCTTTGGGCTCGAGCTGAAAAATCTTACGGCCGCATTTGCGGGGACTTCGTTCAAGGTGTTCGCGGAAATTCTCGCGCGCGCCGAATCCGTATATGGAATAAACGTCCCGGGCGATCATGCGCTGAGCCGCCGTGAACTCGACGAGCTTACCGAGTCGGTGAAATCGCGCCATGCGATGGGATTGGCGTGGATAAAAGCGGGCGAGGGCGGATGGCAGGGACCGATCGCAAAGTATTTGAGCGACGGCGAGAGAGCCGCGGCGACTGCAGCCTCCGGATTGAAGGCCGGCGATACGTTGTTGATGGTCGCGGGACCGCCGGACAAAGTGCGGCCGGTTCTCGGTGACATCCGTTTGCAGTTCGCCGCGAAATTCGGTCTCGACAAGTCTGACGATCTCAAATTTTTGTGGGTGACCGATTTCCCGCTCTTCGATTTCAGCGCCGACGACAAGCGCCTGGTTTCCGTGAACCATCCTTTCACGGCGCCGAATCCCGACGATCTTGCGATGCTCGATTCCGCACCGCTCAAGGCGCGCGCACTCGCGTACGACATGGTTCTCAACGGCCAGGAACTCGGCGGCGGCTCGATTCGTATCCATAGCCGCGAGCTTCAATTGAAGGTATTTGAATTGTTGGGGCTGACGCGCGAGGAAGCCACCGATCGCTTCGGCTTCCTGCTGGACGCACTGAAATACGGAGCGCCGCCCCATGGCGGAATCGCTTTTGGAGTCGATCGGATTTGCATGATGCTTTGCGGCACCGAGTCGCTGCGCGACGTGATCGCGTTCCCCAAGACCCAAAAGGCGGTTGACCCGATGAGCGGAGCGCCGTCGGAAGTCGATCCGCGCCAACTGAAGGAACTGTGGATCAAGGTGACGTCATGAAAGCCGGTTGGACGGCGGGAGCCGCGCGGTTGGCGCTTGTGGCAGCAGCGTTGTGGATGGCGGCAGGATGCACCACGATCGCGGCGGACGCGGTTAACTCCACCACCACCGCGGTCAGCGACGCGATCAATCGCCGCGACGTGAAGTCGCATGCAGTGAGCTCGATCAAGACGCTCGCCATCAATCGCATCGCGGTGATGCCGATGATAGAAGCCGCCCCGGGTGGTGGCGAGCCGCTGGCTCCAGGAGCCGCAGAGGCGATTAGCGCCGAGCTCTACAGCCAGGTCGCGGTGGCAGGTGGATGGGACCCGATCCCGGAGCAGGATGTCGCGGCGGTGATGCAGAAGATGGCGCCGACCACGATCGCGAACCTCGATGAGAATGCGCTCAAGCTGGGCCATGACGTGTCGGCCGACGGCGTGATCTACGGCACCATCGAACGCTACAAGGAACGCGTCGGGATGGATTACTCGGCGGCAAGTCCGGCTGCGGTGGCGTTCTCGCTCAAGTTCGTCGATCTCAAGAGCAGGCAAATCGTATGGACGGCGAAGTTTGCCAAGTCGCAGGCGGCTTTGAGTCAAAACCTGTTTGACCTCGCCAATTTCGTGCAGCGTTCCGGGCGTTGGGTGCGCGCCCATGAGATCGCGCTCGAGGGCGTGAAGGAAGCGGTCGCCGATCTTCACGGCGATCTCAACCTGAATCAAAACGTCCAGCGCTTCGAAACCGGCACCTACGGCGAGCTCAAGTCCGGACAGCAGCGCTACAACACCGGCCCGCAGGGCATCTATTAGCAAAGGAAGAATCACCTGCGCGGTGGGCGGCAGGGGCTGCGGCCCCTGCACCCAGTATTAAGGCCGCCCGCCGTTGGGGGGCGCGGCCCGTGCCAACGGCTTAATACTGCGCTGCTGTCGCTATTCCCACGGCGAGTGCGGCTTCATCTTGAGCGCCTGCGCGACCGCGGGATGCACGACATGGCCGTCGAAGGTGTTGAGTCCGTGGCGAATGGCGGGGTTGTGCAGTCCGGCCCCGAGAATCCCGTGATCCGCGATCTCCAGCGCATAGGTCAGGGTCGCGTTGGTGAGCGCGTAGGTTGACGTGTGCGGCACCATCGCGGGCATGTTGGTCACGCAGTAGTGCACGACGCCGTTGCGAATGAACGTCGGCCGTGCGTGCGTCGTCGGCGCGGAGGTCTCCGCGATTCCACCTTGATCGATCGATAAATCCACGATCGCCGCACCTTGGCGCATCCGCGCCACCATCTTTGCGCTTAGAAGCCGCGGCGCGCGGGCGCCCGGGACCAGCACCGCGCCAATCACGAGATCGCAGTTGGTCACTTCCTCGTCGACGGTCGCCCGATTCGACATCACGGTGGTCACGCGCCCGCCGAGCAGGTCGCTCAAATAGCGCAGCCTCGTTGGATTGATATCCATGATCGTCACTTCAGCGCCGACGCCGGCGGCGACTCGGCATGCGTTCAGTCCGGCGATTCCTCCGCCGACAACGACCACCTTGCCGGGCCGCACCCCTGACGCTCCGCTGAGCAGCACGCCGCGGCCGCCGCTGCGCGCCTGCAGGCACCAGGAGCCGGCCTGAATCGCGAGCCGGCCCGCGACTTCGCTCATCGGTGCGAGCAGCGGCAAGCTCGAGTCTTCGAGCTGGATCGTTTCGTAGCCGACCGCCGTCACGCGGCGGCGAATCAACTCGCGTGAAAGACGCCGGTCCGCGGCGAGATGAAGATAGGTGAAAAGAATCAACCCCGGACGCATCAGCGGATATTCCGGCGGCTGCGGTTCCTTGACCTTCAGGATCAGGTCGGCGCGGCGCCACACGCCGGGCGCGCCGGTTACGATCGATGCGCCCGCTTTGCGATAGTCGCTGTCGGCAAATCCGCTGCCGGTCCCGGCCCCCGCCTGGACCATCACGCGATGACCGTGCGCGCGCAACGCGGCCACTCCCGCCGGAGTCAGCGATACGCGCCGCTCGTCGGATTTGATTTCGGTGGGAATTCCGACATTCATGCAGATAGGTCCTCCGCTTGCGCGCGATCGGTCGATCTCTTGCGCCTGGCTTCGACGATACGGCGGGTGGCGAGCGGCTGGCAATCGCGGCGGGTGCGCCGGCTAGTGCGATCGACGCGCAACAGTCAAGAGTCGCGCGCATGATCGATCCCCATGGCGGGGTGAAGCGGAACTTGACAAGACTGACTCCACTGCGCTTGATGAGCATTGATGTGATCGCGATCGGCCTGGCGCGAAGCAGCTGCAAAACGCGCACCGCTCACGATTTCGGGAGGAGTCATGGAGATCCCGCAGGGGCTCAAATATTCGAAGGAGCACGAATGGGTCGCGACTGAAGATATCGTTGCGACCGTTGGTATCACCGATCACGCGCAAGACCAGTTGGGCGAGATTGTGTATATCGAATTGCCCGCGGTCGGCGACAAGGTCAGCAAGGACGATCCGTTCGGCGTCGTCGAGTCGGTCAAAGCCGTCTCGGATATTTACGCGCCCGTCACCGGAACCGTCATCGAGATCAACGAAGACCTGCCCGAGAGCCCCGAAACCGTCAACGAAGACCCGTACGGTGACGGCTGGCTGATCAAGGTGAAGATCACGGACCTGAGCGATCTCGAAGACCTGATGGACGCCGATGAATACGCGGAGCTGCTCGCACGCGAGAAGGAATAGCCGCGGCGACTCGATTCAGGCCGGCGGCCGGGAGCTCGCGCCGGAATCGGGAGCGGTCGCCGTCGCAACGGCTTTTGACACCGAAATTCTAACCTTGGCGGCGCCCGCAGGAGGATTTATGAACACCATCAGGAACGGAGCCGACGCCGATGGCTCCATCGCGAACGCCTTCTGCGGACTCAACCCCTGAGAGAATTCGATTTCGCGCGGCGTCATCTCGCCAAGCATCTTGGCCGAGAGCTCGTTGCCGCAATCGACGCTCCGGCTGGCGATCGGATGCGCGCCGCCGCCAATCAGATCGGCGTCGATCTCGACCAGATGCAACGGATGCGCTCCGACGTTCTGCGCGTTGCCGCTTATCACCAGCGCGACATGGCCGCCCTTGAGCGTGTAATACTCCGAGCGGACGTCATGCAGCGCCACCAGCATCGCCGGTACGATTGGGCGCGCGAAGTAACCGCCGATTCGCGGAGCCTGGCTGAGAATGCGCGCGCTGGCGTCGGGCTCGTTGCAGATGAGCGCGCTGGCACCGAGGAAAACGATCGCTACGAAGAAAAACATCGCAAGAAAAAATCCCGACGCATGAGTTCCGCCGGCCGCCGCCGCATCGGCGCCTTCGTCGCCGACCTCGCCCAGTTGGAATCCCGCGGCTTTCGCCGGCGCCGGGGGCTGTGCGAATCGAGGCGCCGGCGCATGCAGAGGCGCGGCCTCGCGAAGCACCGGATTGGGCGCCGGGCGCGGGGCCGGTTGCGGCTCGGCCATCAGGGTCGGGGCCTGGCGAACCGGCGGGGATTCGAACTCATCGAGCACATCGCCCACCTGCCATCCGCCGTCGGCGGGCTCGGGACGCTCGAGCTCGTGCTCCGGCGGCGCGTCGCCGATTTCATTGCGCTCGTCGCTGAAATCGAATTTCAGATTTTCGCCGGTGTCGGCTTTCTGCTCGCGGTCGCCGAAGGGGCGATTGAGCGGATCATTGGATTGCGGTTCGTGCCGGTCTTTCTCGCGTCGATCAGCGGGCTCGTCGGTCGGCGCATTTGCCGGCGCCTCGGGCATCCTGTGCTCGAAAGGCTCGCGCTGGTCCGAATCCGATTGTTGAACGCGAACTTGCGGTTCGGGCGGATTCGTCGGCCGCAGCCCCGCGCTATGCTCGCGTTTGACTACGTCGCTTTCGACTGGAGACTTGAGCTCGCCTGCGCGCGGCCGCGCGGGGCGGATCGTGCGCGCCGGCTGCGATTCACTCTCGGCCGCTGGTGGAGCCGCTTTGCGCACTCTTGCAGGCGCCGCGTCCGCGTTGAACACGTGGCCGCATCGCGAGCACTTGAAGGTCGGTGTATCGTCGGGCAGGACCCGTTCATCAATCCGATAGCGGGTGTGGCAACTGGTGCATTGAATTTCGATCATTCCCCCACCTCACATCCCGCCGATGAAATTATCACACGGCAAGGGGCCCCGCATCTTTTGTGCGCACCGCGCAAAACCTGTTCGGCGGCAATACCGCGGAGCGTCGTTCAATGCGGATAGCGCTTCTGACGCGCCGTTTCGATAGCGCGGGCGGCGGGACCGAGCGCGATTTGATCGTTACGGCGGATTACCTGCGCGCAGCGGGCCATCAAATTACGATTTTCGCAGACCAGATCCGTGGCGCGGCCGGCGACCGGGATGTTCATCGCGTCGGCGTAGGCCCAAGGCTCGGACGCGCCCTGTCCCTGATGCGATTCGCGTGGACTGCTGCGCCTGCGGCCCGCCGCGCAGGGACCGATCTGGTGCTGAGCTTCGCGCGATGCGTCGGCGCCGACGTGATGCGCTCCGGCGGCGGCGCGCACGCCAGTTACATCCGCGCGGCGCGAAGATGGCGCGGCGCGCTCGGCGCGTCTGCGATGCGTATCAGTCCGTATCATCAGGTCCAGATGCTCGTCGAGCGCCAGGCCTTCCGAAGTCCCGGGCTGAGGCGCGCGATTGCGGTGTCGAATTTCGTTCGCGACGATCTGATTCGGGAATTCCGCCTCGCGCCTGAAAAAACGGTCACGATCTACAATGGCGTCGACCTCGATCGCTTCCGGCCCGGCGCCGATCCGTCCGAGCGCGCGGCTATCCGCCGGAAGTTTGCAGTTCCGGCCAGTGCCCGGATGGTCGTCTTTGTCGGCAACGGCTTCGCGCGCAAGGGATTGGGATTCCTCATCGAAGCATGGCCGCTGGTCGCGGGCGGCGCGTTTCTGTTGGTGGTCGGCGCCGATCGAGCGGCCGACAAATTCGCGCACCGCGCTCGCGCCCTCAACGTCGGCGCTCGAGTAGTCTTCGCGGGTCCACAACCCAACGTCGAGGCGATCTTTCACGCGGCGGACGCGTTTGCGATGCCGTCGCTGTTCGAACCGTTCGGCAACGTCGTAATGGAAGCGATGGCCAGTGGATTGCCCGTGATGACCAGCGTGTTCTCGGGCGTTGCGGAGTTGATCCCGCCCTCGATGCGCGGGTTTCGAGTCGACAATCCCGACGATGTGGGCGAGGTCGCGCTTCGTCTCGGCGCCTTGTTTGACGCGCCCGCAAGTCTTGGCGGTGAGGCCCGCGAGACGGCCGAAAACTTTACCTGGACGCGCTACGCAAACGAATTGAACGCGCTGATTGAATCGACAGGGTAGGGCGCGCGGCGCGTTTCTAGCCGCCGAGACCGTCGAACATTCCGCGCGCGATTGCGAGTCTGCGTTCCTCGCGCGCGATTCTCGGGATGGCGGCGCCCGTCAACTGCGCAATCCGCAGCCGCGTCAGCGCGATCACATTCTTCAGGATCACGTCCAGGCTGGAATGCTTCTCATGCAGCATCCGGCACCGGCCGCGCTCGCGCGCAATTCTGATGAATCGTTCGCGATTGGCGCGTGCGGCGTCAACTTCGTGATAGACAAGCGCCTTTGGCGCGTATCCGATTCGAAAGCCCGCGCGCCGGATTCGCTGCGACATCTCGGTTTCCTCCTCGTGCCCGCCCGCGCCCGGACCGAGGCGCTCGTCGAACGATCCCACTTGTTTAAGCACCTCTGCACGAAAAGCCATATTCGCGCCGAGCACTCCGCGCACTTCGATTATTTCTTCGCCATGATCGGCGATCGGCAGGTCGAGGTACACCGCCACCGGCCCGACCTTTTTTTCGGGATCTTCGGCCGGGAGGATCCGCCCCTTCATCGCGGCGAACTCGCGATGGGTGTCAAAGAACTGCTCGACCGCTTCGAGATAGCCCGGCGCGACGATCAGATCGTCGTCGAGGAAGACGAGGATTTCGCTTTCGCTTTCGCTGGCCGCCTGCGCGATTGCGCGATTCTGAATGCGGCATTTTCCGGCGCGAGGCTCGTGCAGATGCTTGAGCGCCACGCCTTCGAGCGACAGCTCGATCGGCGCCGGCGTGCCATTTTCGGCGACGATTATCTCGCGCGAACCAGTCGCGAGTTCGGGCGCGAGGCTTGCGAGCAGCCGCCGAATCGATGCGGGCCTGCCGTGAGTCGCGACGATGACAGACGTCTTCAATGCTCTTCAATCTTGACGCGAATCGGAGCCATCCACCTTGCGAAATCGCATGATGATATTTTCGTCCATCAGCAGACTCGCGCTGGTCATGAACCCCAGCAGCTCACGATTGATTCTGCGCTGTGCCGGTTCTTTTGCGCCCCGCCCATAGAGCATCCACGAGAAGCCCGCGATCAACGGCCACAGAATCGGCGCAAAGATTCGCGATCGCAACTTGCGCCGGCTGCGCCCGAGCGCCTCCATCCGAAGTCCCGCCCCCCATGCGATCCAATGCAGGTCGTTGAGGCCCATCACGTGCCAGTTGCGGCCGTCCGCGACGCGATAGCGGTACGCCAACGGCGCACGCCGTCCCTTGTAATAGCCGCTCAGCAAGTAATGTATTCGCGAGCTGACGTTCAGGCGATTGGGCGTGGTGACGATCGCGACCGCGCCGGGCCGCATCACGCGCGCTATTTCACCGAGCGCGTGCGGGATGTCGGCGAGATGCTCGATCACTTCGAGCATCATCACCAGGTCGAAGCGCGCCGGGCGAAACGGGAGATCGTGATTGAGGTTGACCGCCACCCAGCCGGGTTTGCGGGTTCGATACTCGGTCGATACTACCCGCCATCCGCGCTCCGCAAGGAGACGGCTCGAAAGGCCGTCGCCCGCACTCAAGTCCAGCGCGAGCGATGACGGCGCCGGCGCCGGGGCAAGCGCGATCGCGCCGCGCACCCGGTCACTCATCGCAACCGCAGATTGTGTTTCACTTTTTCACTGGGGCTGCGCGCTCAAGACGCCGCGCGAATATTGGAATCCCGTCTTGAATTGGAATCATCAGCCGGTTAAACGCTATACTCTTGGTCTCGCTCGCGAGAGTGGCGGAATGGCAGACGCGCAAGGCTCAGGACCTTGTGAGCGCAAGCTCGTAGGGGTTCAAGTCCCCTCTCTCGCACCAATCCGCTTTTCACTTTTCACTTTTCACTTTTCACTGGCGCCTCTCGGTCGCGGTGCGGCTCAATAGGCCGAAGGGATCGCGTCATTCGAGGTCTTGTTGCCCGACTTTTCAGGTCCGTGGCATTTTGCGACATCTTTGACGCTGGCGCCGATGGCCGACGCGATCTCAGCATCGGAACGGCCCGATTCCGTCTGCAACTTCACGACGTTGCAATCGGCGCGGTCAGTGGAGATCGAGCTGCAACCCGACATTCCGCCCGCAAGAAGCAATGTTCCAAGCGCGGCTGCCATAGCCAGTTTGCGAAACGCGTCAGCCATAGAAATTTCCCCTCCGGAGTCGAATTCACCCATCCCCACGGGCATGCGCACGATATTATTAACCCCCTCGCTTTTACAAGCCATTTGATCGAACGGGACGCCTTGCCCTCAAAGCAGCGCGCTTGAGAGGTGACAGCGAGGACAATATGATTTGAGCGAAGGGCGCGCCGCGCCCTTTTTTCGACGGAGCGATTCCGGGATCGCGGAAAATATCGGAGGATCGGCGGCATCAGGATACTCACGGTGGATTTGCCCAAGACATTTGATTCGAAGTCTGCTGAAGAAAGATGGTTTCAGAAGTGGATCGAGCTGGGCTACTTCAAGGCCGATCCCGCGCGCGAGGGCAAAGTCTTCTCGGTCGTGATTCCACCGCCGAACATCACGGGTCAGCTCCATCTCGGCCACGCGCTCAACGTCTCGCTGCAGGACATCATCGTGCGCGCGCGCCGGATGCAGGGTTACAACACGCTGTGGCTGCCCGGCACCGATCACGCCGGAATCGCGACGCAAAACGCGGTCGAGAAGGACCTTGCGAAGGATGGCCAAAACCGTCATCTGCTCGGCCGGGATGCGTTCGTCGATCGCGTCTGGCAATGGCGCGCGACTTACGGCGATCGAATCCTGAACCAGTTGCGCAGGCTGGGCGCGTCATGCGACTGGAGCCGCGAGCGCTTCACGCTGGACCCGGGTCTTTCGCGCGCCGTGACGAAAGTCTTCGTCGATCTTTACAACAAGGGTCTCATCTACCGCGCCAAGCGGCTCATCAACTGGTGCCCGCGATGCGAAACGGCGCTGTCCGATCTCGAAGTCGATCACAAAGACGTTCAGGGCAGCCTTTGGTACATTCGCTACCCGCTTGCCGACGGCACGGGTGCGATTACGATCGCAACGACGCGGCCCGAAACGATGCTTGGTGACACCGCGGTCGCCGTGAATCCCGGCGACGAGCGCTACCGATCTTACGTCGGCAAGACAATTCGTCTGCCGCTGATGGGCCGCGAGATAAAGATCATTGCCGACGCCGCGATCGATCGCGAATTCGGCACCGGCGCCTTGAAAGTTACACCCGCCCACGACCCGATCGACTTCGAACTGGGCAAGCGTCACGACCTCGACCAGATTGCGGTGCTCGACGGGATGGCGCGGATGAATGAAAACGCGGGCGCATATCGCGGCCTCGCGCGCGAGGATGCGCGCAAGCAAATCGTCAAGGACCTCGAGCACGCCGGGCTGCTCGAAAAGATCGAGCCGCATTCGCACGCAGTCGGCGTGTGCTCGCGATGCGACACGATCGTCGAGCCGATGCTTTCCGAGCAATGGTTCATGCGGATGCGGGAGATGGCCGATCGCGCGATCGAAGCGGTGCGCAAGGGCGACACGACCTTTCATCCGAAGTTCTGGGAGAACACGTTTTTCAACTGGCTGGAGAACATCCACGACTGGTGTATCTCGCGCCAGCTATGGTGGGGCCATCGGATTCCCGCCTATCGATGCGCGCGATGCGACCATCTGGTTGTCGCGGCCGAGCGGCCGTCGCGATGCCCCGAGTGCGACGGCTCCGACATCATCCAGGACGACGACGTGCTCGACACCTGGTTCAGCTCGGGCCTGTGGCCGATGTCCACGCTCGGATGGCCGGACGACACGCCCGACTTTGAGAAGTACTACCCGACCAGCCTGCTGTTGACGGGATTCGACATCATTTTTTTCTGGGTCGCGCGCATGATGATGTTCGGACTGGAGCTGACGGACAAGGCGCCGTTCAAGGACGTGTACATCACGCCGCTGGTGCGCGACGAACTTGGCAAGAAGATGACCAAGTCGAAGGGCAACGTGGTTGACCCGCTCGATTTGATGGAACAGTACGGGGCGGACGCGGTCCGCTTCACGCTGGCGCAGTTGGCCGCGCAAGGACGCGATGTAATCCTGTCGCACGACAGATTCGCGGCGTCGCGGGCGTTCGCGAACAAGATTTGGAACGCGGCGCGCTTTGTGATGATGAATCTCGATGGCGCGCCGCAACCGCTCCCGCGCATCGAAACCGCAAAGCTGGGATTGGCCGAGCGATGGATTCTGTCGCGACTCGACGACACGATTCGCGAAGTCACCCGGTCGATCGACGTTTACGAATTCAACGTCGCTGCGATGAAGCTGTACCAGTTCATCTGGCACGAGTTCTGCGATTGGTACATCGAGCTGTCCAAGGAGCCGCTCAAGGCCGGCGGCGAACGGCAGGCGGCCGCGCGATGGGTGCTGGTCAACGTATTCGACAAGATGCTGCGCTTGATCCATCCGTTCATGCCGTTCGTGTCGGAGGAAATCTGGCAGGTGATTCGGCCATATCTGGACGAGCCGAATCTCGCAGCGCATCTGCCGATCGCGAAGTATCCGGAGGCGTCGGTGACGAATCCGCTTTCGGCGGCGGAAGAAACCGCGATGAATCACTGCATCGAGGCGACCGAGGCCATCAACTCGCTGCGCTCGCTGCTCGGATGGCAACCGGGGCAGCGGGCTCAAGCGAAGTGGAAGGCGATTGGCTTACAAGACCAGATCCTGTTCGTATCATGGAAGGGTTTTGCAAAAACACTCGCAAAGTTGAACGAACTCGAAGCGGCCGATGAGTCGACGCAAATGATCCCCGGGTTTTTCCCAAAGCAATTGCCACGCGCGCGAGTATGGGTCTCACATCCAGCAAACTTCGATCTACAGGTGTTACGGGAAACCTTGCTGAAGAAGCGCAACGAGGTGGTCCACCACTTGGATCGCCATATTATTCGGAGGGAAGATCGGAACTTCTGGCTGCACGCGAAGGACGAAGCTAAAGCCGAAACCCTGCTAAAAATCGAGGAATTGAATAGTCAGAAAAACCTTCTTGACATCCAACTTCAGGAACTCGGCGCCGGCGACTGAGAATTAAATGGCATGGAACTCCTGCGCCAACTCGACCTGACCGAACTCATCAAGCGGGCGCTTGCCGAGGACGTGGGGCAGGGCGATATCACAACGGCTGCGACCGTCGCGCCGGGCAAGATGGGCCGCGCACGAATCACGGTCAAAGAACCGCGGATGATTCTCGCCGGCGGTATCCTGATTGAGCCCGTGATGCGGCTTGCAGGCGCCGAGCCGCGAATGGTTGCGCTTGCGCCCGAAGGCGCCGAACTGAAAGCGGGTGGTATTCTCGCGGAAATCGAGGGCAAGCTCGCGGGACTGCTGATCGGCGAGCGCACTGCGCTCAACTTCGTGCAGCTGCTCTCGGGAATTGCGACCACGACGCGGGCGTTCGTCGATGCGATCGCGGGCACGCACGCGAAGATCATCGACACGCGCAAGACTCATCCGGGCCTGCGCGTCGTCGAGAAGTACGCGGTCCGCGTCGGCGGCGGGCATAACCATCGCATTGGCCTGGACAGCGGCGTGCTGATCAAGGAAAACCATATCGCGGCGGCGGGCACAGTGACGAAAGCTATTGAGGGTGCTCGCCGGATGGCGCCGCACACGCTCAAGATCGAGATCGAATGCGAGACGCTCGCGCAAGTTGAAGAAGCACTTAAGGCCGGCGCAGATGCGATCCTGCTCGACAACATGACGCTCGACAACGTCCGCAAAGCGCGCGCGCTCGCGGGACCGAAAGTCCAGCTCGAAGTCTCCGGCGGCGTGACACTCGCGACTGTTCGCGCGATTGCGGAAGCGGGCGCCGACTTAATCTCCGTCGGTGCGCTGACTCATTCGGCCCGATTTCCGGATATCAGCATGAGAATCGATGCGATCTGATTGGCGGGCTCCCCGTCCGACGCTACGCGGCTGCGGATTCGCTGAAAAAACTTAAAGTAATGCCTCAGAATCCATATCTTGCAATCGAACGCGGCGCGCCCGGCCGGATCGGCTGGCGAATACATTATTTCGACGAAATCGACTCCACCCAGGAAGCTGCGCGGGAGCTGGCCGCGGGTGGCGCCGAGCAGGGCACCGCGGTGATCGCGGAGCGTCAGAGCGCGGGGCGGGGCCGGATGGGCCGCACATGGCATTCGCCGGCCGGCGTCAATCTGTACACGACGATAATCATTCGGCCGCCGATTCCACTGGCCGACGTGCCACGCCTGAGCCTGGTGGCCGGAGTCGCGGCGGCGGAGGCGCTCGAGCGCGAGGCGCCGGGGATCGTTGCGCTCAAATGGCCCAACGACGTATGGCTCGGCGGGCGCAAGGCGGGCGGCATAATCGCGGAGGCTGTGACCGACGCGCTCCAGAACCTCGACTGCGTGCTGCTGGGCATCGGAATCAATATCAATCTCGCGGCAGACGACCTCCCGCCGGAGCTGCGCGACAAGGCGACCTCGATGCGTATCGCGACCGGGCATCCATGCGACCGGATTGCGATCGCCGATTCGCTTTTTAATCTGCTCGACTCCCGCTATATGGAAACCCTGACCCGCGGCTTCGAGTCGGTTCGTCCCGCGTGGGAACGCTACTCGGCGCTGACCGGCAAGCGCGTCGCAATCGTGGACGGCGGGCGGCGCCAGTCGGGAGTGGTAAAGGGAATCGACGGGAGAGGTGCACTGCTGCTAGACATCGGAGACCGGGTCGAGAGAATCGTCGCGGGTGAGGTGAGCGTGGAGGGGGCCTACGAGTAGGCCGTATGTGATTAACGCAAAATAAAAAACTGCATCGAGCGGGGGCGCGGCGCCTTGGAATTGGCGCTGGTCCCGCCGGGCAGGCTGAGAGGTGCTCTCTATGGCTGTTGAGGAAATCGGACGGCTTAGAACTATCGCAATCGTGGGGCAGGGCGGGACCGGCAAGACGCAGGCGGCCGATGCGATGCTGTTCACGGCCGGCGCGACGCCGCGATTGGGGCGGCCCGACGACGGCTCGGCGGCGATGGACTTCGAACCCGAAGAAACCAAGCATCACATTTCGATCAGTTCCGCGTTTAATCATCTCAACTGGAAAAAAACCGAAGTAATTCTCGCCGACACGCCCGGCTACGCCGCTTTCCTGCCCGAAACGATCACGACTTTGCGCGCGGTGGACGGGGTGGTGATGCTGATAAGTCCGGGCGTCGACACCAAGGTTGAATCGGAAAAAATCTGGGCCGCGACCGAGGAGCTGAAACTGCCGCGGATCGCGTTCGTGTCACGGCTCGATCGCGAGCGCACCAGCTTCGACGCCGCGATGAAGGACCTCGAAAAGGTTCTCGGCGCGCGCGCCGTCGCGCTGACGATCCCGATTGGCGAAGAGCTCGGCTTCACGGGCGTGGTCGACGTGCTGGCGATGAAGGCGCTCACCTACGCCGACACCAGCGGCAAATTCAAGGAAGAGGAATTGTCGGCCGAGCTCAAGGCCCGCGCGGAAGCGGCGCGCACCGCGTTGTTCGAGGCGGTAGCCGAGACCGACGACGCGCTGCTGGAAAAATATCTGGACAAAGGGACTCTCGACGACGCTGAAGTTCGCGCGGCGCTGCACGCGGCCGTGGTCGGGCGCAAGATCACGCCGGTCTTCTGCGGATCGGGGGCAAAGAATATCGGAATCGGGCCGCTGCTCGACGCAGTGACGACGTTTCTGCCCGCGCCCAACGAACGTCCGCCGGTGGAATGCCAGAATCCCGCGACCGGCGAGCCGGTAAGCCGTCCCGCCGATCCGGCGGCGCCGTTCGCCGCGCTGGTGTTCAAGACGATAATCGATCCGTTCGCCGGCAAGCTCTCGATCTTCCGCATCGTTTCGGGGCGCGCTCAGACCGACGCGGCTGTGTTCAACTCGACAAGAGAATCGAAGGAGCGCTTCGGCCAGTTGCTGCGCCTGGAAGGCAAGAAGCAGTCTCCGATCGCCGGCGCGATCGCGGGCGAAATCGTCGCCGTCGCCAAGCTGAAGGACACCACCACCGGCGACACTCTATGCGACGAGAAAGCGCAGGTGCTCGTGATGCCGCCGCTGACGCGTCCGGCGGCCGTGATGTCTTTCGCAATTCGTCCAAAGAGCAAAGGCGATGAGGAGAAGTCGTCGGCGGCGCTGCAGAAGCTGATCGAGGAGGACCTCGCGCTGGAAATGCATCGCGATCCGCAAACCCACGACATCATTTTGTCGGGCACCGGCCAGATGCATATCGAAATCACGGTCGAGAAGCTGCGCAGAAAATTCAATGTGGACGTCGAGCTTCAGGCGCCCAAGGTTCCTTACAAGGAAACCATCAAGGGACGCGCCGAATCGCAAGGCAAGTACAAGCGTCAATCCGGCGGCCGCGGGCAATACGGCGATTGCTGGCTCAAGATCGAGCCGATGCCGCGCGGCAAGGGCTTCGAGTTCGTGGACAGCATCGTGGGCGGCGTGATCCCGCGCAACTTCATTCCGTCGGTCGAAAAGGGCGTGCGCAACACGCTGGTCGAAGGACATCTGGCCGGCTATCCGATGGTGGACCTCAAGGTCACTGTATTTGACGGCAGCTATCACGATGTGGATTCGTCGGACATGGCGTTTCAGATTGCAGCCTCGATGGGCTTCAAGGCGGCGCTGGAAAAAGCCAAACCGATCATTCTCGAACCGATCGTCGCGCTCGAAGTTGCGTGTCCCGATGAATGCATGGGCGACGTAATCGGCGATCTGAACTCGCGCCGCGGCAAGGTGCTCGGGATGGACAGCAAGGGCAATGGCCAGGTGATCAAGGCGCAGGTGCCGATGGCGGAGGTGCTGAAGTACGCGCCCGACCTGCGCTCGATCACGTCGGGCCGCGGCTCGTTCGAGCAGCACTTCTCGCATTACGAGGAGGCGCCGGGTCCGGTTGCGGAGAAAATCATCAAGGAGACGCTCGCGGCGCGCGAGGCGGCCGGCGCCAAATCGCACGCGCACGCCCACGCATAGCGCCTCGCAGCGGGGCAGGGCGGCCGGGTATTGCAAGGGCCACCCGTCTAGTACAATCAGTGCTGAGTCAGCACTGCGATGGCGCAGATAGGAAAAAGCCTGGTCTTCGCCGGTATCGCGATCGTGGCCGTAGGACTGGCGCTGTGGGGATTGTCGTCGGTGCCGTATATGGGCAGGCTGCCCGGCGACATCTACATCCGTCGCGGCAACTTCAGCTTCTATTTCCCGCTCGCCACCTGCGTTCTTATCAGCATCGCCGTGAGCTTGCTGTTTTGGCTGATGAGGCGTTGACGAATTGGCAGCGAAAAAATCCGTAAGCCCGCATCGGCTTGCAGAGCGCAAGCGGCGCCGTCGCGAGCTGATCGCGGTCGGCGTTGCGGGCGTGACTCTGGTCGCGTTCGTGCTGGCGCAGACCGAGCTGCCGCCGCTCACGCGTCACACCTCGCTGGTGTCCAATCTGGCGGTTATCTCGCTCTTCAACCTGAGCTTTTTACTGCTCGGATTGATGCTGTTCCTGGTCGGACGCAATCTCGCCAAGGTCATCTTCGAGCGCCGGCGCGGATTGATTGGTTCGAAATTCCAGGTCCGGCTGGTCGCGGGATTCATCGCAGTCGCGCTGATCCCGAGCGCGTTCCTGCTTTACGTGTCGGGGGTGTTCCTGCACGCCGACATCAACAGCTGGTTCAATCCCGAGTACGAACAAATTCTCAATGACTCGCTGGAGATCGCGAAGACCTACTATCTGAACTCGGCGAACAACGCGTCGCATTTCGCCCGCGTGCTGGCGGGGGAGATCTCGGCTCAGGGCCTGCTCGCTCCGCAAAAGCGCGACAACCTCAAAGCGTTCATCGCCAAGCGCCAGCAGGAATACAACCTTGGCACTATCGAGGTGTTCTCCGCCGATCGGAAACTGCTGCTGATCAACATCAGTCCCAAAACCCCCACCGGCATCGGCGCGTCGCCCGATTCTCCGATCATCTCGCAAACGCTGAAGGGACAGGCGCTCACCCGCACCGACCGGCTCGGCGGCGCCGACGTAATCCGCGGCTCTGCGCCGATTTACGTCTCGAGCGAAACCGACACCGTGCTCGGCGCGGTACTGGTCGACTACTATCTGCCGCGGAGCCTGGCGACGCGCGCGACCAACATTTCGCGCGTATCCGAAGACTACTTCCAGCTGCGAATTCTTCGCCAGCCCATCATAAACAGCTACATGCTGACGCTGGCGCTGATCGGGCTGGTGGTGGTAACGCTGGCGAGCTGGTTCGGAATATTTCTTTCGCGCGGAATCACCGGCCCGATCAAGTCGCTGGCACGCGGGACGCAAGCGATCGCCGGCGGCGATCTCAATTTCCGCATCCCCGCCGTGGGCGACGACGAGATCGGGCATCTGGTCGATTCCTTCAACCAGATGACTGCCGATCTGCGCGCTTCCGCCGCCGAACTCGAGCGCCGGCGCCAGTACACGGAGACTCTGCTGCGCAACGTGTCGGCGGGCGTCGTCGGGCTGGACCATGACGGCGTCATCACCACGATCAACCCGTGCGCCGAGCGGCTGCTCGATCTGAGCGCCGCCGCCGTTATCGGGCGCAACTACCAGGGAGCGTTCCCGCCCGCGCTGGCCCGCGTGCTCGACGACGTGTTCGCCTTCGCCACGCGCCCCCGGGAGGCCCGCTCGACGGTCAAGCTCGAAGTCGCAGGCGGCGAGACGGAGCTGATGATGACCGCCAGTCCGCTGGGCGAGACCCCCGACGAGCCGGCCGGAACGGTGCTGTTCTTCGAGGACGTCAGCCAGATAGCGAAGGTCGAGCGGATGGAGGCGTGGCGCGAAGTCGCGCGCCGAATCGCGCACGAAATCAAGAATCCGTTGACGCCCATCCAGCTTTCAGCCGAACGGCTTCGGCGCCAGCTCGGCGCGCGTCCGGGAATCGAATCGACGCTGGTCGAGGAATGCACGCGAACCATCATCGGCGAAGTCGAGGATCTCAAGCGGCTGGTCAATGAATTTTCGGCGTTCGCGCGGATGCCGCATCTGAACCCGGTTCCCGGTGACATCAACGCGCTCGCCGGTGAGACCGTCGCGAATTTCCGCGCGGCGCATCCCAACGTCGAGTTCGCGCTCGCGCTCGACCCCGCGATTCCGCTCATCCTGATCGATCGCGAAGCGTTGAAGCGCGCGCTGGTCAACCTGCTCGACAACGCGGTCGCCGCAGTGACCGCCATCAGTCATAACGGCGCTAATCCATTGATAGAGGTGCGCAGCCATCGGCGGCCCGACAGTTCAATCGTAACTCTCGAAGTTGCAGACAACGGCCCGGGCATCGATCCACGCCTGCGCACGCGCATTTTCGAGCCCTACTATTCGGGCAAAAAGGGCGGCACCGGTCTCGGCCTCGCGATTGTTTCCGCAGTCGTGACCGACCATCACGGCTTCGTCCGCGTGACCGATAACCCGCCGCGAGGAAGTAGATTCGTGCTCGAGTTTCCTGTAAAAGACCTACAATTCGCAAAGGCGACCGGCTGATGCGACCCTCACCGCGCTACAACGAAACGCGATTTCCGGAGACAATTTGACGTGAATGAGACCGTGTTGGTGGTCGATGACGAGGAGCGGATTCGGTCTGCCTTGCGTGGAATCTTGAGCGACGAGGGCTTTCGGGTCGTCGATACCGGCCACGCGCCGGGTGTGATGGACCTGATTGCGCGAGAGAGTCCTGCGATCGTTCTGCTCGACGTGTGGATGCCCGATATGGACGGCATCGAGTTGCTGCGGCGGATCAAATCCGAACAGCCCCGCGTGCCGGTGATCATGATTTCAGGCCACGCCAATATCCAGAGCGCGGTCGCGGCGACCAAACTCGGCGCCGCCGATTTCATTCAGAAGCCGTTCTCGGTCAGCGGATTGCTCGCTTCAATCGCGCGGGCGCTGGAGGGTGACTCCGCCGGCGCGGACCCGTCCAACCCGCGCGGCCTGAGCGCGCAGCTCCGCGCCGCCGGCCGCAAGGCAATCCGCGCCGGCGCGATCCCGCAGCGAACCATCGCGCGATCGATCGTGATGGGCGGGCAGGGGCTTCACACCGGGCTCAAGACCGGCGTCATACTGCATCCCGCGCCGCCAGGATTCGGAATCGTGTTCACATCGCTCGCCGACGAGACTGCTATTCCGGTCCGCTTCGAGAACGTCACCGACACCGGCTACAACACCACGCTAACCAGCGGCGGCCGCTCGGTCCGTACCGTCGAACATCTGCTGTCGGCGCTGCACGCGTTTGGAATCACCAACCTCCTCATCAAGACTGACGACGAAGTACCCGCGCTCGACGGCTCGGCGCTCGAGTTCTGCAAACAGATTGGAGAAGCGGGACTCACCGAGCAGGACGCGACCGTCGAACCGATCGGAATCGAACGCAAGATAATCATCGGAGAGGAAGGCGAGGGCCTCGAGTTTATAAAGGCCGCGCCCGCTGACCATCTGATAATCGACTACACGCTCGATTACCCGAAACCGATCGGCATTCAGCAGTTGCACTTCGAACTTACTTCGCCCGACGCATACAGCCGCGAAATTGCGCCGGCGCGCACCTTCGGCTTCGTATGGGAATTTCGCAGGCTCGCGGAGTTGGGCCTCGGCAGCGGCGCCCGCTTGGACAACGCAATCCTCGTCGATGACGACAAAGTCGTGAACACCACGCTCCGCTTCCCCGACGAATTCGCGCGGCATAAGGTCCTCGATCTGATTGGCGATCTCTATCTGCTCGGGCATCCATTGCATGCTCATGTCACCGCGTCGAAGACCGGGCATTCCGACAACCTGGCGCTGGTCAAGGCGATTCACGCGTCGCTTCTGAGCTGAGCCGGGCGCGAATAGCCGCGCCGGATTGAGTTGATCGCGCGAATCTCCCGCATGGACCTCAAGGGAAAAGTTGCCCTGGTAACCGGCGCGGGCCGCCGCGTCGGACGCGCGATCGCGATAAAATTTGCCGACCACGGCGCTTCGGTCGCAGTTCACTATCGCAGCTCGCACGCCGAGGCGGACGCAGTTGTCGCTGAGATCGCGGGGATGCGCGGCAAGGCCCGGGCATTTCGCGCCAATCTCGAGAACGTCGCCGAAATCGAGAAGATGATCGCCGGCGTGCTC
The DNA here is from genome assembly GCF_050015535.1 of Binatus soli (SeqCode). Lineage (NCBI taxonomy): Bacteria > Candidatus Binatota > Binatia (SeqCode) > Binatales (SeqCode) > Binataceae (SeqCode) > Binatus (SeqCode) > Binatus soli (SeqCode). The sequence goes on along the minus strand of NZ_JBEKBF010000009.1, from coordinate 78,718 downwards.
GACGCGTTCGGCCGAATCGACATCCTGGTCAACTCGGCCTCGGTCTTCGCGCGCAAACCGCTCACGCAAATCACCGAGCGCGACTGGGACGCAACCCTCGATACCAACCTGAAGGCGCCGTTCTTTCTGTCGAAGTTCGCGGGCGCTGCGATGCGCCGGAAGGGCGCCGGAAAAATCGTCAACATCGGCGATTGGGCCGGGACGCGCCCGTACAAGGACTACCTGCCGTACTCGGTGTCCAAGTGCGGGCTGATTGGGCTGACGCGGGCGCTCGCCAAAGAACTTGCGCCCGAGGTTCAAGTGAACTGCATCGCGCTGGGCATGGTGGCGCCGCCCGATGAATACAGCAAGCGCGAAGTAGAGCGGCTGGTCAGTCGGACGCTCACAAAAAAGATGGGCTCGCCGGAGGACGTCGCACGCGCCGTGATCTTCTTTTGCGAGGCCACCGACTTCGCCACCGGCGCGACACTGGCACTGGACGGCGGCCGCCTCCTCGCCTAGAGAAATAGCGCATTGGGAGGAAAAAAATGAAAGTTCACTCGAACACCCTGCCGGGACGTTAGCTGCTCCGCGCGGGCGGGTTCTTGAACTCGATCCTGGCGCCTTTGGCGATCTTCTTGATGAGCGCCTTTACCACCGCATCCTCATTTTCGTCGAGGATGAACATCGCGATTTTCGCCTTCACCTCGGCCAGCGGCGCAATCGTTTCGCCGCGCCGCGAAGTCACTTTGATAAAGCTGTAGCCGAGATTCGACTCGAGGATTTGCGTCAGCTGCCCGACCGGCGTTGCGAACACCATCTTGTCCACCACCGGTGGCAACTGCCCGGGCCGAAAGTAGCCCAGCTCGCCGCCCTTGGCCGCGGATTCGGTGTCCTCGGAGTTTTGCTTTGCGAGCGCGGCGAAGTCCTTGCTCTTGAGCGCTTGCTTGTACAACTTGATTATTTTTTCGGCCGCAGCTTTCTTCTGCGCGTCGGTCGCGTTGGGCGGGATCTTCACGGCGATATGCGCGATCTGCACTTCGCCGGGCTCCTTGACGAACAGGTCGCGATGCTCTCCGTAGTATTGCTTGATCTGCGCGTCGGTGGGCTGCACGTGACCCGCCCGGAATTCGTCGTCGAGCATTTTCTCGATCAGCATCGATCCCCGCACCGCGTTCATCAACTGCGCATCCGGCGCGCCGTTCTGGGGGACGGTCTGGCCTTCCGCCCCTCCAATCTGGAACTCACGCGCGCGATTGGCCACTTCGGCGTCGGGAATCGCGATCTTGCGTTTCTCCGCCTCCTGCAGCAGCAGTTGCCGGTTGATTAGATTTTCGCCCGCATCGCGAAACACCGCCTTGGATTCCTCGGTACTGGTTGCGTTGATCATCCGCGCTTCGGTCTTCGCGTAGTCGGCGATTTCCGCCGCCGTAATCGGAGCGCCGTTGACTGTCACCACCACCGGGTCTTTCGGATCGGGCTTGACCAGCGGAATGATGCCGAGGAAGCGTTGCTGCCATTCGAGCCCTGACTGCCCCAGTTGCGCGTGGATTGGACGCGCGGTTGCAACAACGAAAGCGATGCCGATCGCGACAATCAGACAGGCAATCGGTTTTCGGCGCGAGAATGGATGGCAAATGTGCATCAATTCAGAACCCCCAAGTCGGTCCCATCCTGCGGGATCGGCAACCTCTTCGACGAACCCACGGCGTATACTCGGGTGCGCCTCGGCGTCAAGGGAATATTTTTGATTCACGGCGGCAGCCTGCGGGGAGATTCGCGATGGGGCAATTGCGCACGGTGAGCATGGTCTTCGCGATAGTCGCGAGCGTCGTCGCGATAGCCGCGGGCTTCATCCTGTTTTTTCTGTTCGAGGCGCCGTTTCTTGCGTCGATTTTTCTCGCCTCTGCGCTAATCGCGATCGGATGCTTCGTGCTGGCGGGCATCGCCGCTTACTTTGGCCCCTGAGCCACACCCGGAGCGCGCGGGACAATTGCGGGACCGTAGGCCGTTCGGCACGGCGGCCCCGGCGCGAAGTAGTGCGCGATTTCAGGCGTATCGCCACGCATGAAGATCAAACTCGACGACCGAGTGCCGTAATTATCGAGATGCAAACAGAGCGCATTGGGCCGTCCGCCCGCGGCGGCGCCGATTCGCGGATCGAGCTGCGTATTGTGATCGGCCAGCAACGCTCCGAGCGCGGCACGCTGTCCGATCGGATCGCGCTGGAAATCGGCGCGATTGCCGAGTTCTGCGAACTTGCCGTACGACGCGCTTATTTTCGGACATTCGAAATCGTCCACATCGAGATTGGTCAGCAGATGCAGGCCCGGCTTGAGTGCGACAACTTCGATCGAGGCGCCGCGGTTGTATGCGACGAACCCCTCGGTCCGCGAGACCATCAGGAGGTTGAATGGATTGTAGTCGGAGCCGCGCTCATGGGCGGCGAACGCTGCCGCTTCCGCCGCGGTCCGGCGCCGAAGAGCGTCCAGGCATAGCAGCCCGCGCGATCGCGCCTGCGGATTGGCGCCATTGTCGGCGCGCCGATTCAGCAGCCCGGCAACAATTCCATACTCGTTGATTCCGAGCCACGTGCCTCCCGCCCTGAGATCTTTGCCGCCGACTACGTGCGGCTTCTCGAGCAGGGTAGTCGGCTCGCATCCGGGGCGGTCGAGGAATTCATCGCGATTCGCGGCGATCACCACCGGAAATTCGCGTTTCGTTGTCGCCTGAAAATAAATCGCCAGCGTGCACATCCATACAAAATTGGCAGCCGGCCGCCCCTCCGCACAAGGGCCATTCTCGCGATCAACCCGATCACCCCCTGCTGTATGCTAATGTATACAGAACAGTACACACACATGTCGGCAGTAACGACACCGGGTTGACCGTAAGACGAGGACTCAAACCCCGCCTCGAACTTCGCGTTTGCAAACCGCCTGGCGCCGGTGCGAGTCTAAATCAGGTTTTTAGAATGGAAATTCCGGCTAACAAGGCTTGTGAAGTGTGGCCTTTGACCCCAAGGGGAGCGGGACAAGTTTTGACCGCGGTGGCGCCGCGCTACGCTTGAGCCGACAGAGGAGGCCACCATGCAGATGAACGTGAAACCCATCCCGACGCTCGACCCCCGGATCAACGAGATCCGCGCGCTCACGGCGCAGATCGTCAACCGCAATATCCTGCCCAACGAGCGGGAGCTCTGGGCGGGGTGGCGGGACGGCGCGACGGCGGAGGAGCGGCGCGGCGCTCGGGAGCTGCGGGAGTCGATCAAGGAGAAGGTGAAGCAGGCGGGCCTTTGGGCGCCGCATCTTCCGCCGGAGTATGGTGGCGCCGGTCTCGGCTTCCTCGAGCATGCGTACATGAACGAGGTGCTGGCCTACAGTATGGGAGCGGCGGCGCTCTTCGGCGTGGTCGCGCCCAACTCGGGCAACCAGCAAATCCTGCTCAAGTACGGCACGGAGGAGCAGAAGCGCAAGTGGCTGGTGCCGCTCACCGAGGGCAAGATGGAGTCCGGCTTCTCCATGACCGAGCCCGACTCAGCCGGCTCGGATCCGCGGTCGATCAAGACCACCGCACGCCGCGACGGCGACCAGTGGGTGATCAACGGGCACAAATGGTTCACCTCAAACGGGTTTCGCGCCGACTTCCTGATCGTCATGTGCCGCACGGGAGGGAAAGGCGACGACAACGGCCGCATGACGCAGATTATCGTGCCCAAGGACACGCCGGGCGTTCGCATCGTGCGCGGCATCGAGATCTGGGGCAGGCCGAGCGACCACTGCGAGATCACCTACGACGACGTGCGCGTGCCGCTCGCTAACCAGTTGGGCCAGGCAGGCTCGGGCCATCAGGCCGCACAGGATCGTCTCGGGGCGGGGCGCGTCTATCACTGCATGAACTCGGTCGGGCAGATGTGGCGGGCCTTCGACTTGATGGTCGAGCGGGCCACGATGCGCGAGGTGCACGGCGGCAAGCTCGAGACCAAGCAGTTCATTCAAGGGTTCATCGCCGACTCCTACATCGACATCCAGGCGGCGCGCTTGATGACCATCCACTGCGCCGAGCGCATGGACAGCCGCGCCGACCCGCGCACGGACATCTCGGCGATCAAGGTCTTCGTCCCGGCGGCCTACGAGCGGGTGGTGGACCGCGCGATCCAGGTGTGGGGCGCGGCGGGCGTCTCGGGCGATCTGCCGCTCGCCGCCATGTACCAGGGGGCGAGGACGCTGCGGCTCGCGGACGGCCCGGACGAGGTCCACAGGATCCTGATCGCGAAGAACGTGCTGGCACGGTATCACGCTGGGGAGAGCTGGGACTTCGGAAACTGACTGCGGACGCCGGCGCTGGCAGTGCTGCAGTATTGTTAACAACCGCAACTGTATCGCTACCCATGCCAAGGCGCTGATATGACTCAATTCAGCAAATCACTCGGGTCAAAGGTTGAGGCAACGCGATAGGTTTCACCGCCCTCGTCGGAATTTTGGATCGCAAGCACAAGTTCGTTAACGTGCAACGAAAAGCGCGGCGATAGGCGGCACGTCCTGCCCTCTGTGATCGCGGCCGCCAATTCCGCGATGCCGCGGGCAAAGTCCATCCCATGCGTCCGCCGATAGCGATTATTTACCCCACTTTTCGTTAGTGGATACCTTCTTCCGCCAATTAGTGGGAAATGTCTGAGACTGGGATACTTTTCCGTAACGCGGTAGAAAAGGCCGTACTTCTGAATACGTATCGGACGTAAATAGTCCCAGCACTCGTCGGTCCAGAGAATGCCCGTGTCGCCGATAATCGTGAAGCCGTGATTTTTGGGAGCTAGAATACTACAGGTCAGACGGGCCACCGCTCCGGAGACGAAACGAATGCATGCGACCGAAAAATCCGGGGCCTGATGCTCCGGCAAGCGGCTGGTAGAAAACGCGGTGACGGTCTCCGCGGGGCCGAAAAAGGCGACCAGCCACGAGAGATAGTAGCCGGCATGTTCCAATGTGCAGCCGACCTGAAACTCATCCTGCCAGGGCCATGGACTGCCCGAGTCGCTGCGCCAATTCCGGTAGCGTTTGCGGGGCAAGAAGCCATCGTCGAGTTCCGCGTAAGCCAGCAAGGGGCGTCCGATCCTTCCTTGCCGCAGCGCTTTGGCGATCGACTGGGCAGTCTCGCTCAATATGCCGCACGGCGCCGAAGCGAGGTAAAGCCGCTGCCGCTCCGCAAGTTTTACTAAATCCTCCGCTTCGCCGAAAAGCGTCGACAGCGGCTTTTCAGAATAAACGTGCTTGCCTGCTTCCAAGCAGGCCCGCGATACCGCGTAATGGTTTTGCGGATTGGTGAGGTTAACGACTATCTGCACCGACTCGTCATTCAACACCGCTTCAAGCGAAGGGTAGACGGGCAACTTATAGTAGGCCGCGAACCGGGACGCGCGTTCGGGAATGCGGTCGGTAACTCCCGCAATCTTAAGCTCCGGATGAGCGCGCAGCGTTCCGACGTAATAATCCGCGACGTAACCGCAACCCACGAGTGCGATGCGTGTCACGCGTTGAAGGCCTCCTAATTGACGTTAGGACTCATCTGGCAATGCTCACCGGGGTATGAAAGGCCCCATTGTTGCCGAGCATCATCCAGAATCTTCATGACCCCGATAGTCCCATCCAGCGGCATGAGTTCGCTTTCGGTCTTTCCGCTTTCAAGGCAGCGAACCACCTCCTGCGCCTCGTAGTTGTAGCCATTGCCGCGGAACGAACGGACCGTAGTTTTCACACGTCCGACCGCGTTGAGCGCCAGCCAAAGCCTTCTAAGTACGGCCGATCGGCTAATTATGCTCCTCCAGCGCGGCGCCGAGGGCGACTGTACAGTTTGCCCCTGGAGTTTCTCCAAGGAAATCCGGTATGGACAGATCAAGGGCTCGTGGATTCGCAACCGCCCATTCGTCCCCATCACCACCGCCTCGTTAGGACCTTGAGTACGCAAGCTGGCGGTTATCGCCGCCAGTTGGCCCTTCGCGTACTCAAGGATGACTGAACACTGCTCGTCTACGCCCGTTGGTCCGAGGATCGCGCGTCCCGTGACCCTGCTCGGTTCGCCGAGCAAATGGCAAGCCAAAGATATACCATAAACGCCCAGATCGAGCAGCGCACCGCCACCCAGAGCGCGATTGAAGAACCGGCTTTGCGCGTCGGCGTGTACGGCGTGACCTATTCCAGCGATCAGCAATTGCACGTCGCCAATGTCGCGATTATCGATCAGCTTTCTGACGTCGCGCATCACGGGCAAAAACCGCGTCCACATCGCCTCCATGCAAAACAAGTGCTTGCGACGCGCCAGATCTACGACCTCACGAGCTTGTGCGTGGTTCAAAGTAAAGGGTTTCTCGCACAAAACCGCCTTTCCCGCATTCAGACAATAAAGACTTAGGTCCCGATGGCTGCTGTTGGGCGTCGCGATGTATACTACGTCGATGTCCTTGTCCCGTATAAGTTCACTGTACGAAGCATAAGCTCTGGGCACGGCAAGCAAACCGGCAAATTGGCGGGCAGAGCTCTGCCTGCGCGAACCTACAGCCATCAGTCGCGCACCGCGGACTGACTTAAGTCCATCGGCAAACCGTCCGGCCGCGTAACCGGTTCCCAGGATCCCCCAGCTTATCATGAGGTGTAAGACGGATCTCCGTTCTGCCTATCTGGTTTCAGCCCGCTTTATAAACCAAGCGGCCTCCCTCGGCAAGGTTTTAGGCGCCGTTTTGATCCACTCTGCTTCGGCGGCGCCGGCAAGGGGGGTTCGCCTGCCAGGGAACCTCTGCACAAGTCGAACGATATGGGTAGAATGAAGTTGATGGGTGGATGGTGTGGAGGTGGAGCGATGAGTGATCAAGGGCAGGCGAGGGCGCCGCTACCCGCCAACTCCAGTGGGTTTCCTCGCGTCAACCGGCCATGATATTTAATCTAATTCGCGCGGAGTTCGCCCCTTCAGCTTCCGGCGTCGAGGAGGATGGATGTTTTCATCGATCGAGGACGTAATCGAGCGATTCGCCAAGAACAATTATATCGCCAGCCGGCGAATCGCCACCGTCATCTACCTGGCAACTGAACTGCGCAAGCCCGTCCTGGTCGAAGGTCCCGCCGGCGTCGGCAAGACCGACCTGGCCAAGGTGCTGGCCGCATCGCTCGGCTTCGATATGATCCGTCTTCAGTGTTACGAAGGCCTCGACGAGGGCAAGGCGCTTTACGAATGGGAGTACGCAAAGCAGCTCCTCTATACCCAGATTCTCAAAGACAAAATCAGCGAAGTGCTGGTCGGCGCCAAGAGCTTGACCGAGGCGGTCGATCGAATCGCCGCGCAGGACGAAGTCTTTTTCTCCGAGCGCTTCGTGCTGCCGCGGCCTCTGCTCAAGGCTATTTCCAGCGAGCAGCCGTCGGTCCTGCTGATCGACGAGATCGACAAGGCCGATGCCGAGTTCGAAGCGTTTCTGCTCGAATTGCTTTCCGACTTTCAGGTGACCGTGCCCGAACTCGGCACGCTCAAGGCCAAGCACATTCCGCTGGTCGTGCTGACTTCGAACAACGCGCGCGAAATGTCCGACGCGCTCAAGCGGCGATGCTTGCATCTGTACATCGACTTTCCCGATCGCGTGCAGGAGCTTGCGATCGTCAAGCTCAAGGTCCCCGAGGCGGCGACCAAGCTCGCCGAGGAAGTCGTCACCGTCGTGCAATCGCTGCGCAAACTCGATCTCAAGAAAACGCCCGGCATCAGCGAAACGCTCGATTGGGTCAAGGCCCTGACGCTCCTCAACGTGAACAGTCTCGATCAGGAACTCGTCACCGAGACGCTCGATACCATCGTCAAGTACGAGGGCGATGTGCGCAAAGCGCAGGAAGAACTCAAGGACTACGTGCGGCGCGTGCGCGCGCGTCGCGGCACCGAGGCCGGCAGCGACAAGGATCTACTAAACTGAACGCGCGGCGGCTTGAACGAGCAGCAGGGTAGGGCACGGCGCAACGATGCAAGAGAAGCTGGTAGAATTTGCCAACCTGTTGCGCGAGAACGGCGTGCGCGTCTCACTGGCGGAAACGCTCGACGCATTCAGCGCTTCCGAAGTCACCGGACTGAGCGAGCGCGATGCGTTTCGCGCCGCGCTACGGGCCACGATGGTCAAGCGGGCCAGCGAATTGCCCGTGTTCGAAGAACTGTTCGATATCTACTTTTCCGGCCTCGGCGAGATTATCAAGCAGGCGAGCCAGGCCGTGCAGAACGCGCTCTCGATGTCGGATCAGGAATTTCAGAAATTCCTCGATCAAGTCGAGAAGATGCTTCAGAAAGAAGGCAAGAATCTCTCCGAGCTTGCCAGGCAATTGCTGCAGAACAACTCGGGCGAGATGGAGCGTAAAATCCGCGAGGCCTCGCGCGCCGTCAAGCTCAATGGGATCGAGCGCACGATCGAGGAGAACTACTTTGCGCGCGCGCTCGCTCGCCAGCTCGGCCTCGATAAGATCGAAGCCGAGATCAAGGAACTGCGCGAGCAGCTCGAGAAGATGGACATCGGCTCCGAGCTCAAGGCAAAAATGGAAGAATATCTCGAGCGCCGCCTCAAGGCGCTCGACGACATCATCCGCCGCTACGTCCGGATGGAGCGCGAGAAACGCGACATCAAGCAGAAGGAAGATCAGCGCCTCAACCAGATCGGCGAGAAGAGTTTCTATTACCTGACCGAAGAAGAACTCAAGAAAATGAACGAGGCGGTGACGCGCCTCGCGCAGCGCCTCAAAAACGTGATCACCGTGCGCCGCAAGCGTTCCAAGAAGGGCCGCTTCGACATCAAGCGCACCCTTCGCCAGAACCTCAAATACGGCGGCGTTCCGTTCAAGCTCCGCTTCGAGAAGCGCAAGAAAGAGAAACCGCAGGTCGTAATCCTGTGCGACGTTTCGGATTCGGTGCGCAACGCGTCGCGCTTCATGCTGCAGTTCGTTTACTCGCTGCAGGATCTCTATTCGCGCGTGCGCAGCTTCATCTTCGTCGCCGACATCGGAGAAGTAACCGAGTGCTTTCGCAACAATGACGCCAAGGAGGCGCTCGACGTCGCGCTCACGGGCGATATCATCAACGTGTATGCCCACTCGAATTTCGGCTATGCGTTCCGCAACTTCGTCACCGATCATCTGGGCGCCGTCAACAAGCGCACCACCGTCATCGTGCTCGGCGACGCGCGCAACAATTACAATCTGCCGCACGATTGGTGCTTGCGTGAAATCCGCCAGCGCGCCAAAAAAGTGATCTGGCTTAATCCTGAAAGCCGCAATACCTGGGGCTTCGGCGACAGCGAAATGGATCGCTACGCCGCGCACTGCGACCTGGTGGAAGAGTGCCGCAATCTCAACCAGCTTTATCGGGTGGTCGATCGCTTGGTCGCAGGCTGAGGGACTCGATCCTCGCAGCTGCGCGGCTTGTTCGGTTGACCACACGGCGTCTTTGGGCCAAGATATTTTCTCCAGGCGATGCGCGGGATTTCGACTTGAAGCCGCGCGCGCTTGAGGAGAAACAGTTGGTGAGCCCGTCTATGGCCGGTCACAGGGAAGACTTCATTTTGATGATTGTAGGCGGGATCACGCTCGACCCTTCGACCAAGATGCCCATCGTCGTCCTGAAGGATCCCGACAACAAGCTCAACCTGCATATCTGGGTCGGTCCGCTCGAGGCCACCGCGATGGCCACCGAGCTCGAAGGGATCAAGCCGCAACGCCCGATGACGCACGACCTGCTGCGCAATCTGCTGGCCGATCTCGGCGCGACAGTCGAGTCGGCCGAGATCACGGAGTTGCGCGAAAACACCTACTTCGCGCGGATTCGGGTCAAGACGCGCGACGGTAAGGCGCTCGAAATGGATTCGCGGCCGAGCGACGCCATCGCCCTGGCCCTGCGCACCAAGTCGCCCATCTATGTGGCCAAGAAAGTGCTCGAAGCTTCCAGCGAGCTCCACGAATCCCAGGGCGAACAGCAGACTTCGGATCAGAACCTCGCCGGTGTGTCGCGCGACAAATGGTCCGAGATTCTCGAGCGGATGTCGCCCGAGGATTTCAAATACAAGATGTAGCCGCGAGCGCGCTAAACTCCTCTGATCCTCTGCCGGGCGGCGCCCGCTGGAGCATTCGATGCCGCCGACTACCCATCGCCGGAAAAAAATAACCCAAAAGGAACTCAGGGCGCCCGACGAGCTCACGACGCTGGTCGATAGCGCGCGCGATTTCCTGGTCAACAATCTCACCCAGGTGCTGATCTCAACCGCAGTCGTTGTGCTTATCGGAGCGATCGCCGTTGGCGTGTACTACTACGAGCGCCATCGCGACAATATTGCGTCGGCCCGGTTCTATGACGCGATCACCGCGCTCAAAGCCGGCCAGAACAACCCCGCCGAAACGCAGTTCAAGCAGCTCGCCGATGAAGAGCCGGGCCGCCGGCTTGGACGCCTGGCGCGGTTTTACATGGCGAGCGCATATCTGGCCGATGGCGACCTCGCGGACGCGCGCGATTCGCTCGTTGCATTTCTCGCCGAAGAGCGTGACCCGCTGTTCCGCAGTCTCGCGCTGACGAACCTCGCGGTGGTTTACGAGCGAATGGCGGATTGGAAGAAAGCGGCAGGCGCCTATCAACAGGCCGCGGCCGATCCGGGGCCGGAGCAGGCGAGGGCGGAGCTGGGCGTGGCGCGGATGCTCGCGAAATCGGGCGACAAGCAGGGCGCGATCGCCGCCTATCGCGGCTTCCTCGCCGCCCATCCGTTCGCGCAGCAGCGCCAAGACGTAATGGAATCGCTGGCGCTGCTCGGTGCACCCGCCGAGCTGCCGCCGCCTTCAGCAGCGGCGGCTGGCCCGCAACCTGTCGCCGTTCACTAGTGCGCGCTGGCCGACGGCGGCTTCTCCCCGAGCTCCGAGTCGATCACGAATTCCAGGATTTTCCCGTCGGGCAATCCCACTACCGGTATTCCGTTGACGAAAAAGGTCGGCGTCGACGTGACTTGAACCGAGTTGCCGTCAAGCTGATCCTGCTTCACGCGAGCCTCGGTCTGCGGATTGTCCATGCACGCCTTCAGTGAAGGCCGGTCGAGCTTCTGAGAGTTGACCAGCTTGTCCACATGCTGCTGCAGATTCTCCGGGTTGATCGAACCCTGGTTGGTGTAGAAGTAGCGTGCGAAGTCCCAAAACGCCGCCGGGTTCTGCAGCCGCGCGCACTCGGCCGCTTCCGCGGCCTTGATCGCCCACAGATGCGCGTTGAGCGGGTAATTTTTGTAAATTGCCTTCACCTTGCCCTTGTATGTCGTGTTGACCAGGGTCTCGAGCATGCTGAACGCGTGTGCGCAGAACGGGCATTCGAAGTCGGCAAACTCAACGATCGTCACCGGAGCGTCTGCCGGTCCCAGCATCGGCCGATCGTCCAGGCTCACGGCGCCCATATTAACCCGTCCCCACGGCTCCGTACCGACGTCGATAAACTGGCCGATGATCGCCTTGTCCTCATTTTTGTCGAAAAACAGCGTGGTGGTGACCCTCTGTCCCTGCTCATTGCTCACGACCAGTTGCCGTGCGAGCAGTCCGTCAAACCGCGTCCTGAAAGCAGGGCCCAGCTCGATTAGTGCGGGATTGGGAATCTTGAAGTGCTTCTGCAGATAGCTCTTCAACACGGCGTCGCGTGCGGGATCTGTGGCGAACGCGGCGGCGCCGGCAGGGGAGGCCGCCCGCCCGTTCTGTGCGAGCACCGAGCTCCCGACGCCGGACAACAGCACGGCGCCAACGAACGCGGCTATGGCTACTATCTTTCTGCCGTAGCGCAGCTTCGCATAAGAAGTATTATGTAAACTACGATACATGCCTGAAAATCGAAAAACGCCTGAAATCATTAAGTACTCCAACGCTCCCCGTTTCGAGCATTTATCCGGCTCAGATTACGTGATGCTCTTCGGCGATGAAAAACGCCGTGCGCGAATGATCGATGAACTTGCGTTCGTCTTCGAGCGCGGCTGCGACTTCCTTGCTCGCCATCGCAGTCTCCAGCGCCTTCCAATCATCGAACCACAACTCCGCGACGCCGTCGAACGAAGGCTCGCGCCCCCCGAGCGCGCGATGAATCGTGTGGCTCTGAACGTACTTGCGGCAGCCTGGAATCATGCCCGCGATCGGACCGTGGATGTCGCGCCAGTAACGATGAAATTCCTCGTTGCTCATACCCGGCAGCTTGCTGATGCAATAGACGATCTTGACCATTGCCAATGAATGCTCCTAGTGAACAGTGAAAAGCGAATTTGGCACAGTTCTAGCTAATCGCGACCGCTCCGTACAGCGCCAGATTCCTTCCCTGGCGTTGCGGGTTTGCGGCCCAGCGCGTGCAACGCCCTGCGCGCTACGAAATTGCGCGGTTCTATCTTCAACGCTTCTTCGTAGTACGCAACCGCATTGGCGCCTCGCTCCAAGCCCGCCGCGCATCGCCCCATCGCGATCAGCAGCTCGACGCCGTCGGCGCCAAACTCACGCGCGCGCTTGAGCGCGGCGAACGCTTCCGCAAATTTTTCCTGCTCGGCAAGCGCAAAGCCGAGTCTCAAAATCGCCTCCGCGTTCAGCGGGTCGAGTTCGAGCGCATCGCGATACATCGACAGCGCCGCGCGCCTCGCTCCCTTCTGATATAGGTCGCGCGCGGCGGTGGCCATCCGCGCGCCCTCCTCGGCCCATCCCCGCGATTCGACTTCCACGGTGATCTCGCCGTGCGATACTTCCGCCTTGACGAGTTTCAGCTTGTCGCCCAGGTATTCGCGCAGCCGCTCGAGAACCGCATCGCCGTTGGTTTCCGGCGACTCGAGGAATGCCAGCCCCACGGGGTCGCCGATGTGATCGTTTCGCCGGATCACGAGCGATCGCCGCGCGTGCATCCTTCTCGGCGGCTTCTGTCCGTCAGACGCGCTCATTGGGATCGAAGAGTTTGCGATATTCGTCGAGCGCGAAGCGGTCCGTCATGCCGGCTATGTAGTCCGCCACCGCACGCGAAATCGGCTCGCCGTAGCGCTCCGCGCGCGCGACCACGTGCTCGGGCATCTGGCACGGCTCGGTCATGTAGGTTTCGAAAAGCCGCGCCACCACCCTGCCCGCTTTCTCGGTCATTCGGCTGACCCTGTAATGCCGATACAGGCGATCGCGCATGACCTGCTTGATTTCCCCGACCTTCGCGCCCATCGCGGCGCCGAAACACGCCAGCGCCATCCCCGCGTTGCGCACGTCCTCGACGCTGCGGATCTTGTTGCGCTCCAGCTCGCCGGCGAGGTTGATCATCAAATCGGTGGACATCGCGTCAATCATCCTGATGACCGTCTGATAGCGGATCACGCGAATCTCGGCCCGGGGATCCGCGTCGCGCGCCGCCGCCGCCGATTCTCTGAACAGCGCCGACTGATTAAGCTCGTCGACCGTCAGCATCTGCGCCTTCAACCCGTCGTCAACGTCGTGCGCCAGGTATGCGATTTCGTCCGCCAGATCGACGATTTGCGCTTCGAGGCATGGGTATGTGCTCGCGTCAAACTCTTGCGCTTCCGGACGATCCTGGAAGTGCGAATGCTTGATGATTCCCTCCCGGACCTCGAAGCTCAGATTGAGTCCGCGAAAATTCGGGTACCGGATCTCGATCCAGTCCACGGTGCGCAAGCTCTGCGCGTTGTGATCGAAGCCGCCGTACGGTGTCATCAGCTCGTTGAGCACTTTCTCGCCGGCGTGGCCGAACGGCGTATGCCCCAGGTCGTGCGCCAGAGCTACCGCCTCCGCAAGTTCCTCGTTGAGACCCAGCGCCCGCGCTACTGTGCGCGCAATTTGCGCGGCCTCGAGCGTATGCGTCAGCCGTGTGCGGTAGTAATCGCCCTCGTGATTAACAAAGACCTGGGTTTTATATTCGAGGCGGCGAAACGCGGCCGAATGGATAACGCGATCGCGGTCGCGCGCAAAGACAGTGCGAATCCGATGTTCGGGTTCGGCAAAGCGACGGCCGCGACTGGCCCGCGACGCCATCGCATACGGCGCCAGCGTGTGCGACTCTATTTCCTCCAGGTCCTGCCTCGTCCGCAGCATCGCGCCCTTATCCAGCGGTTGCGTTAAACATCCGAGATGCTACCACGCTATCGACGGCTCTCGAAGCGTCTCAGTCGACATCGGTCAACATGGTGCGGTCTTATGCCGCGCATGCCGGGTTCTTATAATCAGACGAGGGTTGTTGACGTGTCTGGCATTCGAAACCACGGCGCCATCCGCCGGATCGCTCTGACGATCGCAATGAGCGCGCTTTTCGCCGCCTGCTCGCTTTCCCGTCCCGCCCAAGTCCCGAGTCCTCCCCCCGCGCCTGCTGTACCGCAGCCAACTCCGACGCCCCAGGTAGTCGGGATGGCCTCATGGTACGGGCCGGGATTCCACGGTCACAAAACCTCGGCCGGCTCGATTTACGACCAGAAGGAACTTACCGCGGCCTCCATCGCGTTTCCGTTGGGTAGCCGCGTGATGGTCACGAATCTCGACAACGGCCTTTCCGTCGAAGTGACGATTACGGACCGTGGACCGTTCCTGAAGGGCCGCAAGATCGATCTCTCGGAAAAGGCGGCGCGCATTATCGGTATGCTCAACCACGGTACCGCGCGGGTTCGTATTTCGCTGATCAGCAAGCCGGCCGGCTCTCGCGAAGTTGGCGCGCCGCTGCGCTATTTCGTCCAGGTAGGTTCATTTTCCGAGCAACGGAACGCCGAGCAGCTGCGAAGCAAATTGGCCGCCTACTACGCCGACGTTCATGTCGATCGGCTTGATGCCGACCATCGCCGCTACTACCGTGTACGTATGGGCGCATTCGCGACTCGCTCCGCAGCCGAGGCGCGCGCATCCGATTCCGCCCGTTTTGGACTTCCAGTCGTGATCGTCACCGAATGACCAGCCGCGCCACCTACTTCGCACGACGGCTCTGGTGGCCAATCTGCGCTGTCACCACCCTGATCTTTCTCTGGGGATGCGCCTACTCGCTCGTCAACGGCGGCCGGATTAATTCACAGCAGGCCGAAAAGATCGAGACCGGCATACAGGATCTTCGCCAGCTTCGCTTCAAGCAACCGGTTCCGCTCGTCGTCAAATCCCCGGACGAGGCCGAGGCCATGATGGAGGCCGACCTGATGCGCGACTACACCGACAACCAGATCCAGGTCGACGCCGTCGCGGGCGCGCTCACCGGCCTCTTTCCCTCGCGTATCGATCTCAAGGCCGAGTCGCTCAAGCTGCTCAAGAGCCAGGTGGCGGGCTTTTACGATCCGCATGGCAAGGAAATGGTTCTGGTCGAAGGCGGCGCCGATATTGGCACCTGGAACAGCGCGGCTCAGTTCATGATTCAGCGCGACGTCGTTGGCGAGATGCTGCTCGCGCATGAACTGACGCATGCGCTCCAGGATCAGAATTTCGATCTCGAATCGAGCCTCGACAAAGTGAAGGACGACGACGATCGCGCGCTCGCGCTAAAGTCCGTCGCAGAAGGCGATGCGACCATTGCCGGGTTCGCCTACGCGCTGGGCCGGATGGACAACAGCACCGCCGACGCCCTCGCCGACAATCTCAAGAACCTCCCGCAAGCGCTCGCCGCCGAGGCGCCCGGCACGCCCGAGGGCCTCAGCGCTCCGCTGTTGTTCCAGTATTCCGAGGGCGTCCGCTTCGTCGCCGCGGCTTATCGCCGCGGTGGATGGCCTGGCGTTGATGCGCTCTATCGCAACCCGCCGCAGTCGAGCCACCAGATTCTGCATCCCGCGCTCTACTTCGACAGCGCCGCGCCCCAGCCGCGAATCGAGCTCGCCGGCTACGACCGGATCATGAGCGGCTGGAAAAAAGCCGACGACGATACCTACGGCGAGCTGCTCCTGCGCGTCATCCTGGAGCGCAATCTGGGCAAACAATCCATCGAAGTCGGACTCGCCTCGCGATGGATCGCGGACCGCATGATCATCCTGCAAGAGAGCCGCGGCGTGAACGTGATCTGGATGCTCGCGTTCAGCGACCAGCAGACTGCCCGCCACTTCGCCGCCGTCTATCAGACCTTGCTCGATCGCTTGCTGGGCGACTCCACCCCGCATCGCATCGATACCCGCTCCAAGGCGGTGCTGGTCGTGATCGGACAGGGCGCGAACTATTTCGACACTCTCGCGCCTGCCATTTGGAACGCCAGCGCGATCGAATCAGGCGGCGTAACCGCGCGCATCGAACCCTCCGCTAGGTCCGCCGCTCAATAGGGCGCCGCCCTACCCTACGTCGCCGAGACTGAACCCGAGCGCCAGCATTTTCTTGACCGCCGCCCGCGCGCCTTCCGATTCGCGGCTCGCCAGCGACGGATCGCGCCGGATCCAGTCGTCAGCCATCTTGCGCGCGCGTTCGATCGTGCGATGGTCGCGAATTAGATGAACGAAGCGCAGCGGCAGCGCCCCGGTCTGCCGCGCGCCGAGCAAATCGCCCGGACCGCGCAGCCGCAAGTCGGCCTCCGCGACCTCCGCGCCGGTCATGCTTTCGCGCATGACCGCCAGGCGCTCCAGCGCCGGTTCGTCCGCGTCGCTCGACGCCACCAGGCAGCATCGCGACGGCTTCTCGCCGCGCCCCACCCTGCCGCGCAGCTGATGCAATTGCGCAAGGCCGTAACGTTCCGCCGCGACCACCACGATTATGGTCGCCTCGGGCACGTCGATTCCCACTTCGACCACCGTCGTGCAGACCAGGACGTCGATCGCGCCGTCGCGAAATTCACGCATCGCGCGATCTTTTTCCGCAGTCACCATCCTGCCGTGCATCGTGCCGACTCTCGCGCCGGGGATAGCGTCCTTCTTAAGGCGCGCCGCCGTGGCGGATACCGACTTGGCTTCGTCTTCGTCGCCATCGATGAACGGTACGACGTAGTACGCGCGTCCGCCGCCGCCTATCTCGGCGCGCAGCTCCTCATGCACGCGCGCGATATCGTCCTCAGTGTAAATCTCGGTCGCGATCGGCGTGCGCCCCGCCGGCAGCTCGTCGAGAAACGATACGTCGAGATTCGCGAACAGGCTCATCGCCAGGCTTCTCGGAATCGGCGTCGCCGTCATCATCAGCAGATTTGCCTTCGGCCCCAATGCTTTCATCTTCGCGCGATCGAAAACGCCGAATCGATGCTGCTCGTCGATCACGCCGAGCGCGAGTCTGCGCATTAGCACCCGCTCCTGTATCAGCGCATGCGTTCCGAACACGACGCCGATTTCGCCGCTTGAAAGCCCGCGCAAAGTCTTGTTACGCGCCGCACCCGTCACGCTCCCCGTGAGGATCGCGCTCTTTATGCCCAGCCGCCCGCACACGCGCGCGAAGCCGCGCCAGTGCTGCTCGGCGAGCAGTTCCGTCGGCGCCATCATCGCCGCCTGATGCCCGCATTCGACCGCCCGGATCATTGCCCAGAACGCAACAATCGTCTTGCCGCTGCCGACATCGCCCATCAGCATCCGGTTCATCTGATTCGGCCGCGCCAGATCGGCGCCGATTTCCTCTATCGCACGCGACTGCGATCCCGTCAGCTTGAACGGCAGCTCATCCGTCATCCGCTGACTGAGATCGCGCGATCCATCGAGCGCTATTCCGGCGCGGCGCGCGCTGCGGATGCGTTCAATCGAAAGCGCCAACTCGAACGCGAACAGTTCATCGAATGCGAGCGCCAGATGGCCGCGCGATTCTCCGTTCGCCAGGGCGTCGAAGTCGGCATCGGGCGGCGGATCGTGAATGTAGCTGAGCGCGTCGCGAACCGTCGGCACTTCGCCGCGCACTTCGTCGGGGATCGATCCGCGGATCGAGTCGCCCGTCTCGCCGAGCGCGCGCGCCACCAGGCTCGCGAACAGCCGTTGCCCTACAATCGAAGGGATACGGTAAACCGGACGGATTCCTTTCGGCTCGCCATCCGACAGCGGATGCAACTCCGGTTGGACTATCTCGATTCCGCCGTCGAGTCCCGCCGCCACTCGCCCGCGGACCAACACGCGCTCGCCGCCCGGAAGATAGCCGCGCATGTAAGCGGGCAGGTTGAACCATACGACCCGAATCTGCCTCCCGCCCACGTTGAGCCATCCCGACGCGAGCCGGCGCCACCGCGAACCGCGCATCGGCCGCTCGGAAATCTTGCCAAGGTCGCCTTCGACGACGACGATGCTCCCGGCGCGCAGATCTTCAGCCGGCGTGCGCTCGCGCCAGTCCTGGTAACGCGCCGGCAGATGAAAGATGAGGTCGCCCGCGGTCGCGATCCCGCGCGCTTCCAGAGCCGCCGCGCGCTTCGGGCCGATCCCCGGCATCGCCGCAACGGGGCTCCCGATTCCAAGCGCACGTTTCACGCGTGATGGTAATCCTGCAGCGCGCGCACCTCGAAGGGTTCGTGCTTGAGCGCGAAGATTCCTTCGACCGCCGCCTTCGCTCCCGCCATCGTCGTGAAATACGGCAGGCGAAGTTCCAGCGCGGTGCGCCGAATCGAGAACGAATCCTTCGTGCCGCTCGCGTCCGGCGTGTTGACGACCATCGCGACGCGCCCATCCTTCATCACATCCACTATATGCGGGCTGCCTTCGAGCACCTTGTTGACGCGTTCGCACTTGAGCCCGAGATTTCGAATATGATTCGCGGTCCCGCGCGTCGCGATCAGATCGAATCCCATCACAACCAGCCCGCGCGCTATCGGCTCGAGGTGTCGCTTGTCTTCGTCGCGGACGCTGATGAACACCAACCCGCCATCCGGTAGATTCGACCCCGCCGCCAGCTCCGCCTTGGCAAACGCCATCGCGAAGGTCGTGTCGATTCCCATCACTTCGCCGGTCGATTTCATCTCCGGTCCCAGAATCGTATCGACGCCCGGGAATCTCCCGAACGGAAACACCGACTCCTTGACCGCGACGTGGGTCGGCACGCGTTGCGTCGTGAACCCAATCTCGCTGAGCTTCTTCCCGGCCATCACGAGCGCGGCATACTTCGCCAGAGGCACGCCGATCGCTTTGCTGACGAACGGGATCGTGCGCGACGCGCGCGGATTGACTTCCAGGATAAAAACTTCGCCGCAATAGATCGCGTACTGAATATTGATCAGCCCGATCACGCCGAGTTCGCGCGCCAGCATTTCGGTTTGCGCGATCAGCTCCTGCTGGATTGCGGCGCTCAGCGTCGTCGGTGGGATCGCGCACGCGCTGTCGCCCGAATGAATCCCGGCGTGCTCGACGTGCTCCATTATTCCGCCGACCACGACCGTCTCGCCGTCGGCGATCGCGTCCACATCCACTTCGATAGCGCCTTGCAGGTAGCGATCGATCAACAGCGGATGGCGCTCGGAGGCTTGCAGAGCCTGCGTCACGTATCGGCGCAACTCCTCTTCGTTCGGGATCACCTCCATCGCGCGTCCGCCCAGCACGTACGACGGCCGGATCAGTACCGGGTATCCGACCTTGGATGCGCCCGCGATCGCATCCTCCAGCCCGCGTGCCAACACTCCGTCGGGCTGGCGCAGCCCGAGCCGCGCGACCATCGCGTTGAATCGCTCGCGATCCTCCGCGCGGTCTATCGCGTCGGGACTCGTCCCGAGAATCGGCACGCCCGCCCGCTCCAGCGGCACGGCGAGCTTGAGCGGCGTCTGCCCGCCGAACTGCACGATTACGCCGACCGGCTTCTCGCGCTCCGCAATCGCCATCACGTCCTCGAACGTCAGCGGCTCGAAGTACAGGCGATCCGAGATGTCATAATCGGTCGAAACCGTCTCGGGGTTGCAGTTCACCATGATCGTTTCGAAGCCGCCCTCTTTGAGCGCCATGCTCGCGTGCACGCAGCAGTAGTCGAACTCGATGCCCTGCCCTATCCGGTTCGGCCCGCCGCCCAGGATGATCACCTTTTTGCGCGCGGTGGGCGGCGCCTCGTCCTCGCCTTCGTAAGTCGAGTAGAGGTAGGGCGTGAACGCCTCGAATTCCGCGCCGCAGGTGTCCACCGATTTGAAAACCGGGGTCACTCCCGCTTCGCGCCGCGCCGACGCCACCGCCGCCTCATCGACCCCGCGCAGTTCCGCGATCCGCCGATCGGAAAATCCCATCGGCTTGAACTCCCGGAAGTACGATGCGCCGAGCGGCTCGCGCGCGACGCGCTTTTCCTCCGCCACCAGTTCCGCGACTGCGTCGATAAACCACGGGTCGATTTTGGTCAACTGGTAAACTTCCGCCCGCGTTATCCCCAGCCGTAAAGCGTCCGCCAGATGGTACAAGCGATGGCTGCTCGCGGTCGCGACTTGAGCGCGGATTTGCGCCGTCGCAAGAGCGTTCGGCGGCTTTGAGAGGCCGCTCTCCAGCCCGTGCGATCCGATTTCGAGCGAGCGGAGCGCCTTCTGCAGCGACTCCTTGAAGGTCCGCCCTATCGCCATCGCCTCGCCGACCGACTTCATTTGCGGCCCCAGCTCGTCGGCCGCGCCGCGAAACTTCTCGAACGTGAAGCGCGGAATCTTGGTCACCACATAGTCGATCGTCGGCTCGAAACACGACGGCGTCATGCGCGTGATATCGTTGGGAATCTCGTCAAGGCGGTAGCCCACTGCCAGCCGCGCCGCGATCTTTGCGATTGGAAATCCCGTTGCCTTCGACGCCAGCGCCGAACTCCGCGACACGCGCGGGTTCATCTCGATCACGACCATCCGTCCCGTGCCCGGTTCGATCGCAAACTGGATGTTCGATCCGCCCGTATCGACGCCGATTTCGCGGATGATTCGAATCGCCGCGTCGCGCATGATCTGGTATTCCTTGTCGGTCAGCGTCTGCGCGGGTGCGACCGTTATCGAATCGCCCGTGTGCACGCCCATCGGATCCAGATTCTCGATCGAGCAGATGATCACGACGTTGTCCGCCATGTCGCGCATTACTTCGAGCTCGAATTCCTTCCACCCTTCGACCGATTGCTCGATCAGCACTTCGTGGCTCGGCGATTGTTCGAGTCCGTACGCCACCTTGGCGCGATAGTCGTCGAGTTCGCGCGCGATCGAACCTCCCGTTCCGCCCAGCGTTCGCGACGGCCGGATGATCACCGGCAGGCCAAGCTCGCCCAGCACCCGCTCGCCGTCGGCCGCCGAATGCGCAATGGCGGAACGCGGCACCTCGAGCCCGATCTTCAACATCGCCTGCTTGAACAGGTCGCGATCCTCGGCCTTCTTGATCGCCCCGAGCTTCGCCCCGATAAGTTCGCACTTGAATCGATCGAGTACGCCCGCCTCCGCAAGCTCTATCGCCAGGTTCAGCGCGGTCTGCCCGCCGACCGTCGGCAGGATCGCGTCCGGACGCTCGCGCTCGATGATCTTCGTCAGCACCGCCACGGTCATCGGCTCTATATAGGTGCGATCCGCCAGGTCCGGATCGGTCATTATCGTCGCCGGGTTCGAATTGACCAGGACGAGTCTCAGCCCTTCCTCGCGCAGCGCTTTGACCGCCTGCGTGCCCGAGTAATCGAACTCGCACGCCTGCCCGATGACGATTGGCCCCGAGCCAATCAGCAACACCGATTTCAAATCTTTACGAAGCGGCAACTTGGTAGTCCCGATATGTCGAACTTGGATCGAGTCGATGCGTTGATCTGGTCATCGCGCCGATGCCTCGGCGGCAAGGATTCGGTCCAGCGCCTCCGCGCCGTAACGCGGGAACGCTTCAACCAGTTTCTTGAATCGCGCAAACAGGTAGCTCGAATCGTGCGGCCCGGGCGAGGCCTCGGGATGATATTGCACGGAAAAGAACGGCACTCCGGTTCCCTGCAGGCCTTCGACGGTGTTGTCGTTCAGGTTCAGATGCGAAAGCTTCGCACGTCTTCTCAATGACTCGTCATCGACCGCGAAGCCGTGGTTCTGCGCCGTGATCTCGACCCGCCGGGTGCGCAAGTCCATCACCGGATGATTGGCGCCATGATGGCCGAAGTCGAGCTTGTAAGTCTTGCCGCCCAGCGCCAGCCCGATCAACTGATGGCCAAGGCAGATGCCGAACACCGGCTTCTTGCCCAACACGCCCGCGATAGCTCTGTAAGCGTACGGCAGCGCCGCAGGATCGCCGGGTCCGTTCGACAGGAAAATTCCGTCGGGGTTGTGCGCGAGTATCTCCTCTGCGCTCGACGCCGCCGGGACCACCTTCACGCGAAAGCCGGTCGCCACCAGCCGGCGCAAAATGTTCAGCTTGATTCCGTAGTCGAGCGCGACAATCGCGGGCGCATCGCGCATCGCTTCGTGGCTCATGCGGAGGTAGCCGCGCCCTAATTTCCAATCCCCGAAGTCCCAATCGTAAGCCTCAGCGGATGTAACCTCTTTCACGAGATCGCGGCCGACCAGTCCCGGCGACGCCTTGGCCTTGCGCACCAGCGACTCGGCGTCCAGATCGACGCTCGATATCACCGCTTCCTGCGCGCCGCGCGTGCGCAAATGGCGGACCAGCGCGCGCGTGTCGATACCCTCGATACCCACCACGCCCGCCTCTTCCAGGTACTTTCCAAGCGCCATCTCCGAGCGCCAGTTCGACGGCCGCTCCCAGTATTCCTTGACGATGAAACCCTCCAGGTACAAGCGCCGCGACTCTGCGTCCTCGGCGTTGATTCCAACGTTGCCGATTTCCGGATAAGTCATGCAGACCAACTGGCCCTTGTACGACGGGTCAGTCAGCACTTCCTGGTAGCCGGTCATCGCGGTGTTGAAGACCGCTTCGCCCACCGCCTCGCCCATCGCGCCGAATGCGCGGCCGCGGAAAATTCGCCCGTCGGCGAGCGCCAGTATCGCTTCGCGCCCTTTGCTCATCGATCCGTTACGCCTTCCTCCCGTCGTAAACGATTTCGCCCGCAACGATAGTCAGCACCGCCCTGCCCTTCAGCCGCATCCCTGCGAACGGAGTGTTGCGGCTCTTTGACAGGAATTTTTCCGGCGCAACGGTCCACTCGAGATTGGGATCGATCACCGTGATATCCGCGACCGCGCCAACCGCAAGCGTACCTGCCTCCAGCCGCAGCAGTGCCGCTGGATTGAGCGACATCATCTCGACTAGACGCGCCGGTTCGATCAAAGATCGATGCACCAGGTCGAGCGCAAGTCCGAGCGATGTCTCAAGACCCACGACTCCGTTTGCCGCGTGCGCGAATATCTCGGCTGCGTCGTGATCGAGATGCGCCGCCTGGTGCCCCGGACCGAAAAAGGCGCCGAGTTGCTCCATCCGCTTCGATTTCGGATCGTGCGGCGCGTGGTCGGTCGCAATCATGTCAACGGTGCCATCGCGAATCGCCGCACGGAGCGCTTCGACATCATCGCGATTGCGAAGCGGAGGGTTCATCTTGGCGTTCGGCCCCCAAGTCAGCGCGGCGCTTTCGTCCAACGTGAAATGATGCGGCGTCGCCTCGCAGGTGACTTGCGCGCCATGCCGGCGCGCGGCGCGGATGAGTTCGAGTGACTCGGCCGTGGACACGTGGGCGACATGAACCGCCGCGCCCGAGCCGATCGCTATCGCGAGATCGCGGCGCACGCGTTGCGGTTCCGCCGAATGCGCATAACCGCTGACGCCCAGATGCTCCGATACCGCGCCGGCGTTCAACGCTCCATCGCATGACAGCGCGCGATCCTCTTCATGCAGCGCAACCGCAAATCCAAGCCGCCTGGTTTCATGCAACGCGCGCGACAGCACCGCCGCATCATCGATCGGGATTCCATCGTCGGAAAACAATCGCGCACCCGCATCAAGCATCGCGGCGAAATCCACCGGCTCGATCCCGCGCAGCCCTTGCGTGACCGCCGAAACCGGCGCCAGCCGTGCGCAATGGGCTTCCCCGGCGCGCTTGAGCATGTAACGCGTAATCGCGGGACTGTCGTTGACCGGCGACGTGTTCGCCATCGCCGCCACGGTCGCGAAACCGCCCGCCGCCGCTGCCCGCAAACCCGTCAGGATCGTTTCCTTTTCGGGGAAACCGGGATCGCGCAAATGTACATGCGGATCGATCAGGCCGGGCACGATCCAGCATCCGCTCGCATCCACCAAAGTTGCATCGTCCAAATTTGTCCGAGCCTCGGCCCGTTCCACCGCTGCAATCTTGCCGTCGCGCACCAGCAAGTCACACTGTCCATCGAGTGCGCTTGCGGGATCGATCACCCGTCCCCCTCTGAGCAGGATTGAGTTCAATGCGCCGCCTCGGGTTCTTTCAGCGGTTCGACGATTGAATAGATCATTACGCGATCGTGCGACTTGCTCTCCGTGCCGGCCGCTGCGAGGCGCACCTGCACGCGCTCGCCGCGTGAGGTCGGGATATTCTTGCCGACATAGTTTGGCCGAATCGGGACGGCGCGATGCCCGCGATCGATCAACACCGCCAGTTTGACCGCGGCCGGACGGCCGCGCTGCCAGATCGTCGCCATCGCGCGTTGCACGGTCCAGCCGCTGTTAATTACGTCATCGGCAAGAATTATTGTGCGGTCTTCGACGTTGAAATTCTCGGTGCCGTCGATCGGATGCAAACCGTCAGCCGGTTGGTACGCATCGAGCGACGCACACGGAGGAAGAACTCCGGTCTTCGCTCCAATCAGGTCGCGCAGCCGAAGCGCGAGCATCGCGCCGCGACTGACGACGCCCACAATCGACACTCCCGGCATATCGTGAACGTCGGCAATCACCTGGTCGGCGAGCGATTCGATCGCACGAACGACTTCCTCTTCATTCATAATTTCGCGCTGAGGCCCGCGCCGGTAGGGTTCGTAGCCGGCCTCTTCGGCCTGCTTCACGCTGTCGAATACCGCCAGCGAGCCTTCTTCGATCCATTGGCGGACATAGCCTTGCAGGTTTTCGTCGAAGCGATAATAGCGATGCGATCGCGCATGACCGACGTATTCAATCTTCAGTTCGCGTTCGCAGAAGCCGCACTTCAGCGCGAGCACGGTGGCATCCGTGCCGCGCCCGAGCGTGAATCGCGGGGCCAGGTAGGCGCCCTCGAATCGCGTCACGCAGTTCAGATTGGAGCATCGCGGCGGCGGCTCGGCCTTGAAGCGAATCGCCCCGGCCGTCGGCCGCTGACCGGCGGATGCGCCGGCAGCTTTCTCCATCAGCAATGCGATCAACGCCATCCGGACCGGCACGCCGGCAGCGGCCTGCTCGAAGTAAACCGCACGCGGATCGGCATCGAGCTCGTACGCCAATTCGCCCAGGCGCGGCAGCGGATGCATCACGACGGCTTCCTGCGTGCGGCTGGTGCGAAGAGCGCGCGCGTCGAAGCGGACGTACTCCGCGAGACCGGCCTCCTTCCCCGACATGCGCTCTTTCTGCAGGCGCGTGACGTAGAATGCATCGAGCGCGGCCGGAGGCTCGGCCGCGGGAAATTTTCGTAGCTCCCCGTCGTCGGTAAAGAGCGCCATCTGATGCGGCGCGCTAGGGGTCAGATAAAGAGCGTCGAGGCCGCCCGCCAACGACTTGAGTTCATCCATCGTGACGGTCGAAAAGCTGTAATTGCGCTCCGCGGCCAGCCGTTCCAGCACGTAGTCCGGAACGTCCATCCCGCTGGTCGGCACGGCGACGATGTTCGCGCCGAAACGTGCCAGCGCGTAGATCAACGAATGCACCGTGCGGCCAAACTTCAAGTCGCCGCATAGCGCGACCGTGAGTCCCTTCAGATGGCCCTTTTTCTTGCGCAGAATGTAGAGATCGCAAAGCGTCTGAGTTGGATGCTCGCGGCTGCCGTCGCCCGCGTTCAGCACCGGGCATGGCGCGTACTCCGCGGCCACGCGCGCCGCGCCGTCATGCGGATGGCGCAGCACGATCAGGTCGGCATAGCCGGCGACAACGCGCACGGTATCGGCGAGACTCTCGCCCTTGGCGGCGGAGCTCGCGTGCATATCGGCCGAGCTGATCACCGCGCCGCCGAGGCGATGCATCGAGGACTCGAAGCTGAGCCGCGTGCGCGTCGAAGGCTCGTAGAACAGCGTCGCCATGATCAGTCCGGCAGCGGTCGTGATCTGCTCGCCGCGCTCGAGCTGGGCGGCAAAGCCGTCGGCGAGCGCAAACACGCGTTCGATGTCCGAGGTCTCGAGATCCTCGATCGAAACGACGTCAAATTTTGCCAGCCGTGACACTGTATCCTTCGTCCCGCTTCGAGCGCGGCTGTTCGACCTCATTTTGCATTTGCGTTGCCAACCACAACCGCGTCCGCGCCGTCGATCTCGGTGAGCCGCACGTAAATGCGCTGGCCGTGCGGGACCTGGACGTTTTTGCCCACGTAGTCCGCGCGAATCGGAAGCTCGCGCTCGCCGCGATCGACCAGAACGGCGAGCTGCACCGATTCCGCCCGGCCCAGATCGGAGATCGCGTCGAGCGCGGCGCGCACGGTTCGCCCGGTGTATAGGACGTCGTCAACGAGCACCACCCGCTTGGCGTCGAGGGAAAAAGGAATGTCGCGGCCGATTAGCCGGGGATCGCCGGGCAAGCCCTTGCCGTCGTCGCGGTAGGAAGAGATGTCCAGCGTACCGACGGGGACTTCGCGCCTGCCATTGGCCCGCAACTCATCGGCGATCCGTTCTGCCAGCGTGGCGCCGCGGCGAACGATTCCCACCAGCACGATGTTGTCCGCGCCGCCGTTGTGCTCGGCTATCTCCATCGCGATCCGCTTGAGCGATCGCCCGAGCTGAGCGGCGTCGAGTGCGACGTTGGCCGCGGCGCTCATCGCGCCGGCCAAAAAAAATCCCGACTGCGAAAACAGCCGGGTCCGGAAATATACACTTTCATTGTCGTCCCTTTTCGCTATCTCAGTAGCGGGTTAAAGGTGACTAGAATTTATGATCGCAAAAGATTGCGGTCAACCCCCGCAATCAATCCCGCTCTCCGGCGCGACGCGAGTCATGCGCCGCGCTTGCGCTCGAGTTTTCGCAGGCGTTGATCCTGGTCGCGGGTCTGAACCGTAATCCGGTCGTCGAAGCGGTCGAACTTGCGCGCGAGATTGGCCAGCGATTTGCCGGTTTGCTTGAGTTCGGCGCCGAGTTTTTTCGCCGCGAGCTCCGCCGACGCCGCAATTTCCCGCTTGAGAATCTTCGCGCTCTCGCCGATTTCGCGTCCGAGCTCGCCGCCCGAGAGCGCCGCCTGCCTCCCGGCGCGCTCGCTGGTGGAGGCCACTGCGCGTACCGCTTCTTCGCGGAACTCGGCGGCGCGGGCGGCAAATTCGCCGCGAAGTCCCTTCTCAGCGGCGGCCAGCTCGTCGCGGAACTCGATGCGCGCCTTGCCCAGCGCTTCGCCCAGCCGCACGATCTCAGCGCCGAGATCGTCCCGCGCGGCGACGATGCCCAGCCGATTCTCGGCAATCTGCTCGGACAGGAAGCGAATCTGGCCGCCGACTTCCGCGAACTGCCCGAATATCTCATCGCGCAACGTGTCCAGGCGTCCGCCGAAACCCGACACCGCCTCGAGCACAAGATCGAATCGCGCCCCCAGCTCCTCGAGGATCCCGCCAATCCTGTTCACGGCTTCGTCCGCCACCTGATGCTCCCTTTTCGGTTTCCGGTCTAGTGCACGAGCATGCCGACTCGATCCCATCTGATGTACTCGAACCACAACGGGACCTCGCTCAGTGCCGAGGCGCCGTCCGCCTTCTCCTCATTCCACGGCAAATAAATGACCGTGGCGCGTCCCTCAACGTCGTTCAGATCGACAAAGCCCCAAAAGCGGCCGTCGTAGCTGCGATCGCGGTTATCGCCCATCATGAACAGCTTGCCCGGCGGCACCGTCACGGGTCCGAAGTTGTCGCGCGGCGAGACTGGCGATCGATCCTGCGCGGCGACCTCCCAGTGCCGGTGCGGGTCGGGCATCTCGGAACCGTTGAGCCAGACGACGCCGTTCTTCACTGCAACCGTGTCGCCGGCGACGCCGATCACGCGCTTGATGAAATCCTTGCTGCGATCGGGCGGAAAGACGAACACCACGACGTCGCCGCGATGCACCGGCGCGAGATGAAAGACGTACTCGCCCAATCGGAGGCCGGGGATCTCGAGGCCAAAAATCGAGTCCGGCATCCGCAGCCCGTAAACAATCTTGTTGACCAAAATATGGTCGCCTATGAGCAACGTCGGTTCCATCGAGCCCGACGGAATTTTGTACGCCTGTATGAAGAACGTGCGGATGAAGATCGCGAGCACGAGCGCGATGAGCATCGCCTCGCCATACTCGCGCGCGACGGACTTCTGCGCCGGCGCGTGATTGGCAATCTCGCCGGCGTTTTGCGGCTGTGCTTTGGAAATGTTGCGCGCTGGTTCGGCCACTGCAGTCCCTACTCCCCGACCTTGAGCAGGGCCAGGAAAGCCTCCTGCGGAATCTCGACCCGTCCCACCTGCTTCATCCGCTTCTTGCCTTCCTTTTGCTTCTCGAGCAGCTTTCGTTTTCGCGTGATGTCGCCGCCGTAGCACTTGGCGGTGACGTTTTTGCGCAGCGCCTTCACGGTTTCCCGCGCGATAATCTTGGAGCCGATCCCGGCTTGAATCGCGACCTCGAACATCTGGCGGGGAATCAGCTCGCGCATCTTTTCGCACAACGCCCGGCCCCGTTCGTAGGACTTGTCGCGATGCACGATAATCGAAAGCGCGTCCACCACCTCGCCGTTAATTCGAATATCCAATTTAACCAGAGGCCCGGCACGGAAGTCCAGAAACTCGTAGTCCAACGACGCGTAGCCCCGGCTCACCGATTTCAGCCGATCGTAAAAATCGAAGACGATCTCGGCAAGCGGCAATTCGTAGTGCAGGATCACGCGCTTTTCACCCAGGAAACGCAAATCGCGCTGGAGGCCGCGCCGGTCTTCGCACAGCTTCATCACCGCGCCCAGATACTCCTCGGGCATGTGGATAGAAGTGAGAATGAACGGCTCCTCGATCGCCTCGATCGTGTTCTCATCGGGCAGATGCGCGGGATTGTCCACCGTCGTCAGCTCGCCCGAAACCGTGCGCACCTGGTAGGCGACCGTCGGCGCGGTTACGATCAGGTTGATTCCGAATTCGCGTTCGAGGCGCTCCTGCGCGATTTCCATGTGCAGCAAGCCCAGGAATCCGGCGCGAAAGCCGAAGCCGAGCGCCTGCGAGGTCTCCGGTTCGCAGATGAGGCTCGCGTCGTTGAGCCGCAGCTTTTCGATCGCGTCGCGCAGCGCGCCGTACTGATTCGCCTCGGTCGGATACAGGCCCGCGAACACCATCGGCTTCAATGTCTTGAAGCCCGGCAGCGGCGCCACCGCGGGATTGTCCGCATCGGTAATCGTGTCGCCCACCCGCATGTCCGCGACGGTTTTGATCCCCGCCACGACAAAGCCGACCTCGCCCGGACCGAGTGCGTCGGTGGGCCGCTCGTGCGGCGTGAAATGCCCCAGGCGCATCACTTCGCCCAGCTTGTCGGTGCCCATCAGGCGAACTTTCATCCCCACCCGGATTTCGCCGCCGAAGACGCGGACCAGACCGATCACGCCCTCGTACACGTCGTACCAACTGTCGAAGATGAGCGCGCGGACGGCGTCCTCGCCGGTGGGTTTGGGCGCGGGGATTCGCGCGACAATCGCTTCGAGGACATCGTCGATCCCCACGCCCTCCTTGGCGCTGGTAAGAACCGCCTCGGAGGCATCGAGCCCGATGATTTCCTCGATCTGATGCCTGGTGCCCTCGACATCTGCGCTGGGCAGATCGATTTTGTTGATCACTGGAATAATTTCGAGCCCGTGATCGAGCGCGAGATAGACGTTGGCGAGCGTTTGCGCCTCGACGCCCTGGCTCGCATCGACCACCAGCAGCGCACCCTCGCACGCGGCCAGGCTGCGCGAAACTTCGTAGGCGAAATCGACGTGACCGGGCGTATCGATCAAGTTCAACACGTAGCCCTTTCCATCTTTGGCCGTGTAGTTCAGCCGCACCGAGCGCGCCTTGATCGTGATTCCGCGCTCGCGCTCGAGGTCCATCGAGTCCAGAAACTGATCCTTCGACTCGCGCATCGTGAGCGCGCCGGTGCGCTCGAGGATTCGATCGGCCAGCGTGGACTTGCCGTGATCGATGTGCGCGATGATCGAAAAATTGCGAATCGAGGCGGCTTCGGTCATTTCAACTCGAACGGGCGCGCTGCTGCTTGAAATATTTGAACGTCTCTTCGAGTCCGTCTGCGAGCTTCTTTTCGGGACGCCAGCCAAGCTCCCGCTCCGCGCGCGCCGGCGATATGACGGAGCGCTTTTGCTCGCCGGGACGCGCTGCCGCGTGCTCCGCCCGGGTCGGGAAATCGGCGATGCCCGCGAGCGTGGAATAAAGATCGTTCACGTTGGTCTCGATGCCGGTGCCGATGTTGAGCGCGATTCCCGACGCGCTCGATTTCCCGGCCGCGACCACGGCCCGCACCACGTCGCCGACGTAAACGTAGTCGCGCGACTGCGTGCCGTCGCCGTAAATCGTCACGGGCTTGCCGTCGAGGATTCGTCCGCAGAAGATCGCAACTACGCCGGCTTCGCCGTGCGGATCCTGGCGCGGGCCGTAAACGTTGCCGAATCGCAGCGCCAGGTAGTCGATTCCGTACTCGACCTTGTAGAAAAACAGATAGGCTTCGGTCGCCAGCTTGGCGACGCCGTAGGGACTTACCGGCCGGCGCGGATGGTCCTCGGTGCACGGGAACTCGTCCTGCTCGCCGTAAATCGCGCCGCCGGTCGAAGAAAAGATCACGCGCTTGAGGCCGTGTTTGCGCGCCGATTCGATCAGGTTGAGAAATCCGACCAGGTTCACTTGCGCGTCGAACGCAGGATCGGCGACCGAACGCCGCACGTCCATCTGCGCCGCGAGATGGAAGATAATCTCGGGGCGCGCCTGCTCGACGACGGACGCAACTGCCGCGGCGTCGCGCAGATCGGTTTGATAGAGCGCGGCTTTCGCGTTCACCTGCATGCGCTTGCCGGTGGACAAATCGTCCAGCACCGACACTTCACCGGCGCCGGACGCGACCAGCGCATCCACCGTGTGCGAGCCGATAAAGCCGGCGCCGCCGGTCACCAGAATTCTCATCGAAGCGTCTTTGTCCAAAACCGTCCTAAACCGGGTGGCGTCCGACCGAGTAGTACCGCAGCTCGAGCGCCTTCATCAGATCCGGATCATACAGGTTCCGGCCGTCGAATATCACCGGCTGTTTGAGCTCGGCCTTGATGCGCTGAAAGTTGGGATGCCGGAACTCGTTCCACTCGGTCAGAATCAGCAGCGCGTCGGCGCCCGTGAGCGCCTCGTAGTTGGTTTTGTGGTAGGTGACGCGATCGCCAAAAATCTTGCGCGCATTTTCCAGCGCTTCGGGGTCATGCACCCGGCATTTCGCACCCGCCTGCAGAAGTTCCTCGATCACCACCAGCGCCGGCGCGTCACGCATGTCGTCGGTGCGCGGCTTGAAGGCCAGCCCCCAAATCGCAAACGCGCGGCCGCTCAGGTTTTGTCCGAAATGCTGTTTCACGCGCGCGGGGATCAGCCGCTTCTGGCGGGAATTCACCTCTTCCGTCGCGCGCAAAAGCGCGAAATCAAGATTGTGCTCGCCGGCCGTGTGAATCACCGCACGCACGTCTTTGGGAAAGCACGAACCGCCATAACCGACACCGGGAAACAAGAACGACGAGCCGATGCGCTTGTCGGTGCCGAGTCCGCGGCGGACGGCGTTGATGTCGGCGCCGACGGCGTCGCACAGATTCGCCATCTCGTTGATGAACGAGATGCGCATCGCGAGCATCGCGTTGGACGCATACTTGGTCAGCTCCGCCGAGCGCGGATCCATCACGAGGATCGGATTGTCAGTGCGCACGAAGGGGTTGTGAATTTCCTTGAGGATAGCCGTGGCCCGCTCGCTCAGGCTTCCGATCACGACCCGGTCCGGCCGCATGAAATCTTCTATGGCGGAGCCTTCTTTGAGAAACTCCGGGACCGAGCACACGTCGGCGCGATGTTTGGCGAAGCGGCCGACGATTTCCCGCACCCGGTCGCTGGTGCCGACCGGAACGGTGCTCTTGATCACCACGATGTGATAGCCGGTGATCGCTTTTGCGATATCCTCGGCCGCCTGGAAAATCGCCGTCAAGTCCGCCGCGCCCGACGCGCTCATCGGAGTGCCCACGGCAATATACGACACCATCGATTGCTTGACCGCTTCGGCGATGTCGGTGGTGAAATGAAGCCGGCCTTCCTTCAGATTGCGGCGCACCAGTTCTTCGAGTCCCGGCTCATAGATCGGAATCCTGCCCTCGCAAAGCTGGGCGATTCGCTGCTTATCGATGTCAACGCAGAATACTTCATTGCCGCTTTCGGCATAGCAGGTGCCGCTCACCAGTCCGACATATCCGCTCCCCACGACTGCGATGTTCATCGATAGCCTCTAGAATTCTTCCTTGATTACGTAGATCGGCTTTCCCTGCGATTCGTGATAGGTGCGCGCGAGCATCTCGCCCAGCAGTCCGATACTCACAAACTGTACTCCGACGACTACCAACAAAACCGCCAATAGCAACGCGGGCCGATTACCCAGTTCGCGTCCCAGTAGTATCTTCTCCATCACCAGGATGAACGTCCATAGACCGCCGAGTCCGCCCAGCACGATTCCGATCAGGCCGAACACCTGTATCGGCGCGGTGGAATAACCGGAAAGAAATTTGACGGTGATAAGGTCAAGCAAGGTGCGCACTACGCGCCACAGTCCATACTTGGAGGCGCCCGCGCGGCGCGGCCGAAATCCGACTTCGACTTCCGCGATTCGCGCACCCTGCTCCGCCGCAATCGCGGGGACAAATCGATGCATCTCGCCGTAGAGCTGCAGACTGCGTGCAAGCTCCCGCCGGTAGGCCTTGAAGGTGCAGCCGTAGTCGTGAAGCTTGACGCCGGTCATGGCCGAAATCAGTGAATTTGCCGCCATTGAAGGCAGCCGGCGCGTAAACCGTTCCGCCTGCCAGCGCTCAGTGCGCCAGCCGCTGGCCAAGTCGTAGCCTTCGTCGAGCTTGGCCAGCAGCCGCGGGATGTCGGCGGGATCGTTTTGTCCGTCGGCGTCCATCGCGATTACCACGTCGCCGGTGGCGTGCGCGAAGCCGCAGGCCAGCGCGGCCGTCTGTCCGGAGTTGCGCGCCAGCGAGATCACGCGCACATTTTGGTCCGCGGACTTAATCTGACGCAGTACCTCGATGCTCCCGTCGGTACTGCCGTCGTCCACGAACACAAGTTCGTAGGCGCGTCCCAACGCCTGCATCACGCGGCTTAACTCTGCATGCAGCGGGGCGAGGCTATCCCGCTCGTTGTAGAGCGGAATAACTACTGAGTAGTCCATCTTGAATGATGAGAGTCGATCAGATTGATAAACTCCCGATAGCGATTATCTATCTCTTCCCAAGTCAGAGCCAATAGCCTCTCCAGCGAAAGACGCTCGACTACGAACGACGCCATCACGCTGCCGTACACGACCGCCGTGCGCAGCGAGGATTCCGTTACCCGCCCGTGTCGCGCCAGAAACCCCATCATGCCGCCCGCAAACGTATCGCCCGCTCCGGTAGGATCGACCACCTCTTCCAGCGGATACGCGGGCACCGCGAACATGCCTTCCTCGCTGAACTGAAGCACGCCATACTCGCCGCGCTTGATCAGAACGGTGGCCGGGCCCATTTTCAGGATCGCGCGCCCCGCCTTGACGAGGTTGTGCTCGCCCGTAAGGGTACGCGCCTCGCTATCGCTGCAAAGCAGTATCTGGATTCGCTCGAGCACCCTGGCCAGGCCGGGGCGGGTGTTCTGGATCCAATAGTCATAGAGATCGGCCGTGACTAGTTTGGGACTAAGCACCTGGTCCAGCACGTGTTCCTGAAGCGCAGGATCGTTTGGCGCCAGATAAAGGTAGTCTGCGCGGCATTGGTCAGGCAGCAATTCCGGCGTGAAGTTCTCCAGGACGTTCAGCGAAAGCTTGACCGTGTCGCGCGTGTTCAGGTCTTCGTGATAACGGCCGTGCCATCGCGTGGTCAGCCCCTCGCGTTTGACTACTGCGCGCACATCGATATTCCGATCGGTGAACAATTGGAGATCCTCGGGCCTGTAATCCGTACCGACCACCGCGACTATGCTGACCGGGGAAAAAAATCGCGCTGCTATCGAAAAATAGCTGGCGCCGCCGCCCAACACTTCCTCGACTTTTCCGTTGGGCGTTTCGACCGTGTCGTAGGCTAGAAATCCGACCACAACGATACTCATCTATTGCCCCTTCAGCGCGCCCGGATTTCGATGATCCTGGAGATACTTGCCTATCAGCGGCCGCAAGTCGTCGATCAGGCGCTGCGGAATTGCCGCGCGATCGGTAATTATCGTGTTCTTGAGCGCGTCCTGGCATCTGCACGTCCGCGCACGATTGCCAAGCGCGTGCGCAAGCGCCGACACGGCGCTTTGCGCCTTGTCCACGTTCAGCTTCATCACGCGCAGGATCTCGCCGATATCCACCGCGGCGGCCGTATCGTGCCAGCAATCGTAATCCGTCACCAGCACCAGCGCCGCGTAACACATCTCCGCCTCGCGAGCGAGGCGCGCCTCCTGCATCGCGGTCATGCTGATGACGCTGGCGCCAAAACTCCGGAAAAGATTCGACTCGGCGCGCGTCGAGAATTGCGGACCTTCCATGCATAGATAGGTTCCGCGGTCGTGAACGACCGCGCCGCCCGCGCGCGCTGCGACGGCCAGATCGCTCGCGAGATTTGCGCACACGGGATCGGCGATCGAAACGTGCGCCACCAGACCGTCACCGAAGAATGTCATCGGACGCTTGATCGTGCGATCGATAAACTGATCTGGAATTACCAGTTCGCCCGGATGAATTTCCTCTTTCAGGCTGCCCGCCGTCGATACCGAAACGAGATGGGTCACGCCGAGCCGCTTCATCCCGAACACATTGGCGCGATAATTTATTTCGGACGGCAACAATCGATGGCCGCGCCCGTGTCGCGCGAGAAAAACGACCCCGATGTCTCCGATTCGTCCCTGGTAAAACGGATCGGACGGAGGCCCGAACGGTGTCTGGAGCTCTATCGGCTCGACCTTGTCCAGGCCCTTCATCTGGTAGAAGCCGCTGCCTCCGATCACTCCGAGTATGTTTTGTAGCATTTTTCTTCTGGCGCTAATTCTGAACCGGGGTCAGGCCGGATTGTGCTGTTCGGCGTAAAGCTGGCCGCATGCCGCCGCAATATCGAGCCCCCGGCTTTCGCGGATTGTTGCGGTCAAATTACCGTTGTTCAGGATCGCTTGAAAGGCCTCCACCGCGGCGCGTGAGCTGCCCCGAAGCGGGGAGCCCGCCAGCGGATTGTAAAAAATCAGGTTCACTTTGGCGCGCAAAGGCGCAAGCAACTTCACCAGCCGCCGCGCGTCCGCCAGCGAATCGTTCACCCCCGCGAGCATCACGTACTCGAAGGTGATCCGGCTGCGCCGCTTGATCGGCAGCTTCCGGCATGCGTCGAGCAAAACTTCCAGCGGATAGCGCTGGTTGATCGGCGCGAGGCGGTCGCGAAGCTCGTTGGTCGTGGCGTGGATCGAGACCGCCAGATTGACCGGAGTCTCGCCCAGCAACCGCTCCATCATCGGGACCAAACCAACGGTGGAGACCGTGATCCTCCGCGGTGAGATGCCCATCCCCCAATCGGAAGTCATTATCGTGAGCGTGCGCACCAGGCGCGGGTAATTTGCCAGCGGCTCGCCCATCCCCATGAAAACGAAGTTCGTGAGTTCCTCGCCTCCGGCCAGCTCGCGTCGAGCGGCAGGGATCTGCACCAGCATCTCGGAAGTGGTGAGGTTGCGATGCAGTCCCATGTGGGCCGTCGCGCAGAATTCGCAGGCCATCGCGCATCCCACCTGGCTCGACATGCAAAGTGTGACGCGTTTTTCGGTGGGGATTATCACCGATTCGATTGCTTCACCGTCGTCGAGCCGAATGAGCAGTTTCCGGGCGCCATCCGACGAACGCGAGACGAACGACGACACCGGATGCCCGATAGTGAAGTTTTGCTTCAAATAATTGCGAAGGGCCGCCGGCAGATCGCGCATCTCGTCGAATGACTCAGCGCCGCGAGCGTGTACCCAATGCAGAATCTGGCGGGCGCGATATGAACGTTCACCCGCGCCGGCGACCATTTGCTCGACCTCATCGAGCGTCAAATCGCGGAAATCCGCGCCGGTGGGGGCAGGCTCGGCCGAGGTTTGGCTATTCGCGTTCACAGCCACTTATTCTAATCGAAACGTCGCCGTGAAAGCAGGACGGTTTTTTCAGGAAAGAATTTCCCGAGCGGGGAAAAAGAAGGCGATTTCCTCGGCCGCCGTCGCGGGCGCATCCGAGCCGTGCGTGGCGTTCTGCTCGACGTCGATTCCGAAGTCCTTGCGAATCGTGCCGGCGTCGGCCTTTTTGGGATCGGTTGCGCCCATCAGTTGACGCCACTTGCTGATCGCGTTCTCGCCCTGCAGCACCGCAATAATCACCGGGCCGGAACTCATATAGTCGCACAGCCCGCGGAAAAACGGCCGCGCTTTGTGCACGTCGTAAAATTTCTCGGCGTCGGCGCGCGAGAGATGAATCTTGCGCATCGCGACGATCGCCAGCCCCGAAGCTTCGATGCGTTTGAGTATGTCGCCGGTGAGCCCGCGCCGCACCGCGTCGGGTTTGATGATTGCCAGGGTTCGTTCCATCGAATTAATTCTTGCCTGCCAGTACTGATTTCATCGTCGAGCCGAGGTCAGCCGGGCTCATCGCGACCGTGATTCCCGCCGCCTTGAGCGCCGCGATTTTATCGGCCGCAGTGCCGCGTCCGCCTGAGATAATCGCCCCGGCGTGACCCATCCGCCGCCCCTTGGGCGCGGTTTGGCCGGCGATAAACGCGACCACGGGTTTCTTAAAGTATTGCTTTATGTATTTGGCGGCCTCTTCCTCCGCCGTTCCGCCGATTTCACCAATCATGATGACCGCGCGCGTCTTGGGATCCTCGTTGAACAGCTTGAGCGCGTCGATATGGGTTGTGCCGACGATCGGATCGCCGCCGATTCCGATGCAAGTCGATTGCCCGATTCCAAGCTGGGTCAGCTGATACACCGCCTCGTATGTCAGCGTGCCCGAACGCGACACGACGCCGATGTCGCCCGGCTTGTGGATGTAGCCCGGCATGATGCCGATTTTGCATTCACCCGGCGTGATGATTCCCGGGCAGTTGGGACCAATCAGGCGCGACTTGGTTCCCGCCAGGTAGGCCTTCACTTTGACCATGTCAAGGATCGGAACGCCTTCGGTGATGCAGATGACGAGCTCGATGCCGGCGGCGGCGGCCTCCAGCATCGCGTCGGCGGC
This sequence comes from Binatus soli (SeqCode), assembly GCF_050015535.1. NCBI lineage: Bacteria > Candidatus Binatota > Binatia (SeqCode) > Binatales (SeqCode) > Binataceae (SeqCode) > Binatus (SeqCode) > Binatus soli (SeqCode). The sequence continues at coordinate 41,391 of NZ_JBEKBF010000009.1, read as the reverse complement.
GAACGCCGGCGGCACGTAGATCACGGTCGCGTTGCAGCCGGTCGATTTGCGCGCCTGCTCGACGGTGTCGAAGATCGGGATGCCTTCGAAGTCGGTACCGCCCTTGCCCGGCACGACGCCGCCGACCATTTTGGTGCCGTACTCTTTGCACGCGCGCGTATGGAGTTGGCCGGTCGCGCCGGTAATTCCCTGCGTCAGGACGCGGGTGTTCTTGTCGACTAAAATACTCATCTGAAAATTCTAGGCTCCGATTTCTTTTACGATGCGCCGGGCGGCGTCGGCCATGTCGGTGGCGGTAACCACCTTGATCCCCGAGTCGGCAAGGATCTTCTTGCCTTCGACGACGTTGGTGCCTTCCATTCTGACCACCAACGGCACGTTCAATTTGACCTGCCGGGCAGCCTCGACGACGCCCTGCGCCAGCACGTCGCATCGCATAATGCCGCCGAAGATGTTGATCAGCACGCCTTTGACGCGCTTGTCCGCGAGCAGGATGCGAAATGCAGCGGCGACCTTCTCGGTGCTGGCGCCACCGCCGACGTCGAGGAAGTTGGCCGGCTCGGCGCCGTAAATCTTGACGATGTCCATCGTGGCCATCGCGAGACCCGCGCCGTTGACCATGCATCCGATGTTGCCGTCGAGATGCACGTAGCTGAGATCGTACTTCGCCGCCTCGGTCTCGGCGGGATCTTCCTCATTGGCGTCGCGCAGCTCGCGGATGTCGGGATGGCGGAACAAGCCGTTGTCATCGAATGACATTTTCGCGTCGAGGCAGATGAGGCGGCCGTCGGTCGTCACCACCAGCGGATTGATCTCGATAAGCGACGCGTCGGTTTCGATGAACGCCCGATAGAGCGAGGCGAGCAGCGCCGCGAACTGGCCGACTTGCTTGTCCTTGAGGCCGAGCGCGAATGCGATGTTGCGCGCCTGAAAGCCGGCCACACCGAGCAGGGGATTGATCGACTCGGTGAAGATTTTTTCGGGCGTCCTGGCGGCGACTTCCTCGATATCCATGCCGCCCTCGGTGCTCGCGATCACGGAAACCATTCCCGCCTTTCTATCGACGAGCATCCCAAGGTAAAGCTCGCGAGCGACGTCGCTTGCTTCCTCGATGTAAACGCGGCGCACCACCCGGCCCTCGGGGCCAGTCTGATGAGTCACCAGCGGCTTGCCGAGCAGCTTGGCGGCGAAATCGCGCACCTCGGAGGCAGCAGTCAGCAGTTTGACACCGCCGGCCTTGCCGCGGCCGCCGGCATGGATCTGCGCCTTGGCCACAGCTTTTGGCTGGCCCAGCGCCGTGAATGCAGCAGCAGCCTCGTCAGGTGTGGTCGCGAACTGCCCCTTGGGAACGGGAACGCCGAAGCGCGCCAGCACCTGCTTGGCTTGATATTCGTGGATGTTCATTCAGTTACCCAGGCATCAACCTCATTTTGGATAAGGATCGGGAATCCCTCGAATCGACCCGCTCGCTCACGACGACATTAGCGCGGCGGCAAGGTCATTTCATGAACAAATCGCGGAGCCATTTGATCGTCGTCTGGCGGCCGACCGCGGCGATTGCGCTCGTGAGCGGAATATCCTTGGGGCAAACCTCGACGCAGTTCTGCGCGTTGCCGCAGTCGGCTATACCGCCCTCCCCCATCATCGCAGCGAGCCGCTCGTCGAGGTTCATCTTGCCGGTCGGATGCTGGCTCATCAGATAGACCTGCCCGATCACGGACGCGCCCATGAACTTCGAGTGCAAGTTAAACTGCGGGCACGCCTCGAGACAGCATCCGCAAGTCATGCATCGCGAGAACGGGTAGGCGAACTGCTGGGCGTCGGCCGCGACTCGCGGGCCCGGACCCAGGTCGTAAGTGCCGTCGATCGGAATCCACGCGCGCGCCTTCTTGAGGTAGTCGAACATTTTCGATCGATCGACCCATAGATCGCGGACCACCGGGAACTTCGTCATCGGCTCGACCGTCGCCGGCCCGTTGAGCCCGTTGGCAAGCTGCGAGCACGCCTGGCGGACGCGCCCGTTGATCACCATCGTGCACGCGCCGCAAACCTCCTCCAGACAGTTGGCGTTGAAGACGACCGGCGCGACGCGCTTGCCCTGGCGAGTGACCGGGTTGCGCCGAATCTCCATCAGCATCGAGACGATGTTGTGATGCGGCAAATACGGCAACTCGAACTCCTCGTAATAGGGCTCCGAGTTCGACGTTTCCTGGCGCTTGATTCTCAATACTTGCGTCTGTTCTGACACTGGGATGCTCCTGCGGGACTACGCGGCGGATTTCTCGATGTCGTAGCGCCGCGGCCGCGGCTTGATGAGGCTCACGTCAACCGGCTCCCAACTGAAACGCGGGCCGTCGGACGACCACGCAGCCATGGTGGTCTTCATGAAATTCACGTCGTCGCGCTCGGGAAAATCCGGCTTGTAGTGCGCGCCGCGCGATTCGTTGCGATTGAGCGCGCCGAGCGTCATCGGCCGCGCGATCTCGAGCATGTTCCATAGCTGGCGGACGAATAACACTTCCTGGTTCGCCCACTTGCCCTTGTCGTTGAGCCCGATTCGGCCCCATCGATCCTTGAACTCGAGCAGCTTGTCGTCGGTCGCCTTGAGCTTGTCGTTGTAGCGCACGACGGTGACGTTCTCGGTCATGATCTCGCCGAGCTCGCGCCACACCGTAAAGGCGTTCTCCGGACCGCTCATCTTGAAAATTTTGTCGAATGATTCGCGCTGAAGCTTCAGCTCCTGATCGTAAATCTGCGAACTGGCCGCGCTCGTGTGCGACTTGGCATAGCCGATCATTGCCGGCTCGCAGATGTTTCCGGCGTGTATGCACGATAGCAGCGAGTTCGCGCCGAGCCGGTTGGCGCCGTGATATTGAAAGTCGCACTCGCCCGCTGCGAACAGCCCCGGGACGTTGGTCTGCTGATGGTAATCGACCCACAGACCGCCCATCGAGTAGTGCATCGCCGGAAAAATCTTCATCGGGACCTTGCGCGGGTCCTGGCCGGCGAACTTCTCGTAGATTTCGAGCACGCCTGCGACCTTGCGCTCGAGTTCTACGGGGTCCAGATGGCTCACGTCGAGGTAAACCACCGGATTGCCGTCAACGCCGAGCTTCATCTCGAACACGACCTTGTGAATCGCGCGGGTCGCGATGTCGCGCGGCACCAGGTTCCCGTACGCCGGGTACATGTCTTCAAGGAAGTACCACGGCTTGCCGTCGCGATAGGTCCACACGCGCCCGCCCTCGCCGCGAATCGACTCCGAGATGAGCCGATTCTTGTCCTCACCCTGCATTGCGGTGGGATGCACCTGGACGAACTCGCCGTTGGCGTAGGTCGAGCCCGCCTGGTAGCAGGCGCTGACCGCCGATCCCGTACAGACCAGCGACTGCGTCGAGCGACCGAAGACAAGGCCCGGGCCGCCGGTCGCGACAAGCGTGGTGTCGGCGGGAAACGCGCGCATCTCGAGCGAGCGCGTGTCGATCGCAACGATCCCGCGGCAGTTCCCCGACTCGTCCTGCACGATGCTCAGCATCTCCCAGCCTTCGAACTTGCGCACCAGGCCCGCCGCCTCGTAGCGGCGGACCTGCTCGTCCAATGCGTACAGGAGCTGCTGCCCGGTGGTGGCGCCCGCGAATGCGGTGCGATGATGCTTGGTGCCGCCGAAACGGCGGAAGTCGAGCAGACCTTCGGGCGTGCGATTAAACATCACGCCCATCCGATCGAACAGGTAGATGATCGCCGGCGCCGCCTCGCACATCGCCTTGACCGGCGGCTGATGCGCCAGGAAGTCGCCGCCGTAAATCGTATCGTCAAAGTGAATCATCGGCGAGTCGCCCTCGCCTTTGGTGTTGACCGCGCCGTTGATTCCGCCCTGCGCGCACACCGAGTGCGAACGCTTGACCGGGACGATGGAGAAGAGATCGACTTGCTCGCCCTGCTCCGCGAGTTTCATCGCCGCGGTCAAACCTGCCAGCCCGCCGCCTACGATTATGTGATGCCCTGGCATTGGTTTTCTCCTCAGGCGGGTGCGCGAAATGCGACCAGAATTGAAACGCCGACGATGGCCAGGATGATAAACAGCACAACGCACAAGCGGTTCACCAGCGTTTGCGCCCTCGGCCCGACCGCAATTCCCCAGGTGATCGTGAACGTAAAAATGCCGTTGGTCAGGTGATAGACGCAGGCCAGGGTCCCGACCAGGTAGGCCGTCAGAATCAGCGGATTCATCATGAAGTTATGCATCCGCAGATAGTTCGTCTCGACGCCGGTGGCGTAGTAGAGCCCGCGCGTCGAGAGGACGTGAAAGCCGATAAACAGGAACGCGACTATCCCGGTGATGCGCTGCAGAGTGTACTGGTAGTTGCGCTGGTACGGGTAGTCGTTGGGCTGCGCGCCGACCGTGATGACCAATCCGTAAATCGCATGGTAGAGAATCGGAATCCACAGGACCAACGCTTCGACCGCGATCTGAAACGGAATATTGCGGGTGAACTCGGTTTCCTTCCACCACATCGCGCCGCCCTTCAGGACGAAGGCGTTTTCGAAGAAATGGAAGAATAAAAATCCGCCGATGGGAATGATTCCCGACAGCGAGTGCAACCTGCGCAGCAGCCAGTGCCTCTCGTCTGCCGTCATCCCGGCCGCAATCGCCGGCGCCGCAACTGCATCTGCTTCAGCCATAAGCCTTTCCTGAATCGCTAGCCCTGTTTTCCGGCCGCGATTACTTTGTCCATCGCCTCGACCAGTTCGCGCACATGCGCCACCGAACTGTCAAAGGCTGCCTTTTCGGCGGCACTCAGCTGGATTTCGACGACGCGCTCGACGCCGCCCGCGCCGATCACGATCGGAACCCCGGCGAAGAGTCCCTTCACGCCGTATTCGCCGTCAAGAAACGCGGCGCACGGCAGCACTTGTTTGCGATCGAGCATGTACGCCTCGACCATTATGTAAGCCGCGGCTCCGGCAGCGTAATACGATGAAGTCTTCATCAACTGGACGATCTCGCCTCCACCGCCACGGGTGCGCTTCTCAATTTCCTCCAGCCGCTTCGCCCCGACCAGGCGTTCGACCGGCTGTCCGCCGACGGTAGTGTAGCTGCGAATCGGCACCATGTCGTCGCCGTGCCCGCCGAGCACCATCGCGGAAACACTTTCCACCGACACGCCCAGCTCCGACGCCAGAAAGGCGCGGTAGCGCGCCGAGTCAAGCACGCCCGCCTGCCCGACTATCCGGCTTTTCGCGAAACCGGTCACGCGCTTGAGCTGCGTAACCATCGCGTCGAGCGGATTGGTCACCGCGATCACGAAAGCGCCGGGCGCGTGTTTCTTGATTGCGGCGCCGACATCGGTCATCACCGCGGCGTTTATCTTGAGCAGGTCGTCACGGCTCATGCCGGGTTTACGCGGCGAGCCCGACGTGACGACGCAACAATCGGCGCCCTCGATGAGCTTGATGTCGATGCCGCCGGTGACGTTGACGTCGATGCCGAGCACCGGCGCCGATTCGAGCATATCCAGCGCCTTGCCCTGCGGCAGTCCGTCGATGATGTCGTAGAGCGCGATATCGCCGAGTCCGCGCAGGAAGCATAGATGGGCGCAGGTCGCGCCGACGTTACCCGCCCCGATGAACGCAATTTTTTTTCGAGCCACAGTTTGCTACCTCCTTCCGGTCACTCCCTGAAGCCTACCTTATATGTGCATCTTTCCTAATGAGCAATACTAAAATGATGAGGCGCCCGGAACGGCACCGTGAACTCATCATGCGGGCCGCCCGAACGTGCGATAGATAGCAGCGTTGGTTGAGATTGTGAAGCAATCGGATCGGGCTGTTTGTGACGGCGCGGGCGGGATGCCCGCCCCGCCGGTACTCAAGCGTGGCGGAGCCATCGCGAGAGCTCACGAATCGTGGGGCGCTTGCCGTACATCAAAATTCCGGTCCGGTAGATTCGCCCGCTGATGAACATCACCACGCCAATCGTCGCGACCAGCAACAGCAACGACAGCGCGAGCTGCCATAGCGGCGGATCGTGGACAGCGAGGCGCTCGAACATCAGGATCGGCGAGCAGAACGGAAATAGCGAAACCAGCACCGAGAGCGGCGAATCCGACGACGTAGCCACCGGCAGAATCATCCCCGACGCAGCGATCAACGGCAGGATGACCACGAAGGTCCATTGCTGCGCTTCGTCGATCGAATTGAAGATCGCGCCGACGCCGGCGAAGATCGCGCTGTAGAGCAGGTAACCCAATATGTAGAAGATGACGAAGTAGACGATCAGCGATGGCCCCACGCCGAGCACCTCGATCGCGGTGCGGAGGTACAGGCTTCGCGACACACCGAACGCCGCCATCGTAAGCCATATCGCGATCTGGGTCAGGCCGACGCTGCCGGTGCCGAGAATCTTGCCAGTCATCAGTTCCTGCGCGCTCGCCGCGCACAGCAACACCTCGGTAATGCGCGAGCTCTTCTCTTCCATGACCGATCGCATCACCATCACGCCGTAAGACAGCAACGAAAAAAGCATCACGAACATGAGAATCAACACGACCGCGGCGCCGCGTACCGCGTTGTACACCGAAAACGTCTCGCCCCCGCGGACCGCGGTGAGATCGACGGGCTGTAGCGTCGCGGCCACGTCCCCGGCGCTGCTGCCCTGCTTCACCATGCGTTGCGCGGCGAATGCGTACGACAGCGCGTCGCCGAGCCGGCGCTGAAGAAGGAAATCGCCGGTGCGAGCGGTCGCAAAGACGACGCGGCGGGAAGCGAGCGCCGGGCCGTCGAGCCACACGTAGCCCTCGATGTCGCCCGCATCGAGCCGCCTGTCGAGTTGCTCGTGCTCGGCCGGCGACGCGGGAGAAACGACCGATGGCTCGTAGCGCGCACCCCGCTGGCGAATCAATTCGCCGCGCGCAAGCTCGGCCAGCGCGCGATTGTCGCATGCGATCACGATTCGCGCCGGGCGCTCGCTGTCGCGCACGATACCGCGCGCCGTCGATGCGCCGATCATCGCGGGCAGGATCAAAAATGACGCCATCAACAGCGGAGTAGCGAACGTGGAGAGGATAAACGAGTGCGTCCTGACCCGCTCGAGGTATTCCCGTTTTGCGATGATCCAGACTTTGCGAATCGAGAACTCAGTCATCTGTGCCGGCTATTCGATCGATAAAAATCTGTTCGAGCGACGGGTCCATCACCTGGAATCGGATCACGCGCAACCCGGCCGCTGCCGTGCGCAGCAGTTCCTGCGGGTCGGCGCCCGGCTTCAAGCGAATTTCGGCGTGGTTGCCGTAGTCATTCAAGGAATCGATGAGCGGATGGCCGCAAAGGCATCCGCCATCGCCTTCATAGTCAATTTGCACGAAGCGCCGGCCGTTACCGGCTTTGATCTCGCTCAGGCTCCCTTGCAGCACCGATTTGCCGCGATCGATCAGGCAAATCGAGTCGCACAGCCTTTCCACCTGGTCCATCCGATGGGTCGAGAACAGGATCGACTTTCCCGCCGTGCGAAGCCCGACCAGCACATCTTTGAGCTGCATCGTGTTGACCGGATCGAGGCCGGCGAACGGCTCGTCCATCACGATCAAGCCGGGATCGTGCAACAGCGCCGCGATGAACTGAATCTTCTGCTGCATCCCCTTCGACAACTCCTCGACCCGGCGATCGATCCAGTCCGCAATCTCGAGCCGCCGCGCCCATGCGCCGATTCGCTCCCGCGAGGTGGCGACCGACAGCCCCGCAAGCCGCCCGAGAAAAATCAGGTTGTCGCCGACGGTCATCCGGCGGTACAAGCCACGTTCCTCCGGCAGATAACCGACCCGGCGTAGCACGCGGCGGCGGAATGGCTCGCCAAATATCCGCACGCATCCCGAGTCGGGGGCGATGATGCCGATCATCATGCGGATGGTGCTGGTTTTGCCGGCGCCGTTGGGTCCGAGCAGGCCGAAAATATGCGCGGGCGGAATCTCGAACGAGAGATCGTCAACCGCGGTAAAGCCGCCGTACGACTTTCGGACCCGGAGCAGTTCGACAGTTGGAGTCAACGATTGAATGATTACGCCGGATTGCCGCAAAAGAGAACGGGGCTGTCGCGCATCGCGCGCGGCAGCCCCGTCAAGGATTCGAGCTTAGGGAGAGGCAAGAGCGCTACATATTGTCCACGATCGCCTTGCCGAACTCCGAGCACTTGAGCAGCTTCGCGCCGGTCGTCAGCCGCTCGAAGTCGTAGGTCACCTCTTTCTTGCCGATGGTCTTCTCGAGGCCGCGAACGATCCCGTCGGCAACTTCCTGCCATCCCATGTGCTCGAACATCATCACACCCGACAGGATAACCGAGCCCGGATTCACTTTGTCCTGGTCGGCGTACTTGGGCGCGGTGCCATGGGTCGCTTCGAAGATCGCGTGGCCGGTCAGGTAGTTGATGTTGGCGCCGGGAGCGATTCCGAGTCCGCCGACCTGCGCCGCGAGCGCATCGGAGAGAAAGTCGCCGTTCAAGTTCATCGTGGCGACGACGTCGAATTCATCGGGGCGCGTCAGCACCTGTTGGAGGGTGATATCCGCGATCGCATCCTTGACCAGCAGTTGGCCGGCAGGCGGCTTGCCGTTGCAATCGTCCCATCCCACGGCCTTGCCTTTGTATTCGCGTTTTACGAGTTCGTAGCCCCAATCGCGGAAGGCGCCCTCCGTGTACTTCATGATGTTGCCCTTGTGGACAAAGGTCACGCTCTTGCGCTTGTGGCTAATCGCGTAATCAAGCGCGGCGCGAATCAGGCGCTCGGAACCCTCGCGCGAAATGCATTTGATTCCGATTCCCGAGGTATTTGGGAAGCGCATATTCTTGACGCCCATATCCTCGAGCAAAAATTTGATGACCTTTTTTGCCTCGGGCGACTCCGCCGGCCATTCGATTCCCGCGTAGATGTCTTCGGTGTTCTCGCGGAAGATTACGACGTCGAGTTTCTCGGGATGCTTGACCGGACTCGGCACGCCCGCGAAGTAGCGCACCGGGCGCAGGCATACGTAGAGATCGAGCATCTGGCGCAGCGCGACGTTTAGCGAGCGGATGCCGCCGCCGATAGGAGTCGTGAGGGGGCCCTTGATGCCGACCAGGAATTCGCGGAATGCCTCGACGGTTTCGTCGGGCAGCCAGGTCTTCCAATTCTTGAACGGCTTATCGCCCGCGTACACTTCCATCCACGCGATCTGGCGCTTGCCGCCGTAGATTTTCTTCAGCGCGTTGTCAAAGACGTACTGCGACGCGCGCCAGATGTCAGGGCCGGTGCCGTCGCCTTCGATAAACGGAATGATCGGGCGGTCAGGAACTTTCAGGGTGTGATTGGCGCCAAGAGTAATCTTTTCGCCGTTGCTCGGAACTTTGATGTGCTGATATGCCATCGGTCTCTCGTTTAGCCTCTCTTATGTTGAGTGATTGAGCGCGGACGCGACGCGCATTTCCACATTTCCACTTTACGGGGCGTCGCGCAGCCACTCGGATTTATCCGGCCATCATACATCAATGGGTTTGCGACGCCAGTGCCAGCGGTGAACGGTAGTGTATCAATCCGATACACTACGCGTTGGCATCAATGCTCGCGGCCAGAACCCGAAACTTCGTTGACCTTAGTTAATTATTGCCTCGCGGAAAGCCTTTCCAGGTCCAGCTCCCGACCCGCCAAGCAGCCGCGGTTAACGCGAGCGCCTCGAACGCGCTATACTTTGCGCGGGCAAATCAAGCGGAGCATCCGATGGATTTCACCTACACGCCGGAACAGGAAAAATTTCGCGCCGAACTGCGGCGCTGGCTCGAAAAGAACTCCGCCGAAGCCTTCGGGCGCAAGGGCGAGGGTCTCGGCGGCTCGACCGCCAGCCTGCTCGACGTTCGGGACGACGGGCGATGGAATCAACTGCTCGACTACCATCGCCGGCTCTACCAGGCCGGTTACGTGGCGATGCACTGGCCCAAGGAATGGGGGGGAGGCGGCGCGAGCATGATCGACCAGGCCATCTACCAGGACGAAGTCTTGCGGCTCGCGCTGCCGCTTTACGGCGCCAATCAGCTGGCGATCGATCGAATCGGCCCGACCATCATGCATCTCGGCACCGAGCAGCAGAAGAAGCGCTACCTGCTCAAGATGCTGACCGGCGAGGAAATCTGGTGCCAGGGTTATTCCGAACCCGGCGCGGGCTCCGATCTCGCGGCCTTGCAGACGCGCGCGGTGCTCGACGGCGACACCTTCGTCATCAACGGGCAGAAAGTATGGACGAGTTTGGCGCATCGCGCGGACTGGCAGGTGCTGCTGGTCCGCACCGACCCGGCGGCGCCCAAGCACAAGGGGATTTCCTACCTGCTGGTCGATATGCATAGCCCCGGAATCACGGTGCGTCCGCTGGTTCAGATCACGGGCGACGCCGGATTCAACGAGGTCTTTTACGACAACGTGCGCGTGCCCAAGGAAAACCTGGTCGGCGAGCTGAACGCGGGATGGCAGGTGTCGATTGCGACGCTCATGTACGAACGAGTTTCCGGCGGCACGCGGCATCCGGTGGAACGCACGATCGGCGAGCTGCTCGAGCTCGCGAAGAAAGTGGATTTCCAGGGCGGCCCCGCGTGGAAGCATCCCTACGTGCGCCAGAAACTCGCGCAGTTCGCGACCGAGGCGCGATGCCTGCGCCTGTCGCGCTACCGCTCGCTGTCGGCGCAGCTCAAGGGCAAGGTGCCCGGCGTGGAGAGTTCATTCGGCAAACTTTTCGCCACCGAACTGAACTTGAGAGTCGCGATGTTCGCCGATGAGATGCTTGGTGCGTTCGCCAACGTCGAAGGCGGCAGCCTCGGCGCGGTCGAGGGCGGCCGCTGGATGCATCGGACGCTGGCGGCGCGCGGGCTTACGATCGCGGCGGGTTCAAGCGAGATTCAGCACAACATCATTGGCGAGCGGGTCCTCAAGCTGCCCAAGGGTTGAGGAGCCCGCGCGATTCCGGCGTCCCGGCCATTTCTCCAGCGTGTCTGCAAGTGACTGAGGCTGAGGAGGACACAAAAAAGGGAGCGCTTATCACGTGCCCTGGATCGGGGAGGCCCAGCGTGAGAAGACGGTATCGGAAATTTTTTCCAGCGACGGCATGAACTCCGCCGCCTGAGCGATCATTCGATCGGCCGCGATATTCTCGCGATTTAATTCCTTCGCGAACGCATCGGCCATCGCGGAGACCCCTTCGCGGGTCACCTCGAAATGAAACTGGAAGCCGTACGCCTTGTCGCCGTGACGAAACGCCTGGCACGGCGTCTTCTCCGACGACGCGAGCAAGGCCGCACCCGGAGGCAGATCGAAGATGTCGCCATGCCAATGAAACGGCGTCAGCGTCGCGGGCAAATCGCGCATTAGACGGTCGTGTTTGGCCGAAGCGTCGAGCCGGATCGGATGCCATCCGATTTCCTTGCCGTTGGGGTTGCGATCTACCTTCGCGCCGAGCGCGGCCGCAAGAATCTGCGCGCCCAGGCATACGCCGAGCACGGGTAGATTCAATTTCATCGCGTCCTCGATCAGGCGCATCTCGTCGCGCAGCCACGGATGCCGGTCAGTCTGATAGACGCCCATCGGACCGCCCATCACGATCAAGCCGCCAGCGCCCTTCATGCTCGCGGGTACGGGCTGGCCGTCGTAAACGCGCACGTATTGCCAGGCGAGCGCGGCGCCTTCGAGCGCGTGAGCTATGGCGCCGAGATTCTCGACCGGGTGATGCTGCAAAACATAAATCTTCGCCATCGACCGAAATGCCTTTTCACTCTTCGACGTGATCGAAACAAATCGCTAAAGCATCGTGCCGCGGCGGATGCGGCCGAGATGCGTATAGGCGCGCTGGGTCGCGACGCGGCCGCGCGAAGTGCGCGCCAGAAACCCCTCCTGCAGCAGGTAGGGCTCGTAAACTTCCTCGATGGTGTCGGATTCCTCGCCGACCGCAGCGGCAAGACTCTCGACGCCAACCGGTCCGCCGTCGAACTTGTCGATTATCGCGCCGAGAATCGCGCGGTCCATCTTGTCGAAGCCGGCGGTGTCGATTTCGAGCAGATCGAGAGCGGCCAGCGCGATTTCGCGCGTCACGACCGGCGCTTCGCCGACCTGCGCGAAGTCGCGCACGCGGCGCAGCAGGCGGTTGGCGATGCGGGGCGTGCCGCGCGAGCGCGAGGCTATTTCAGTGGCTCCTTTCTCGTCGATCGCCACCTTCAGCAAGTCGGCGGAGCGGCGCACTATCTCGCCCAGTTCAGCGTGATCGTAGAAGTCGAGGTGGTAATGCTGGCCGAATCTGTCGCGCAGCGGCGAGCTCAGCAACCCCGAGCGCGTGGTCGCGCCCACGAGAGTGAACGGATTGACCGACAGCTTCATCGTGCGCGCGCCCATCCCCTCGCCCACCACGATATGAAACTCGAAATCCTCCATCGCGGAGTAGAGCCGCTCTTCGACGACCCGCTGGAGACGATGAATCTCGTCGATAAAGAGCACGTCGTGCGCTTCAAGGTTGTTCACGATTGCAGCCAGGTCGGCGGCGCGTTCGATAGCGGGACCCGAGGTGACGTGGACATTGACGCCGAGCTCGCGGGCGATGATGTGTGCGAGCGAGGTCTTGCCGAGGCCGGGAGGTCCGGCGAAGAGCACGTGATCGAGCACTTCGGCGCGTCCGCGGGCGGCTTTGATCGACATGCCGAGAATTTTTTTGGTGCGCTCCTGACCGATGAATTCGGCAAGCGCGCGCGGGCGTAGCGCGAGATCGAGCCGGCGTTCTTCTTCGTGACCGACGCGCGCGGTGGGCCGTCCTTGGGCGGGCGCAGCCGGGCCGGCATCTTCGCGAGGCTTATTTTTCGCCAAGCAGCACCGCCAATGACTTACGAATTATCACTTCGGGATTTTCCGCCGCGCCGGCGTCCGCGGCGACGACCGCGTCAACCGTGCGTTTGGCTTCAACGGGTTTCATGCCGAGGTTCACCAGCGCTGAAACTGCTTCGTCGGCCGGGCCGGCCGGTCTTGCGGCTCCATCCGGCGCGGGCCGGAGATAGCCGTCGGGCGCGGCGGTTGACGGCGCTGCCATCTTCAAGTCAGCGACTTTGTCGCGCAGTTCGCGCACGACCCGCTCCGCGACCTTGGGACCGACCCCAGGCACCGCGTCGATTCTGTCGACGTCGCCTTTGCCGATTGCAGCGGCCAGTTCTTCGGGCGCAAGCGCCGACAGGATCGCGAGCGCGAGTTTCGGGCCGACGTGCTGCACGCTCATCAACAGGTCGAAGGCGCGTTTCTCGGTGGCGCTGGAGAATCCGTAAAGCGTGAGCGCATCCTCACGCACGACCTGGCGTATTTCGAGCGCGACGGGGTCGCCGAGTTGCGGCAATCGATAGTAGGTGCTCAGCGGAATCAGCACTTCGTAGCCGACGCCGCCGGTCTCGACTACGATCCGGCCCGCATCGCGAACCGCCAGCGAGCCCGTCAGCGACGCGATCATTGCGGCGCCATCCGGGGCTTGCTTCGGCGCGGCGCGCGCGGGCGAATGCGCTCGATCGCCTCGACCAGGTTGGGGACGCGTCCGCGGCCAAGATGGCAAAGCGCCAGCGCGAGCGCGTCGGCGGCGTCGTCGGCGAGATCGATCGCCGGGTCGAGTTTCAGCGTCTTGCGCACCATGTATTTCACCTGCGCCTTGTCGGCGTGTCCGTGACCGGCGACGCAGAGCTTAACTTCGTTGGGGGGATATTCGAACATCGCGAGGCCGCGCTCCGCCGCCGCGAGCATCGCCATCGCGCGGGCCTCGCCGATGCGAAACGCGCTCTGCACATTGACGGCGACGAAATGACGCTCGAGGCTCAGCGCTTCGGGAGAGAACTCATCGATGATGGCGAGAAGATTTTCGTGGATGCGGCGCAAGCGCCCGGGTCCCGGCGCGAGCGATGCGCATCGGATCGTACCGGCGGTGACGTAACGTTCGCCGGGACCTTCGACGACACCGTAACCGCATACCGCACTCCCGGGATCCACCCCGAGTATCCGCATACCCCACCTCCGCAGCAGAACCCGCGCGCCGCTAGGCTGCCGAGAACTGCGCCATCTCTTCGTCGCTGATGTCGAAGTTCGCGGCGACGTTCTGCACGTCGTCATGATCCTCCAATTCTTCCATCAGCTTGAGCACCTGCTCGGCCGCATGGCCGGAAACCGCAACCGTATTTTCGGGAATCCGCGTTTGTTCCGAATGCGCGATCGCAAGGCCGGCTTTTTCCAGCGCGTCACGCACGACGTTCAATTTGTCGGGCGAAGTCAGGACCTGGAAGGTATCGCCGTCGCTGGTCACGTCGTCGGCGCCCGCGTCGAGCGCGAGTTCGAGCAGCTTGTCCTCGTCGATGGCGGATTTTTCGATTCCGATCACGCCGCGCTTTTTGAACATCCAACCGACGCATCCCGCCTCGCCCAGGTTCCCGCTGCGCCGGGAAAAGATGAAGCGCAACTCCGCGACGGTGCGATTGCGATTGTCCGAGAGCACGTCAACCATTATCGCGACGCCGCCCGGGCCGTAGCCCTCGTAAGTGATTTCCTCGAGCGAGGCGCCGGCTATTTCGCCAGTACCCTTCTTGATGGCGCGATCGATGTTGTCGTTGGGCATCGATTGCTTCTTGGCCACCGTCACGGCGGTGCGCAAGCGTGGATTGGAATTGAGGTCGCCGCCGCCGAGTCGCGCCGCGATCGTGATTTCCTTGATCAGCTTGGTGAAGGCGCGTCCGCGCTTGGAGTCGGTAATCGCCTTCTTATGCTTGATCGAACTCCATTTCGAATGACCAGACATGACCAATACCTTCTCCGGGGCCGCCTTGGCGGGCAGGTCCCGACGAAGCGGAGATTATCATAAAGATTCGCCCAAGGGGGAATGGCGCGGAGGCGATAGCGTCGCGGCGGGCGAGTGTGAAAAACTTGGCTTAACCACCGCCCGCTTCTGTTATCATGCTGGGGCGAGCGATCCGATGAATGGGCCAATGTTTGGGGTGAGAGTTTCGATTTTGGGCGTGATTGCGGCGCTGTTTGCCGCTGGATGCTTCTATCCGCCGGTTACACAGCCGCCGCCGGACGAACAGCAGGAAGTGGTGATTCCGCTGCCGTACGACCTCGCGTGGGATGCGGTGAACGCGGTCATCACCGAAAACTCGTTCCACGTGCAGGCGCAGGACATGACCAACGGGATTATCGAGGCGGTCGGTCCGCGCTTCACGCTGCACGACGCCGATTGCGGAAAGATAAAGAGTATCGCCGGCACTTACACGGCCCAGCCGGAGCAGAACTCGTCGTCGGTGTACAATTTCCTGGTGCGGCCACGGGGTCCTGAGGCGAGTATCGTCAAGGTGCGCGCCACGTTCAATTCGTCGGTCAAGGTCCCGTTGCATCCGGCCACCGACGTCGATTGCGTATCGCATGGGGTGCAGGAATCGGATCTGCTGCGCGAGGTATTGGTCCAGGCGAAGAAGACCCATCGCCCGGTGTTCGCCAATTCGCCGCGACCAGCTCCGTCGTCAGCCAGCGCCAGATCGTCAGCGCCGGCGACGGTGCGCAATCAACCCAAGCTCCCGTCCTCGATCGATAAAGCTGAGAGCGACGTGCCGCCGTCGATGCGGGGGTTTTCGCTCAACGGGCGTTCCAATATGCCCAATCTGCCTGCGCCCCCGCCGAATTGATGCCCAAGGTCCGCGCGGGTTTGACACTCGCGCGCGGCGAGGCGCTGGACAAAAGCGAACGCCGCGAAGTCACGCGCGCAGGAACAAGCTGCCGCCGAGATTTCGTTCGGCGGCAGCTGATGCGGGCCCAATGGCGAAATTTCGCCTTCAGTTCATTTTGAAACCGAAGACGGATCACTCTGCGGGCGGCGCAAACCAGATCACATTTCCGCTTGAATCTTTCACCAACGCGCCACCGCCCTCGGTGCTCGAGTAGCCCGCATCGAAGCGATCTTGTCCGGTTGCGTCGAGCGCGAGCATCCCGTTGACGGAACCGTCGCCGAGTCCGCCCAACTCGAGTTGCGGCTTGCCGGTTGCGTCGTAGGTAACCGCCCCAGCCGCGGTTCCATTAGGCGCTACGCCAGCCACATAGCGGGTCACGTTGTTCGAATCGCCGGCAAAGAAACCCGAACCGTTGGCGGCATTTCCGAAACCGGCACGTGAGTACCCGTTGCTGTCCATAACATCTGAGCCGGCGCTGGCGCCGTCCGCGCTGACGCCGCTTACCAGCACCGTGTTTCCGTTGCCATCAAGCGCCGTCAGCCCCGCGCCTTGACTGTTGATTCCGACGGCGGCGCGGACCACACCGTTTCCAGGCAGGACGGAATTGCCGTCATACAGCGCCAGCCCGGCGCTTGACGTGCCTCCATTCTGACTGACACCCAGCGCGAGCAACCACTTGCCTTTATCGATGAACACCAACCCGGCGCCGTTGCTGCTGGTGCCGAGCACAGCGGCAACCTGACCGGCTGCGTTTACCAGGTCGATCTGCTGCGCGGTGATAGTTTGTGCGGTGATAGTTTGTGCGGTGATAGTTCCGGCGTCGAGTGACACCAACTTCTTCACCGCCTTCGCCAGCGACTGCGGAGTCGAGGTCATCGCGGCCATGGCAAGCACCGTGACCGCAACGATCACCTTCATCGCCCGATTAGCTTTCTCAAGCCGCGCGACCCGCTCGTCCAAGGCACAGATCTGACTGTCCATTTAAGTCCCCTCCGCTGTTAAACCGGGCTGCTGCGGAACGACCGCGCCCGGAATGTTCAGAAACCAGGTGCTGCTCAAAGGCTGATAGAGACTAGACCTATCCGATGGCAATTTCCAAGAAGACGGCGCAATGGGTGGCAGGGGGCGGTTTGAGAGTCAAATCCACAAAATGCGGTGTCGCTATCCGGCGCCGGGGCGGTCGGGGATTAGGGCTTCAGCAGGCACGATTAGGTTGTCGGTTGTGCCGGGGATTTTCCAATACAGGTGCAGGTACGAGCCGCCGGCGATATTTCGCTCGCCCACTTCAATCCGATGCGGCCCCTCGGTGAGGTAGATACTGCCGGCGTCGTGAGGCTTGCTTACCAGGCCCGGATCGTGAATCACCTGCGTGCCATCCACCGTGACCCATCCCGAATCGTCCACGTCGATCGTAAACTCGTAGTCGCCGGTCGCTGGCGCGATCAGATTGCCGCGCCAGATGTCGCACGACGGAAACGGCATCGCGCCCATGCTGGCGATGTCATAGAAGTCGATCTGCCGATCGATTCGCACTATATGCGGCGCGCTATTGCCGCACTGCTCGCCCACGTAGTACCTGCCCAGCAATCCGTGGTCGCCGATACCCACGAACCCCTGCATGACTCGCTGATTCATCGAGAGCAGGAACACGGCTGCGATCCCCATCGTCGCGGCGATTTGCGTCAGGCGGCGCGACGCGCCAATTCCCCATAGCCCGAGCGATTCCGACAGATCGAACGAGCCGAAGATCCAACACACGGCGAGCGGCCAGAGCTGAAACGGGCCGGGCAGTCCGATGAGTTTGCCGAGGTTGAAGGCGACCGAGTCGTCGACGACCATTCCGCCGCCGAAGAATGCGTCGCGGTTGGTGGCGAAGTCGCCGCGCATGAATTGCTGAAGGGCGAAGTCGCGCACCGGGTTGTCATATTCGTAGGGGAAATGCGGATTGGTCGCAGTCGCCATCAGCATGATGGCGGCTGACAGCGCGCCCACCGCGCCCAGCAGCCAGTCCCAGGCGGCGGGAAGAAAAGCGAGCGCGAGGACCATGAATGGAATCGAGGCGACAATTTGCCGCGGACCGGTCGCGGTGCCGCCTCCCCACGATACAATCGATTCGCCGTACGAGGCGTTGAACAGAACCAGCACGACAAACGAATAAACCGTGACGATGAATTCGGCGCGCCATCGTTTCAGCCGCGCGAAATAACCCACGCCGAAGATCGACAGCAACAGTACAGGGTTGCAGAAAAACAATCCGCGCTGCGGATCGACCAGCACGTTCCAGAGAATTCGGGCCTTCGGATAGGTCAGACCGACGAATCCGACCGCTTGCTCGGGAAATTGACGATTCTCGGCGGGCGAGAGCTTGAACGCCTGGTAACTGAAGAAGAGCGGATTTCCGAAGGCGCCCCAGTTGTAGGCAAGCATGATCGCGACAGTGATCGCGGCGCCGGCGGAGAACGCCGCCAGCTGCGTCCATCGGGGCAGTTTGAACAAGGCGTAGATTCCGATCGCGGCGGCAACCAGGAAGACCGGATAATCGTTGAGCACGGCCCATCCCGCCAGAAACCCGGCCGCAAACGCGCGCGTGGAGGATGGAAGAGTCTCGAACGTCGCCAGCAGGTAGAATGCGGTGAAAACGCATACCGCGGCGACGGGTTCGCCGGTGAGTTCCGTCGCGTACGGAAACGCGATCGTCCCAAGGCCAAGGATCAGCGCGACGCCGGCCGCGCGGCCCTCCGACGCGCCGAGAAATCGCGCAAAGCGAAACATGACGACGCACAGCGCCGAGATCAGCAAGCCGGTCGTGAACACGGTGGTCAGGTAAGTTACAAAGGCCCAGTACGCCGGCTCGTGAGCCGCGCTCAGAGGCATCAGCCCGATTCGGAAAATCAGCCACGGGATGAGCGCCGTGTAGGACGTGCCAGGCGCCTTAACGGAATAAATGCGGCCGTGGAAGGTGACGATGTCGGCGGTGTTGAAGCCGCAAAAGTCGTTGATCCAGAGCACCCCTTTCTCGATCATCGAGCGCAGCAGGTCGAAGCGGCACGCGATGCTCTGGTCGGAGCCCTGATAAAAGTAGGCGTATGTGATGAACGGGATCATGAAGATCGCAGTCTCGATTTGCCGGCTGCGATCCTCCGGGGCGATCGCGCGAGGAGAGTTGGCGGCGGCCCACTTCATCGCTTGCTCGAGCGCCCGGACATGGCGGCGCGAAAGGTGTTGAAGATGCGAAAGTCGTCGTCGCCGAATATGCGCCAACCCGCCCATGCGATCGCCGCCAGCGCCACAAACGTGAACGCCAGCGAGATCGGCGAGCCGATCGGCGCCGGCGCCGCCTGTTGCCGAATCACATTCAAGTCGTAAGTGGGGGCCGCGCTGGGGGGCGGCGCGTCAATCCGGACCAGCGACGCATTTCTGAAGAATGCCTTGCCGGTGTTGAGGCTGCCGAATCCGCCGATTCGCAGAGCTACGTCGATGTCCGCGCCGTGTCCCCCCACCTTGAGGTACAGCGTCACGCGCTGCCAGTCGGTGGTGCCGTGGATGTCGGCCGACATGATGCCGTCTTCCATCACTGAGATCGTCGCGCCGCTTTCCTTGGCGCCGACGTTTTCGGTGCGGAGATCGACGCTGAGCTGATACCATCCCGCCGCCAGGGTCAGCGGTTGCATCCATCGCGCGTCGTTGGCCTTGAGATTATCGACCTCGAGCTCGCTGGGCTTATCGGTGTAGGAATGCCAATGGGCCTGGAACGAGTCGGGGTTGTTGATCCAGGCCTCGGTACGCCACAAATCGGGCTGATCCTCGGAGCCTTTGGCGAAGTCGCCGTTGAGCAGCAGATTTTTCTGATCGGCGGCGGCGGCGCGACGCGGTGCGAATACGGCGGCAAGCGTCGCGCACAGAAAAACTGCGCAGAGCAAAATCGCGCGGCGGCCACGATATGAATGCAGGTAAGCGATCATATCCAACTACTCAGTCCCGCGGCTTGCAGCCACATCCGCGCGTAATATCCGCTGCGGCTGATCGGCATGCCGACCCAAATCGGAAAGTAGTACACGAACAGAACCAGCGCGGCGAGCACGAACACGGCGGCAACGTATCGGCCCGCGTACGAAGTCTTGAGCAGGAAAAATCCGTACGCGCCGATTACCACGATGAAAGTGATCCATCCCCATGTCGCCGGCATCCCGAGAAAAAAGACCGGCATCATCGTCAGCAACAGCGCGGAATGCTCCCACGGCTCAGCGCGCTCCTTGAAACATTCGGCGAGCAAAATCGCCAGCGCGAGGTATCCGAAGTAAACCGAGGCCATGTAGTGGTAGAGGAAGAGCGTGCGGCCGATCCAGGCCCAGATCAAGAGAAAGCTGATATAGCCGATGACGAGAAACGAGCGGGTCAGGCTCGGGCGCTCGATCGCATTGATAAAGGTGATCGTGATCGCGGTCAGCGCGCCCCACCATAGGAGAGGATTTCCTCCGCCCCACACGGTTTGCACGTCACCCGTCTTGGGGAAGTTCTGCCAGTACGCGATCGGGCGCAGCATAAACGGCCAGCTCCACCAAGGCGACGCGTACGGATGCGTGGCGGACGCGACGCTCTTCTCGTACCCGACGACGTCGCTGTAGTACTTGAACAGATCCGCGATTCCGCCCCACCAGCCGAGCCAGTAATGCGGAAAGAACACCGCGATGTAGGCAATCGCGGCGACCGATCCAACGAGCGCGACTGCGCCAACGCTCATCGGTTCCAGCACGCTCGCCAGCGATGGCATCCGCCACGGCGGCGCCGCCGATGACGAGCGGCTGCGCCAGAAAAGTTCTGCAACGCGGATCGCCAGCACTGCGAGAACGGTCACCAGAATGTGCGCGAATGTTTCGCCGATCAGGAAAAGCAGCAATCCGAGGACAATACAGGTCGTTGCAATGGAGAGCACCGAAGCTTGATCGAAGAGGTTGATTGCGTTCGGGACCGGCGCGGGCGCTTTGATTTTCTTCGCCTTGGAGTCGATTGGCGCCTTTGGCTCGACGACCGCCGGCGCGGCCGGCGCCGCCTTGGGACGGTCCCTCGCAAGCACATAGAGAATGAAACCCATCACCAGCAAGAAGGTTATCGCCGGGATGTAGAATTTGCTGGCCAGGCACAGACCCAGCGCCAGACCAATCCACGGCAGGATGCGCCGGCGCGCGCCCGCATCGGGCGTTTGCGCGAATTTGAAAAAGAGCAAGTACGCGACTGCCGCGCAGGTGAGATAGACGATGTCGATGACGGCGAAGCGCGAATCGACCAGGTACATCCCGTCGCAAAGGATGATCGCGCCCGCGATCGCACCGACCAGCCGCGAGCCCGACATCCGGCGCCCGAGCAGGTAGGTGATTCCCACCAGTGCCGTCCCAAGCGTGGCGTTGCCGACCCGCCAACTCCACGGATGATCGCCAAAAATGAGGATGCCTGCGGCGATCACGAGCTTGGCCAGCGGCGGATGAGGATCGAGGAAGGACTCGCCATGCAAATAATGGCGTCCCTGCGCGACGAAATGGACCTCATCGAAAACGATCTCGGCGGGATGCCCAAGGTGCCAGAAGCGCGTGATTGCGGCGGCGATCAACAGAGCCGAGATGATGATCGTATCGGTGGCGATCCACGCGGGCGCGGCGGCCGGTTCTTCAACGTAATCCTCGACCTGCCGGGGCATGGCGAATCTCCTGAAGAACGCACCGACGGCGTCGGTCACACCGCTTGCGCCCTGCAGCCGCGTTGCGCCGTAGTAAACGGCCAGCCCAAGCGCGACCACGTTGAGCGCCGAAGTCGCCATCGCGATCCCATCGCGCGCGTCCAGGAACACCACGGTGTTAAGCGTGTGCAGGACATAGGCCAAATTGATCAAGCCGGTGATCGAGATAACTACGAAGACGGCAAGCATCTCAGGCGCTTCCAGAGCCAACGGCACCGCAAGCACGATCGCGGGGTAAAGGTACCGCTCGTGCATCCTGGGCGCAACCATGAAGAATCCAAAAATCGCGACGAACGAGGCGAACAGGAGGCGCGAGGGCGTGCGGCCGCGCCACAAGATCCACGCCACGAATCCGTAAAGCGGTACCAGCAGGCTCATCCCGAGCGCAAAGTACGATACTCCCGCAAGCGTCGCCGAATCCGCCTGGCGAAGCCCGCCGATCAGCGCCATCAGGTTGAATGCGTTGACCGAAGTCTCGTGGTAGTACGCCGCGGTGGAAGTATAGAGCTTGATAATCCAGTTCCACTCATGGCCGACTTGGAACGGCGCGATGCCGATGATCGCGACCGCAATCAGCGCGACTCCCGACCTGATCCACGTCGCGAAGTCGGCCTCGAGCATCGTCCACACGCCGAGCACCGGAAGCATCATCAACCCCTGCGGCTTGACCAGTACCGCGATCGCAGCGAGTCCCCATGCGATTTCGTATTTCCGACCGAGCATCGCCACGATGCTGAGCAGGGTGACGAACGTCAGCACCGAGTCGCTCTGGCCCCAGACGACGGTGTCGAACAACAGCGACGGATTCAGCGCGACCATCAGCATCGCGACAAAGGCCATCCCGGGCCGGCTGCCACGGCGCACGAACGCGTACATCAGAAGCGCGAGAGCGAAGTCGGCGACGATCGCGGGACTCTCGATTATGATTCGGTAAACATCTCCCGAAGCGCCCACGGCACGCGCGACGAGACCCGCGACCCACAGCGCGTACAGATAGCCGGGCGGATAATCGAGGAAATATCCCTCCTGATAGGTATGCGCGGGACCGAGGGTCGCGATTTGGCCCGCCCACGCCTGGTAACTGCCAACGTCGGGGCCGAAGCCGGGAAAGAACGGCATCACCGCGAGCTTCACGGCGGCCAAAACGGCGAGCACCAGCAGCGCGCCTGTAAGCCCGGAGTCGCGCTCGCCGGCAAGCGGGCGGAGGTAGTCAATCAACGCGTAGGCGACCAGCGCGATCAGAATCGCGCCGGCAATGAACCCCGGCAATTTCCCGCTGGGCGCTTGGGGAGCCGATGCGGCCGCGATCGAAAATACCGACAACGCGGCAGCGCCCCACCGCAAAAATGGCGCCCCCGTAATCCACCGCCGATGCCTGTCGCCCGCGACCTTCAACGCTCGATCTTCCTGCTATTGCCCATATCGCGCGCCGCTAAGATAGCGGTTATTGGGGCTGCGATGAACACCCGCGGCGTCAGGCCCGGCCGGGCAACGGGCGGCCAGCGCGGCTCGCAAGTTGGCTGGCGACGCCGTTGCGGCGCAGTCTATGATGCGAGACTGCCCCCAAGGAGAACGCATCGATGCGACTGATCCATACCGTCTATGAGCCCGCCGGTGAAGGACCTCATCCGACGCTAATCGCGATGCACGGGTTCGGCGCCAACGCGCTCGACCTCCTGGGACTCGCGCCGTATATTGCCGACGGCCGCTTCATGGTGATTTGTCCGCAGGGTCCGATGGAAGTGCCGATCGGTCCCACGCGCGGCTACGCATGGTTTCCGATTCGGATGGGCGCTTCACCCGATCGCGGCGCGATCGACGACGCGAACAAAATGGTGACCGGGTTTCTCAACGCCGCGCTGCAAAAGTATCCGGTCGATCGAAAAAAACTGGTGGTGCTGGGGTTCAGCCAGGGCGGCATGATCGCCTATCGGCTCGCGCTCAGAAATCCCTCGAAGTTCGCGGCGCTGGTGGCGCTCTCCACATACTTTCCGCCCGACTTGAAGGATGAGGTCAGCGATCCCGCCGCTCTCGAAGCGCTGCCGACGCTCGTTGAGCATGGCCGCGCTGACGAGATGATCGAGATCGCTCGCGCGAGGTCGTCGCTGGAATCGCTGCGCGCGCTGAAGGTACCGCTGACTTATCGCGAGTACGATTGCGGTCACGAGATAACGGCCGAGGGCCTGAACGATCTGTCAAGCTTTTTGACCTCGAAGGTGCTCGAACCGATCGTCCAGGCGTAGCGCCATGAGCGATGACACCACTTCAACGCAAGCGTTTGCGAAACTGCTCGCGGTCGTTACCGAACTGCGCGCTCGATGCCCGTGGGATCGCGAACAGAAACTCGCCGACACACCGCGCCATCTGATCGAGGAAGCGTACGAGGTAGCCGACGCGATCGCCCGCGGCAGCTTTCCCGACGTTGCGGAGGAACTCGGCGATCTCACGGTGCAAAGCCTGTTCGCTGCCTTGATTCTTGCCGAACAGTCACATTTGGACATCGCCACCGGCCTGCAAAACGCCGCGGAAAAACTCATTCGGCGCCATCCGCACATTTACGGCGAAACACGCGCCGATACGATCGAGCAAGTGCTTGAAAATTGGGATCAGATCAAACAGCAGGAACGCGAGCGCAAGCACCCGCACGGCGCGAAGAGTCTCGCGCACGTCGGGCGCGGGCTGCCGGCAACGATGCGCGCGGAGAAACTCGGCGAGAAGGCGCGCAGCGCCGGCATGGATTGGGGCGATATTCGTGAGGTGCTGGCAAAGGCTCGCGAAGAAATCCAGGAGATAGAGCATGCGCTCGATCGCGGCGACACCGCCGGCGCCGCCGAGGAGATCGGCGACCTGATGCTCGCGGTCGCCAACGCGCCCCGCTTCATCGGGATGGACGCCGAACAGACGCTGCGCGCCGCCTGCGACAAGTTTGTCATGCGATTCGACGAAGTCGCGGCAATCGCCGCGTCGCGCGGACTCGATCTCAAAGCGATGACGCCGTCTGAAATCGACGCTCTATGGAATGAGGCAAAGGCCGCGCCGGGCACCTCGCGCCGCCGCTCCTAAGCAGGGACTGGCCCCTGCCATAGGAAGAGGCGAAACCAGTGTGGGTTTCACTCTCTGCCGCTGCTATTTCCCGCGGAACCTCGGCGCGCGTTTTTGCTGAAAGGCCGCGATGCCTTCCTTGTAGTCGGCCGTCCGCCCCGCCGCGCCTTGCGCCTGGGCCTCGCATTTCATAACCGCAAACAGGCCCATCGCCTCCTCGTCTATCCTGCGTACCAAATGCTTCGATTGCATAAACGCCGCGGTCGGACCGAGCGCCACCTGCGCGGCCAGCTTGCGCGTCTCCGCGACCAGCGATTCCTTCGCGACACTCCGATTCACGAGTCCGAGCTGGGCCGCTTCGGCGCCCGAGAGCAGTCGTCCCGTGTAGATGAGTTCGAGCGCGCGATGGGTTCCCAGGCACGACACGAAAAACGAATGGCCGCCCGAGTCCAGCACTGCGCCGATACGCGCGAACGGCGAACCGATCTTCGTGTCGTTGTCGTCGGCGGCATAGACCACGTCACATGCCAGCGCCAGCCCCAGTCCGACTCCCAGGCACGCACCGTGAACGGCGGCAAAGGTAGGCGCCGGGAACGCGACGATTCGTTTGATCAGCGGATTGAAGGTGTTCTCGATTATCGCGTCAATGTCCTCGATACCAGCCTCGGCCTCCGCGAGGTCCCGTCCCACCGAGAACGCCGGCCCTTCACCGCGGATCATCATCGCCCGCACGCCTTGCGACGCCGCGCGCTCCAGGCATCCATCGAGCTCGGCCGCCATCGCGTCGTTCAACGCGTTCATCTGGTCAGGCCGGTTGAGAACAATCTCCGCAAGGCCGCTTTCGACCGACAAATCGACGCTCATATTCGTCGTCGGCTGACAAGCATGACGATTAGAATGATCAAAATAACTCCGCCGATACCGATTCCGCCTGCGGGTCCGTAGGCGTAATAGCCGCCGCCGCCGCCAAACAGCAACAACAGGATTAGTATCAATAGCAATGGTGACATGGGGGGCCTCCTCGCGGGCCAGGGTAATGTCCTGACTTGATTTTTTCGTCGCCTCAATTGCGTGGCTTCACAGCCTGCTGGAACACCGGGATAATGTCCTCGGCGGCGATATCGCCGACGTCAACCCCTTCAATATCAAGTTCGCGAATCGCGGGAAACCGGATGCCCCATCGCTCGACCGTCGAACGCGGGCCGTTTGCGGAGAGCGTTTTCCAGCGGCCCGCTGCGGGCTATTATATTTCCAACCTGGATGCGTGTGCCGGGGGCGGCGTGAATTCACCTCTAGCTCTATTCAAAAGCGACTCTCTGAACCGGCGCGAACTGACGTTCAAGGCCCTTGCGGGCCTGTTCGGCGGCGCGATCGGATGGCTCCCCGTCGAGCTGGCTTCCCACAACGCTCATCTCGGCGAGGCACAGACGACGGGCGAAATGGCCGCGTACTACATCTCGATGGCGTTTGCTGCGGGCGCGATCGGCGCATTCATCACGGCCGTGGACACATCCGACGTTCGCGTGACGCCGGAGTCCAAGCGCCGCTTCATTCGCGGCTTCGCGATATGCGCGCTGCTCTCGCTGGTCTCCACTTACTTCGGAAATTATGTGTTCAACTTGGTTCTCACGGCAGGTGGAGTCGGCTTCAGCCCAAATGGCGAGCTGGTTTCGGGCTCGATCGTAACTCTCGTCATCGCAAGACTCCTGGGATGGGCAATTGACGGAGCGCTGGTGGGCGGCGGCGTGGGACTGGCGACGCTCACGATGGAAAATGTTCCCAAGGGAGCGCTGGGCGGACTGGTGGGCGGAGCAGTCGGTGGAATCGGCTTCGATTTGATCGGCGCGATCGTCGGCGGCGGGCTGGCTTCAAGGTTCTTCGGCGAAGCGGTCACCGGTCTTGCGATCGGATTGTTCATCGGGCTGGTACAAGAGCTGACCAAGGCCGCGTGGGTCACGGTCGAGCAGGGCCGGCTGCGCGGACGCCAGTACCGGATCGAAGGCGCGCACGCGTCGATCGGGCGCGCCGAGGAAAATCCGGTCGGCCTGTTCGGCGATCCGGCCGTGCAGCCGCGACACGCCGTAATCGAACGGCGCGGCGCCGACTACGCGATCAGGAATCTCGCGGTCCAGGACGGCACCTTCGTCAACGGTAATCGAATCGAGAGCGTTGACCTGCACGACGGCGATCAAATCAACATTGGCGGCTACGAAATGAGGTTCCATCTGCGCGGGATGTCGGCGCCTGCCCGCCAACAGTCGTCGCTCGCCGTCGATGCGATGAATCCAGCGCACGTCGCCGGCCGGCTGGCCGGGGCGAACGCGAAGATCGGCGCGCCGAGCCTGGTCGATGCGTCGGGGCAGCCCTACCCCGTCCGCTCCGGTGCGGTTACCCGCATCGGGCGCGCGCTCGACAACGAAATCGTGGTCAGCCATTCCTCGGTCTCACGCCATCACGCGAGCATCGAAAATTCCAACGGCGTGTTCGCGGTAAAAGACTTGAGCAGCCAGAACGGAACGTTCGTCGGCAACCGGCGCGTGACCGAACCGACGCGCGTGAGCGACGGCGACGCCGTAAGGTTCGGCGACGCGCAGTTTACCTTCCGTGGCTGAAGCGGAGTTCGAGAAGCCGAGGTTTTGCTCGCGATGCGGTCAGCCGATCGTCGTCGCCGAAGCGAGCTTCTGCAAATCGTGCGGCGCGCCGGTAACTCGTTTCCCGCTGCTGCGCAAAGATCGGGGGTTCAGCCCGATCCTGGCGCTCGTGCTAAGCATTATTCCGGGCCTCGGCCAGATTTATCGAGGCAAACCGATCCGGGGAATCTTGTGGTTTTTTGGCGTATCGTTGGCGTACAGCGCGGGACCGCCGCTCGGCGTCCTGATTCATCTCATATGCGCCGCCAATGCAGCCTTCTCGGATACGATGCACGAGGACATGCTGGCGCGATAAACTTGGAAGAAATGCTTAAATTCTCACTGAACGCATGATCGCGCCGAACACCATCGTCGGCGGCCGTTACCGCGTGATGAAGCCTCTGGGCGGGGGCGGGATGAAACTCGTCTATCTCGCCGAGGACTTGCGGCTTGCCGCGCGGCCGTGTGCGCTGGCCGAGATGGTCGATAGTTTCACCAGCCCGGATACGCAAAAGCAGGCGGTGGCGGCTTTTCAGCGCGAGGCTGACATGCTCGCGCAACTCAGCAACGAACATATCCCCCGCGTGTTCGATCGCTTCAGCGACCAGAACCATCACTATCTCGTCATGGAGTTCATCGACGGGATCACGCTGGAACAGAAACTCAAAGACGCCGGCGGCAAGCTTCCCGAGGAAGCCGTTATCGATGTGGCCCTGCAAGTGCTCGACACGCTCGAGTACCTGCACAACCTGGAGCCGCCGGTGATCTATCGCGACCTGAAACCGTCGAACGTGATGCTCACGCCGTCGGGGCAAGCCAAGCTAATCGACTTCGGTATCGCGCGCCTGTTCCAACCGCTGAGCAACGCGACGATGATTGGCACGCAGGGCTACGCGCCGCCCGAGCAATATCGCGGCAAGGTCGAGTTCCGCTCGGACCTGTACGCGCTCGGCGCCACGATGCATCATGCGCTGTCGGGCCGCGACCCAGCGCTCGAGCCGCCTTTCAGCTTTCCACCGTTGCGCCCGCTATGCCCTGGAATTACTCCCGCGCTTGCCGACCTGGTCGATCAGGCGCTCAAGTACGACGTGGTCTTGCGGATGGCCGACGCCGCGGAATTCAAGCAGAGGCTGATGGCGATCAAGTCGGGCGTCTCGCCGGCGACGATACCGCAGCGCAATTCGTCAACCGGGCCGGCGGCGCGCCCACAACTCAAACTGCCGCGCGGCGGGGTCAGGTCCGGAGAGCAGCACGCATCGGCGCCGACGATGCTGAGCAACCAGATCCATACGGAATGTCCGCGATGCGGCCGAAATATCCCGGTGGATTCGAACTACTGCTCGTTCTGCGCCGCCGACGTAACGGGACGATTGTCGGCGCCGGATCGCGGCGCGCATGAGGCGCAGACGATCGTGCTCGACGACGTTGCTGCGCCGGGGGGATATCCGGGTCCGATCTTTCATCCCCACGCCCGCAGGCGGCATCGCGCGCGGACGCTCGCGCTGGTGACCGGTGGATTTTTTCTCATCGGATACTTGATGTTCCATTCGCCGCAACCGCAGCCTTCCGACGGCGACAGCGGACCCGACTACGGCGCGGTGCCAGGGGCGCCGAATGGCGGCGCTCCCGATGCGTCCGAACCGGTGCATACGGAACCGCGCGAGATCGCGCTGCGCCGCATGCTCAACGCGCAGGGCTACTCGTCGGTGCATTTCAGGATGGAGGGTGACACGATCGTGCTGTGGGGCATGGTGCCGACGGAAGCCGATCGTCTCATCGTGCAGACGCAGGTTTTCATGTTCGCGCGAATTTCCTCGATCGAAGACCATATCCAAGTGCGCTACACGTTCGCCGCGCCGTAGCATCCATCTGATGATCGCCGACCTCCACGTCCACACGCGACTTTCGTCCGACTCCAACGCCGCGCCGGAGCAGTATCTCGAATTCGCGAAAAGCTCCGGCCACGGACTCGGCGCGATTTGCTTCACCGAGCATCGCCTGTTTCCGAGCGATCGCGAAGTCGGCCGGCTATACGAGGAACTCGCGGAGCAATTTCAAATTGCCATCTTCAAGGGCATCGAAGCCGACACCGATCTCGGTCATCTGCTGCTGTTCGGCGTGACCGATGAAGTGATGCGCCGATTCGATCTGACGGCGCGGATGCTCAAGAGCGACAGCCTGATCGAAGTGCTGCATCATGAAGGCGGCGTCGCAATTCCAGCGCATCCGTTTCGCGGCTCCGGTTACGGCTCGCGCCTGGACGCACTGCTCAGCCGCCATGGCGCGGCGCTTGGCGCGGTCGAAGTGCTCAACGGCCAGAACTCGATCGAGGAGAATCGGCGCGCGCAGGACGCGGCGCTCAAGCTCGGGCTGACGGCGGTTGGCGGCAGCGACGCTCATTTCGCGACTGCAAAATGGTTCATGACGATCGCGACGGAGTTCGAGCGCGACGTGCACGCGGTGGAGCAACTGTGCGCTGAAATCCGCGCCGGACGCGCTCGTCCCTATGTCTTTCCGGGTTCGGACTGAGCCGGGGCCCGCGCCGCGCCGGCGGGTTCCGCGCCTTCCAACTCGTGCGTGAACTGCCGGATGTCCTGCGGACGCCCTGCCGCGATCAGCTCGTCGCCTTCTTTCAGCGGGCGATCGGGCACGATGGGCGCGAATCCACCACCCGGATTGCCCGCGTCCTGAATGGCTAAAACCGTCACGCTGAATCGCGCGCGCGGGTCGAGTTGACGTACCGTTTTTCCCGCCGCGTTGGCGGGGACCGTGATGCGCGTCACTCGATAACCGGTCGCCCAATAGATATTCGGGTCGCGCGTCGCAAGCGTCGAGAGAGAAACCGTCACGCGGTTGAGGGCCTGTGCGATATGCTGGCCGGTGACGAGGCCGAGAAAGCGCCGGGTGGTGCTATCGACGACCGGAATCTCGTCGAGGCCGTCATGCTCCATCAACTGGCTTGCCTCATCGAGATTCGCATCGAGCGGCACGGTAGGACCATGCGCATTGCAGATGTCGAATGCGTTGGCCAGCGGACCGAGTTCCTGTCCTCCGCTGATCATGGACAACAAATCGCGGACTATGATCATCCCCGCGAGTTCGCCTTCGCTGTTGACCACCGGCAGGGTCGATTGCGCCGTCTCACCCGCGGTGCGCAGGACTTCCGACAGCGAAGTGTTCTCGTTCACCATGGTCACGTTCCTGGTTACGACGGCGCTGACCGGTATGAGCGCGAGCGCCAGGCGCTCGCGGCCGATCTGCAGCGTCTTGCCCGCGCGCGCCAGCCCGAACTCGTCGATCGATTCGGTTTCGATCGCACGCGCCACGATCAGCGCCGTAATCGTCGCGATCATCGCAGGCAATGCGATCGTGTTGCTGTGCGTCATCTCCCAGAGCAGGAACAGCGCCGTCAGCGGCGCGTGCGTGGTGCCGGCCAGAAACGCGCCGAGCCCGACCAGCGCGTACGATCCGCGCGGCCCCGTAAGGTGGGGAATCAGCATCGCCGACAGGCGCTGGAAAAACCCGCCCGCCATCGTGCCGATGAAAAAGGTCGGGCCGAAGCACCCTCCCGGCGCGCCGCATCCGAGCGACACGCTGCTGGCGAAAAACTTCGCGCAGGTCAAGGCCGCCAGCATTCCGATGCCGAACTCGCCCGCCATCGCGCTGTTGATCACCGGATATCCGTCGGACAAGTTTTGCGGAAGCCAAATCGCAATCACACCGACGACTGCAAGCCCCGCTTCGAGCTTGACCCAAACCGGGAGCTTCAGCCTGCGAAACCATGCCTCGGTTGCGTTGAAAAACCGGATGTAGCCTGCCGCGAGGACGCCGAGCGCCGCCCCCATGAGCGCATACGTGGCCATCTCCCAGTAGCTGCGCAGCACGAATTCAGGCACGACGAAGACGACCGCGTTGCCCACGATCGCACGCGAGGTGATCACGGCGGTGAAGGTGGCGATGATCAGCAATGTGAGGTTGGCGATTTCGGTGTGGCCGAGCAGGACGATTTCCTGCGCGAACATCAGGCCGCCGATCGGCGCGTTGAACGTCGTCGCGATACCGGCGCCCGCTCCGGCCGCGACCAGCATCTTGGCCCGATCGGGCGACAATTTTCTGAGTTGCGCGACAGTCGATCCGATCGCGCCTCCGACCTGGGCGATAGGACCTTCGCGGCCGACCGACGCGCCGGCGCCCAATGAAAGCGCGGCGCCCGCAGCTTTGACGAAGATCCAGCGGCGCTTCAGTCGCGCGGTGCCGAGGTTGACCATCT
Source organism: Binatus soli (SeqCode) (assembly GCF_050015535.1). Lineage (NCBI taxonomy): Bacteria > Candidatus Binatota > Binatia (SeqCode) > Binatales (SeqCode) > Binataceae (SeqCode) > Binatus (SeqCode) > Binatus soli (SeqCode). Next base: position 9,985 of record NZ_JBEKBF010000009.1, on the reverse strand, counting down.
CCAGGAAATTCGGAAAGCCGTAGCCGAGCACGTCTCCGGGAAAGATCCGGTTAAGCAGCAGTATTGCGACGCCGCCGCTCAGCAGGATCAACGGGACCAGTGCGCGACGGGTTCCGCCGAGCCCGATTCCGAGCGCGTTCCACTCAAGCACGCGAAACAGCCACGAGAAGAATTCGATCAGTTTACGAAAGCCGAGATTTCCCAGCGCCGCGAGCACGCCCACCGTCACGGCGAGGATAATCAGCTGAACGTATTCGAACTGGTCGACGCGCAGCGCAAGAGAAGGTCGTCGCATCAGCAAAACCGTCGCATGAACGCGCTCTCCACCGCCGGTCGCCGCTACACGCCAAGGAAACGGCGCGTGACTGCCAGGAATTCGTCGAGGCGATCGTGATGCACCCAGTGGCCGGCCTTTTGGATCGTCACCGATTCGGCATGCTTGAAGGCCTGGATGCGCCCATCCTTGACCCAATCGCCCGCCCACGATTCCGTGCCGCGAATCAGCAGGGTCGGGCAGGCGATGCGGCCCCATATTTCGCGCGCGTCGCGGTTGTTGAACATGTAGGGCGACGTGGCGTGAACGTAGTTGTCGAACTTCCAGGAGTAAGTGCCGTTCTCGTTGCGGCGAATTCCCCAAATCGTGAGATGGCGCGCCTGCTCGCGGCTCAGCTGCGGATTGGCCTCGATCATGCGGGCCAGAGCCTCCTCGATCGAGGGATACTCGCGCACCTTGCGCCGCGCGAGCGTTTGCATCTGGCCGATCCAGTTATTCATCCGATCGTGGGCCGGCGAGTCCTTGATCATTCCGGGCGGCGGACCCATCCCCTCGATCGAAACCACGCGCTTGACCGCGTCGGGATGCGTGCCGGTGTATTGCAAAACGATTCCGCCGCCGAGCGAGTGGCCGATAAGCGTCGCGGACTCGCCGCCCACCGCGCTCATCAGCTGTGCGAGATCGAGCACGTAGTCGATCATCGAATAGCCGCTGCCCACGGCCCAGTCGGAATCGCCGTGGCCGCGAAGGTCGGGCGCGATAACGTGGTAGTAGCGGCGCAGATCGAGCGCGACCCAATCCCAGTTGCGGCAATGGTCGCGACCGCCATGCACCAACACCAGCAGCGGCTTGTCGAGATTGCCCCAATCGACGTAGTGCAGTTTGAGGCGTTGCGAATAAAAGTAATGCGAAGTCGGCCCGATGATGCTATCGGCCATGTGCCGGTCTCTCCACGAATCCAGTACGTGCTGCGTCAGACGCTACAGGTTAGGCTGTATCTCGTCGAGTGCCGCGCGCGCCGTGCGAATGATGAACTCGATTTCGGCGTCACCGATGATGAACGGCGGCGTGATCATCATCGCGTCGCCGCCCGCCTTCCCCGCCATCCCGGTCGCCGGATAAAAGAACATCCCTCTTCGAACCGACGCGCCGAGCACGCGATTGGTCACTTTTTTTTCAGGCGCAAAAGGCATCCGACTCGCCTTGTCCTGCACCAGTTCGATCCCCCAGAACATCCCGGCGCCGCGGATGTCGCCAACCATCGGATGCCCCGACAGTTCTTCCTTCAAACTGGAACCGAGCCGGGCGCCGACTTCTGCCGAGCGCTCCACCAGCCGCTCGCGCTCCATGATCGCCAGCACCTCGTCGGCGACCGCGCACGCCACGGGATGCGAGCTGTAGGTGTAGAACATGAAGTCGGCCTTGGCGCGCTCGAGTTCCTCGACCAGCGATTCCTTGACCGCGATCATTCCCATCGGCATGTATCCGCCGGTGAGTCCCTTGCCGCCGACCAGGATGTCCGGCACGACGTCCCAATGATCGACGCCGAAGCGCCGTCCAGTGCGGCCGAAGCCCGTCATCACTTCGTCGGCTATCAGCAGCACGTTGTGGCGCGTGCAGATCTCGCGGATTTTCGGCCAGTATTCCTTGACCGGCGGAACCACACCGCCGCTCGAGCCCATCATCGGCTCGGCGATAAACGCGGCGATCGAGTCGGCGCCGTTCTTCAGGATCTCTTTTTCAAGCGCCGTCGCGCAGTCAATCTCGCATGATGGATAGGTTTTGCCCCACGGGCATCGGTAGCAGTAGGGCGGATCGATCTTCGGCCAGTCCAATAAAATGTGTTCGTAGTCCGCACGCCGCCCGCTCCCACCCGCCGACAACGCTGCGATGGTGTTGCCGTGATAAGAGAAGCGCCGCCCGATGATCTTGTTCTTCAATGGTTGGCCGCGAGCGTGGTGGTAGAGAATCGCGAACTTCAGCGCCGCTTCGACCGACTCCGATCCACCACTGGTGAAGAAGAACCGCGTCAGCCCCGCCGGAGTCCACCGCGAGAGCCGCTCGACCAGCCTCTCGCGCTCGGGCGAGGTCCAGACCGGCACGATGTAATCGAGGTTGGCAATCGTGCGCGCGGCGACCTCGGCGATTTCGCGGCGCCCTTGCCCGATGTTCACCACCACGGCGCCGCCGCCTGCGTCCAGGATCTTGAGGCCGTTGGAGGCGTAGAGCCATGGACCTTCGGCGCGCTCGATACGAAGCGGGTCGTGCGGGCCGCGCATGAACATCGGGGGTGGCTGTGGCATAGCGGAATCTTAACCGTGATTCGATGCCGCGGGCAACGCGACCAACCTTGCGCCGCCGCCGGATGACGCGCTACTTGATGGCGCCCGCCTCGCGCCAGCGATCGATCTCGTCCTTGCCGTAACCAAGCGCGCCCAGAATTTCGTCGGTATGCTGCCCGAGTTGCGGCGCGAGCGACCTTATCGATCCCGGCGTATCCGAGAACTTTACCGACACGCCCACCTGCTTGATCTTCTGGCCGCCGGGACCCTCGATCTCGACGATCATATCGCGCGCGAGCACCTGCGGATCGCCCGGCACCTCGTCGAGCGTGAGCATCCTGCCGGCGCAGATGTCGCTCTTGCTTAGAATCGCGAACCATTCATCGCGCGTTTTGGTTTTGAATTTTTCAGTGAACACGCGTGCTATTTCCGCTCGTTTATTCGAATCAAATTCGTGCGGAATAAAATCTTCGCGCCCGAGCGCGCGGCACAGGTTGGCGAAGAACCACGGCTCGATCGCCGCGATCGTAATGTACTTTTCGTCCTTGGTCAGATAGACATTGTAGTTCGGTATCCCGCCGTCAAATATCGTCTCGCCGCGTTGCGGCACCTTCCCGGTGGCAAAAAATGACGAGAACGACTGCGCCAGCAGCGCCAGGCTGCCGTCCATCATCGAGATATCGACATACTGTCCCCGTCCGGTTTGATTGCGCGCGACCAGAGCCGCGAGCACTCCGATCGCACCATGCATCCCGCCACCGGCGTAGTCCGCGACCAGGTTGTGCGGAATTGTCGGCGGCTGGCCGGGCCGTCCGAACAGCGACAACACGCCGGCGGTCGCGATGTAGTTGATATCGTGGCCGACGAGGTCGCGATACGGCCCGGTCTGTCCGAAGCCGGTGATGGCGCAATAGATCAGCCGCGGGTTGCGCGACGAGAGTGTCTCGTAATCGATCCCGAGCCGCTTGGCGACGCCGGGCCGGTATTCCTCGACGATCACGTCGGCGCGCTGGGCGAGCCGAAAGTAGATTTCCATCCCCGCGCCGCTCTTGAGATTGATTCCGATCGACTTCTTGTTGCGGCCGAGCGCGTTGTACGGCGAGCTGCTGAAGCTGTTGGCCGGCCCCCGTGTGCCGGCGGCGCCGGCTTGCTGTGCGCGTCTTCCGGTCGGAGGTCCCGGCTCCTCGATCTTGATCACTTCAGCGCCAAGGTCCGCCAGGAGCATCGTGCAGAACGGTCCCGGCGCGAGCTTGGTCAGGTCGAGTACTTTGATTCCGTCCAGTGGTGCGGTCATGCCAATCTCCCATTCACCTTGATCCACCGCACGGCGTCGTTGTGCACGACTGGATTATAGAATCGCGGCGCGCACGCGCGCCATTCTCTCCGCCAGCGACTTGAGCCCCCGCACCATGTGAACGCCGTACCAGTGCAGGTCGCGGCCGCTGACTGTCAGCAGGCGGCGGCTGAGCGCGGGCGGGAGCAGAGTCTTCAACTCGGCGACGTCGGATTCATCGAATTCATACGGCTCGTCGGGAAGTATCACGATATCGGGGCGGCGTTCGACCGCCTCCTCGAGCGTCGTCATGGGATACCGCTCGCCCGCCGACGCAAAGATATTGTTATAGCCGAGCATCCGCAGCACGTCATGCGCATAGGTGTCGGCGTTGAATGACATCCACGGTTTCTTCCATATCGGGCAGAAAACGCGCAGGCGAAGTTTGCCCCATACTCCGAGCGCCGCCTCAATTCCGCTCACGCTGAGCGTGATCTCCTTGGCCAGCGCGGCGGCGGCCGCCTCGCGACCGAGCGCCCGGCCCATCCGCATGATCGATTCGACCGCACCCGGCACCGTGCGTGGATAAGTCGTGAACACCGGGATTCCCGCTGCGCGCAACCGCTCCACATCCTCGCGCCGGTTCTCCTCGGCGTTGGCGATCACCAGCTCGGGCGCGAGCTTCACGATCGCGCCGATGTCGGGGTTCTTGGTCCCGCCGACTTTTGGAATCGACGCAACCGCCGCGACCGGCTCGACGCAGAATTTTGTTACACCCACGACTTCGGAATTGAACCCCAGCGCGAACAGTGTCTCCGTCCAACTCGGCACCAACGATACGATTCGCGACGGCGGGCGCTCGAGCTCGACGCGAAAGCCCATGTCGTCCGCTATTTGCATCGGGGCCGCCATCGAATTGTTCCTGAGAAGTGACCTACCCTACCCTCTCCATTCGTCACTTGGCCTTGCGTTTGATAATCGCGTCCAGCTCGCTGCGATCGGCCGGCGTCAGTTGTTCCGAGCCGGTGCGCGCATCCGCATTTGACTTCCCGTTCGCCGCCGCCGAGTCATCCGCGTTGCCAGCCCCTTCCGCAACGGCGGGCGGATTTGCTTCTCTCATCGGTTGCGGCTGATCAGGGGGTCGATATGCGATGTAATGGACGGCCGACGGGATCATCAGTCGTCTCGCCAAAAATCCCAAAATCAGCGCCCCAAGCGCGGCCAGCACGAGGATTCCCGGCCGCCGCATCGTCTTCTTTCTCGCCGGCCGTCTCGCACTTGCGCGCTTTTGCGCTGGCCCCACTCGTACTCGATCCGCCACCTGATTCCCCTCCACTGCGAGCGCTAACAGAAATGCTATCGCACAGGCTCACCTAATAGAACCGCGCGAGCCCATCGAGTGATCAGGCGTCGAGTGGGTACTTCGTCGAGATGGCGCGCGCCGTTGTACCAATCCACGGCGATCTCCTGTGCGCGGCGGCTCGTCCGCGCGAGCCGGAAGAAGAGCCTGTAGTGCGGGCCGTAAAAATGCCGCGCGGCAAACGCGAGCTTGCCGAGCTTTGCCCCCACCGCACCTTCGTGCAGGGCGCGATCGTAGGCTTGCAGCGCGCTGCCGTCGCCGTCCAGATACTTGCAGATTGCATTCGCCGCCAGCTTGCCGTGCTCGAATGCGCACGAGATGCCTTCGCCCATCAGCGGATCAACACCTGCCGCGTCACCGGCGAGAATGACGCGTCCGGATGCGTAGCTGTCCCTGGCGTCGAACCATCGAATCGGGAACGAATGCCATCGCGTCGCGTGGCGTTTGAGGCCGTCGAGTGGAAGTTCGGGGAAGGCCGCGACGAGTTCCGCTATCATTCGCGATTGCTCGCCGCTCTTTTCGGCGAATTCGCGCGGGCGCTGATCATAGATGCCTACATTCAGATGCGGTCGGCCGCCGATAAGGCATGGGAACGACCAGCTGTAGCCGTTGATTCCACCGCTCACGCATCGGAAGTCGAACCGGTAACGCTTCCCGGTAAATTCGGGCGTGCGCTCGGGATCGACCGCAATGTCCGTCATCAATGCGCGCCCGATTGTTTCCTTGCGCGCGCCGAATACCGCTCGACGGACCCGGCTGCCCGATCCGTCGGCTCCGACCAGCACTTGCCCTTCGTAAATGCCCCGCTCGGTGCTGACGCGCACACCGCCAGCGCCCTGAGCCGCATCGAGCACACGATCGCGCTGGACTATTTCGACTCCCGCCTCGCTTGCTGTCCGCGCCAGCATCGCGTCGAACCGGTCGCGGCGAATCACCGTGCACAGGACATCGCCACCACGCGACAAATCGACGCCGCCAACGGGAGTTGCGGCTTCGCCGCGAGTCACTTCGACGGCGGGCACCTCGAGCGGGATTCCAAGCTCGTCGAGCGCGAGCATCGTTTTGGGAATCAGGCCGCCGCCGCAGACCTTGAAGCGCGGATGCGCCGATTTCTCAATCGCGACGATTCGGCCCGCCAGGCTGGGCCGATTCTTCACCAGAAAAAGCGCGGTCGCCAGCCCTGCGGGACCGGCGCCGGCGATCAGCACGTCGCATTTTCGCCAGCATTCCATCGCTCGCTTCAACGCCTAGCATCCGGATTCCGCGCGCGAAAGCGCACCGAGACTCTCTCGGCAATGTCCAAAACAGGCGCGGCGCATCGAGATGCTCGATGCGCCGCGCGTTGACTGCATGTGACTTACTTTTCGATCAGCCCTGCGCCTCGCCGGCCGGCTTGATCACCGTGTACAGCGTCGCGCCGCCGCGTTGAACCAGCAGCAGCGCCGGCTTCTTCTTGGTCTGCGCTTCTCTTGCCCTGGCGACGAAATCCGAAACCGCGGCGACCTTGTCGTGATTCACTTCCAACACGACGTCGCCCGGCTGAAGACCTGCCTCCGCCGAAGGACTGTCCGGCGCCACCTTCTGAATCACCACACCCTTGGTGTTCTCGAGATGGAACTCCTGCGCGATCTCGGGTGTGATGTCCCCGACTTGCATACCCCAGTTGCCGCCCGGCTCCTCGGACTTGGCCGACGCCACCTGCGGTTCCTTGCGCTCGCCAATCGTGACCTCGATGGTCATGTGCTTGCCGTTGCGCACCACCTCGACCGGCACCTTCTGATTGATGGGTGTCTGCGCGACCAGCGCGGGCAGCTCATGCTCATCGTTGACCGGATGGCCGTTGAAGCTGAGCACGATATCGCCGCGTTCGATTCCAGCCTTGCCCGCAGGCCCATCCTTGTCCGCGCTGGCGACCAGCGCGCCCTCGGGCTTCGGCAATCCGAACGATTGCGCCAGGTCCGGCGTCACTTCCTGAATTTCGACGCCCAGCCATCCGCGGACCACGCGCCCGTGCGCCTTCAACTGATCCATCACGTTGCGCGCCATGTCGATTGGGATGGCGAAGCCGATGCCATTGTTGGCGCCGGTGCGGCTGTAGATTGCGGTGTTGATTCCGATGACCTCGCCGCGCGTATTGATCAACGGGCCGCCTGAGTTGCCGGGATTAATCGACGCGTCGGTCTGAATGAAATCGTCGTAGTCGCCGCCGAGGATTCGTCCCTTGGCGCTGACGATTCCCGCCGTCACGGTCATGCCGACGTCGAACGGGTTGCCGATTGCGATTACCCAGTCGCCGACGTCAGTGGAATTGGAATCCCCCAGCAGCGCGACCGGCAATGCGTCCTTCGTATCGATCTTGATCAGCCCGAGATCGGTCTTGGTGTCCTTGCCGATTACCTTGGCCGTAAACTCGCGCTTGTCCTCCAGCGTAACGCGGATTTGTTCGGCGTTACCGACCACGTGATTGTTGGTCAGGATGTAGCCGTCGGCCGATACGATCACGCCCGATCCGAGCCCACGCTGTTTGAATTCGCGTTGACCGCCCTGGCCGAAGTAGCGGCGCAACTGGTCGAACGGATCGCCGCCAGGCGGCATGCCGCCTCCTTCACCCCCACCGCCGCCGTTGTCGTTATCGCCGCCATTGTCGTCGCCGGGTCCAGCTTGCGGGCCACCAAACGGGATTCCCGAAAGCTTCACATCCTGAACGACCCTGACGCTGACGACCGCCGGTATCATTCGCTTGACCAGCGGCGCGAACGAGGTAATTACTCCGATCTTTTCGTTCGGCTCAGGCGTATTCGGCTGCGCCGGCGCCACGTGCACCCCGGGCACCGGAGGCGCCGGCAGGGGCTCCGCCGGCACTGCCTGTGCTTGCTGCGCAGGTGGCGCCTTGGAAGCGTCCGAGCCGGAACCCCAGAAAGGGAACGCGCCGACGCGCGCAAAAGCAATGATAAGGCCGATGAAAACGCCGCCGGCCACGGCGGCGATCTTCTTAACCATGCATTCCTCCTGGAATGTAGCGAAACTCTTGCGTCATGAGGCAGGACAAGTGCCGGACCATACTAAACTATCGGACGATAAATTTCGGCCGAAATTCAGCCACCCGCCTAAACACCTGCCGTCCGCGCCGCCTGGTCAAAGTCCCTGCCAACTGATCCATCAAATCAAATTCACGGTGAAAATAAAACGTCCCCAAATTGGCGGGTGACCTCCTGCGAGATGAGGCCTCTGCTCCGGCAAGCCTATCACAAACGCGCACCTTTGGCGCGCCCCAAAACATCCACCATTCAGTCTCTAAGTTTTCGGACATCTGGGAGAATCGCTCGAAATCCGCGTGTGTGCGCGCGATTTGCGCTCACGGGAGATCTGCGACTGCGCGCTCGAGTTGCAGATCGCGGCCGGACGCGTAATCGTGGGGAGCGTATTCGACCTCGATGTCCGGCTCAGCGCCCACCGGCGAGCGGCATCAGTCCTGCTCGGGCGTCGTCGCACTTGCGCGGTAGGGGACAAAGAGGTGATCGGCCCTGTTAATTTTTCCGTCAGCAGCACGAACTCTTGCTGCTGGCGGCGCGAGGCTCTCCGCCGGCGCCAGCGTCGTCGGATCGGGTCGCCTCTGTCATTCGGTCGCGCCGCCGGGCGCATAGTGAAAAGCCCCAACTGGTCTACGAAATCATTGAGCGCATGTACCCGGCATTGCCCAAGCTTGAACTATTCGCCCGTGGGCAGTGAACAGCGTGAAGGCTGGAGTGCTTGGGGCAATCAGGCCGCCGCATAGCCGGCTGGTTCGTCAGCAAAGGCCAGCAGGCGTTGAAAATTACTTTTCAACGCCTGTTAGAAAACAGAAACGTCATCTGTGTGCGAACTATCCACTGCGGCGCGCCATCCGGATGCATTGGATAGTCGTATCCGCCGACTTGCAGGCTCATCGCCTGCTCTCCAATCCGGAATGCCTTGCCGATATCGACGCCAACTGGAATCGTCCAAGCGTTATCCGTGTCGGCCGTCCAGTTGTAGGTGATAGCGGGATCCCACTGTCCGTACCAGCCGCTGTCCAAGCTGTAGCTGACTTCCGGCTCGATATAGGTCTGGTTGACGCTTCCCCGGCCACGATCGCCTGCAAACGACATCATCTGGTAACTCAGGATTGCGGCGAACCACGGACCTTGCTCGTAAACCAGCGCCGCAGTTGGTCCGGCCGACCAGCGGCCGGTGCCCAATCGTTCACTGCTGGCGGTCGGGAACTGAAAGATCGGCCCGACACCCCAGATCCATGTCTTGGCCTTTGCCGGGCTCAGAAAGAAAGAGCTCTGCAGATCTTGAAATCCAAATTGCTCATTCGGGCCGGGCGCGTAGGTCACGTTCAAACTCGGTCGTGCGAAGATATCCCAGTCCGCATTGAGCACGAACCGCTGGAGCGGCTCGATATTCAGGCTCTCTCCCACCCTGTCATGCGAACCGACGCCGAACCCGGTCGTGAATTGAAGTGGCACCTTGAGGAATTCAGCAAACGGATTCAGAGTGTCCTTGGCGAGATCTTGTAGCGATTCGGTGCCTGCCGTCGTTGCCTGCACCGGCAAGGATTGCTGCGCGTGCCCCAACGACGCAAGCAACACGCCCAGCGGGACACTCAAGACCGCTGCAAGAATTGCCTTGAGGCGCATCTGTCAGCCCACCTAGGGAACCTCTGCACAGGTGGTTGAGCGCAGATCGTTTGGAAAGTGAGTCATGAAAAGTATCGCTGGAGGTGAGAACTCTGTAACGGTTGTTGCGCGGGAAGCGGCCGCGCGGGATTACTC
>NZ_JBEKBF010000008.1:0-166349 GCF_050015535.1 Binatus soli (SeqCode) | reverse complement strand
ACCTTCGAGACCTACCACGAGCTGCCCAGGAAGAGCCGCCAGCCCGAGGAGGTCATGCGCGAGTTGCGCAGCATCGCGCGCCAGGAAAACACGCGCTGGCAGACCGGCCAGATCTCGGGCACCTACTTCCATGGCGGGATGGAGCACTTTGCCTACCTCAACCGCGTGTTCGCGCTGTTCTCGCACGTCAACCTGCTGCACCGCGACATGTGCCCGAGCGGCACCAAATTCGAGGGCGAGATAATCTCGATGACCGCGCGGATGCTGGGCGCGGCGCTCGCGCGCGAGAGCGATCCGCAGGCCGACGTTTGCGGAGCGATCACTTCGGGCGGCACCGAGAGCGTCATGCTGCCGATGCTGGCGTATCGGGAGAAAGGGCGTGCCGAGCGCGCAATCACGGCGCCCGAGATGGTGGCGCCGGATACGATTCATCCGGCGTTTTCCAAGGGCGCGCACTTTTTCGGCATCAAGCTGATTCGCGTGCCGGTCGGAGCCGATTACCTGGCCGACGTGGACGCGATGCGGCGCGCCATCGGGCCCAACACCATCGCGATCGCGGGCTCGGCGGCGAATTTCCCGCACGGGCTGATCGATCCGATCGAGAAGTTGTCCGAGCTCGCGCTTGAAGCCGGCGTCGGTCTGCACGTCGATAGCTGCTTCGGCGGCTTCATTCTGCCGTGGATCGCAAAGCTCGGCTATGACGTTCCGGCGTTCGACTTCCGCCTGCCGGGCGTCACCTCGATGTCCTGCGACACGCACAAATGGGGCTATGGGCTGAAGGGCGCGTCGGTGGTGCTCTATCGCAATCGCGCGTTGCGACGGCACATGTACTTCGCGATGACCGACTGGCCGGGCGGCTTGTATGCGTCGCCCACGGTGGCGGGCACCCGCTCGGAGGGAATCAGCGCATCGACATGGGCGGCGATGGTCACGCTCGGCGAGGAGGGCTACCTGAAGGCGACCCGCCGCATCATGAAGGCGGCGGACACGATCAAGTCGGGAATCGCAAAAATCCCGGAGCTCAAGATTATCGGCAAGCCGACCTACTGCATCGGGATTACGTCGGACAAGGTGGACATCTACCACGTCAACGATTTTCTCGTGGGGCGTGGATGGCGGCTTAACGGGCTGCAGCGGCCGGCGGGCTTTCATATGTGCGTCACCTTGCTCCAGACACTTCCCGGAGTGGCGGCGCGTTTCGTCAAAGACATCGCGGCCGGCGTCGAATACGCGAAGAATCCGCCCGCGACGCCCGCGCGCAGCGGCGCGATGTACGGCGGCGGCGCGGCCTCGTTCGATCCATCGATGGTAAATGAACTGATACTGGCGTATCTCGACGCGAGCACCGACGTCCCGTAACCGGGCCGGCGCCGCTCTGGAAAGGCCGTGGAGCAAAACCTGGCTGAAGCCTTGCCGAGGGAGACCGTTTGGTCTACAAGGCGATTAGAAGCGAAGAGGAAAACGGAAATCCCGGATGAACTACCAATTCGATTAATCCCACAAACGTTGGGCTCTGTCGAAAGGAGCGTTTGATGAAAACGCTGAAGCGTCAAGGCTGGTCGTCGCTGCTCAGTTGCTGTCTCGTGGCGGTCTTATGCGCAAGCGGCCCTTCGCTCCCGGTGGCCTGGGCGCAAGCAGGTCCGGGAGAGGCGCCGGCTCCGCTTTCAAGTGACGAACTCGACCAGTTGGTAGCGCCGATTGCACTGTATCCGGACGCACTGGTCGCACAAATCCTGGCGGGCTCGACTTATCCAATCGAGGTCGTCCAAGCGGCCCGCTGGCAGAGCGCAAACGCCGGATTGAGCGGGGCCAGCCTGGCCGCGGCCGTTGACAGCCAGGATTGGGATCCCAGCATCAAGGCGCTGACCCAGTTTCCATCGGTATTGGCGAATATGAACACCAACCTGTCGTGGACCTCCGCGCTCGGCCAGGCCTACTACTCTCAGCCCCAGGATGTGCTCAACGCCGTTCAGGTGATGCGCCAAAGAGCGCTCGCCGCGGGGACCCTGGCGAACACACCTCAACAAACAGTCGTCAACCAAAATGGCATGGTCATGATCGAACCGGCCAATCCCGATTTGGTTTATGTTCCGACGTATAATCCTTTTGCGGTATATGGCGCGCCAGTCCCAGTATATCCCGGATACTCGATGGGAGAGCTGATTGGCGTCGGAGCATTGGGGTTCCTGGCCGGAGTGGCGGTCGGTCTGTTCGCAGACCAGCCTTGGGGATGGAATTACTGGAACACCGACTGGCACCACCATTATGTGATTTATCAAAATAATGTGTACGTCTCGAATACCAGCAGCTTTGGCTCTGTCGGCGGCTATGGGGGCGGGTATCGCGGAGGTAGAGGTAACTTCAATCGCGGGGCTGGAGGCTACACCGGCGCTCAGCGGGGAGGCGCCAAGGCAGGCTACGGAGGAGCCGGCACGTCGGCGAGTCGTCCGGCCAATGCGAATCGCGAGACGGTAAGCCGCGAGCCAGGCCAGATGGGCGCCGCCGCCGAAGCCCGTCCGGGGGCCGGCGCCAAACCATCATACAGGTCCAACGCGCCAGCTACGCGAAATATCTCCAGGCCGCAGGCCAATCCCTTGCGAGGCTTCGCCAAGGCTCCGGAAACCGGTCTCAACAGAAGCGCATTCGCCCGGATCGCACCAGGTCGCGAGGCTGTGGCCGCCAGCGCCCGCGGTCGGACCAGCTTCGGCCGGGCACCGGCCCGCGCGGCGCCATCGGCTCATTCCGCCGCGGGACGTGCAGCGCCTGCCGGTCATAAGCGTTGAGCGGAGAAGGCTTGGAGGATAGGCCACGCAAAGCGCCCTGTGGACACGAGGGCTTACCACCTAAGGAAAGAGCAATGCTTCAAGCAAGAGACGATAATCGAGGAAGCGGCATCAGCCGGCTAATCCTAAAGGTCTTACTCATCGGCTTGCTAGCTACCGGACTAGGTACCTCGCAACCGAGCTCCGCCCAGGAGCCAGGCCAGAAGGCCTTCAGTTCGCCCGCCGCCGCGGCCGATGCGCTGGCCGCGGCTACAGAGAAACACGATAAGCAGGGAATGTTGGCGATTTTCGGTCCCTCCGCCGAGGACCTGGTCTCCTCCGGCGACCGGGTTGCTGACAAGGAAAACAATGATCGCTTCGTCGAGAAATATCATGAGATGCATCGGTTCGTTGCCACCGGCTCGGGACGAGTATTGCTATACATAGGCGCGGAGAACTACCCGCTCGCGATCCCGCTGCAAAAAAAGGGCGGCCAATGGTATTTCGACACGGCTTACGGCGAGCAGGAGGTTCTATATCGCCGGATTGGCTTCAACGAACTGAATGTAATCAAGGTCTGTGGGGAAATAGTCAAAGCCGAGCAGGAATACCGCGCCGCTCTTCATGACGGCGACCCGGCGCATCAATACGCTCAGAAGTTCAGAAGCACCCCCGAGAAGCAGGACGGTCTGTACTGGGAGGTCAAGTCAGGCGAGCAGCCGGAAAGTCCCCTAGGTCCACTGGTAGCCGAAGCCGCCAGTGAAGGCTACGGACCTCGCCTTCATCGTGTCGCGGGCCAACCTCGTCCTTTCCACGGCTACATTTACCGGCTGTTGACCCGTCAAGGGGCCGCTGCGCAGGGCGGCGCCAAAGATTATATCGTCGATGGCAAGATGACGGGTGGGTTCGCGCTGGTCGCTTATCCGGTTCGCTATCGGGACTCGGGAGTGATGACCTTCGTGGTCAATCAAGACGGCCAGATCTATCAAAAGGACCTGGGTCCGCAGACCGCCCAGATCGCTTCCGAGATGGTAGAGTACAATCCGGACAAGACTTGGCAAGCGGTCGACGAAACCGGGAACACGAACATCTCTGAGCTCAAAGCTCCGACCACCATCAGAAAGCTATCGCTGAAGCGGTCTGCCAAAGCTTGACCTCGGGGCGCAACGTTACTCCAGCAAGTTATGGATTTGGTCCAAAGGTTAGTTGATAAGCGAAATATCCCTGAAGTTGGTTCGGTCCTCCGAAAGCGGGACCGGCCGAGAACATGATGTGCTGAGTGCCGCTAAGGTCCCACACCATCCCGAGATTAAACCCGGTCTCCTCCGGCTGACCTGTCTGTTGCGAGGTGCCGTGAAAGATCTCTATGCCCGGCGTGAGGTTTGGCAAAACCTCACGCTGTATGACCAACCCGGTGAACCACCAATTGCGGTTGTTCGCGCCGGGATTGATCCAATAACCGCCTCCTCCATAAGCGGTCCACTTGCCCATGCTCTTCTGGAGCCATATCGGCAAGAACGTCTGCAGGCGCCCGCTTCCAAGATTCCGAGCGTGAGAGCCGGTCGGCACTTCTAACAGCGGAAACGTTCCGACCTGCGGGACCCAGTCGCCTTCCTGAATGAAGCGAAACTTGACACCAAGCTCAGTATCGCCATAGCCATATCTGTTGCTCCCCTCACTGGGCGCATAGAAGACCAGCGGCGCGATCACGTGCAGCTGAATGTTTGGAAGCGGCCCGCAATTCACTTCCAGGTGGGGAGATGTGCTGGTCCAGGCACCCGGCTGTTTGGTGAATAGCGATGCCAAGTAAACCTCCCAGTGCTGATATTCGACGGGTTCGGGATCATCCGTGATATATGGAGGTCCTGCGAATGCAATCACTGGAAAGCTCAGGATAAAAACGACAACCGCTAACAGGCTGATCGTCGCTGCCCCACGGAGACCGGCCTTCATCCTCCGAACCATCGCGTTGCGGCAAAGCCAACGAGCCCGGCTGCGAAGATCAGCCAGGCGGAGTTCATCCGAGAGTAAATCAACAGCAGGGCGCTGATTGCGGCCACAACTGCGGTCGTAACGTCGACGAGCGCGGCTCGGCTGACCTGCAACGTGACAGCGGCCATCAAAGCGAGGGCGCCAACATTCACTCCGTCAAGCAACGGGCCTGCGATGGGCGAGCGCCGGATGCGCGGAATCAACGGACGGCTGGCAGCGACGAAAATAAACGACGGGACGAAAATCCCAATCGTTGCAACGATCGCTCCGGTCGTACCGCCCAGCAGGTAGCCGATGAACGTAGCGGTGGTGAATACCGGTCCCGGAGTGACTTGGCCGACTGCGACTGCGTCGAGTAATTGCGACTGGGTCATCCAGTGCAAGCGATCTACAAGGTCCGCCTGAAGGAAGGCGAGCAACACATAGCCGCTCCCATAAAGCACTGCGCCGACCTTGAGAAAGAAGAGAAAAAGTCCTACGAGGCTGAAGGGTGCGATCGCTGCCGTTGCACTTACGCTCTTGAGCACTGGCAGAATACCCGGCCATCTGATCGTTGGGATCGCGGCAAAGGGCTCCGTGAAGCGGCGTTGATTGATCCACGCCGCGCCCGCTGTGACAACACCGGCGCCGAAGAGAACGAGCAGCGTGTTGACGCCAAGCAGCGCACTCGCGGTAGCGATGAGGCCAATTATAGCGAGAAATCTGCTCTTAACTGCGCTGGGAGCGAGCCTCCACAACGCCTGCAGCACAATGGCAATGATGACGGGTTTGATCCCATACATGATTCCCTGAACCTGAGGCAGCGATCCGAACCGAACGTACGCCCACGCGATGGCCATCACGATGAGCACGGCGGGGACAATGAAACAGACCCCGCCTACGACCAGCCCTTTCCAGCCCGCTTTCTGATGGCCGATGTGAATCGCCATCTCCGTGGAGTTCGGCCCCGGAATCAGATTGGTCGCGCCGAGCATGTCGAGGAATTCTTCGTGCGAAAGCCATTCTCGCCGCCGGACGAATTCTTCTTCCATCATCGCGATGTGAGCCGCTGGTCCGCCGAAGGCGGTCGTGCCAAGCCGCAAGAACGAAACGGCGATTTCTTTCAGCATCCGTGGGTCGGTAACGATGTGCCGCGAAAGTGGTGGGCCGTCCTGCTTGGCAGTCTCACGGTGATCCCCGCTTCTTGGCGATGCTTGCTCATCCATCTTCGAAGAGTTCTGCGAAGAGCTCGTGGACTTTGGTCTTCGCCTTTTGCAATGCCTTGCGGCCCACGGGAGTCGCTCGGTAGAGACGCCGGCTATGTCGACCGTTTCTTTTCTCGAACGAGCGCAGATATCCTTCGCGTTCGAGGCCGTGAAGGAGCGGGTAGAGGGTTCCAGCGCTCAACCTGTAGCCGTGCCGCCCGAGTTCCTCGATGATTCCCAACCCGAAAATCGCCTCCTTCGACGCGTGGTGGAGAATGTGGAGGCGGATAAGTCCGGAATAGATTGCATTGGATGCGGCCATCAATTATCGTATCTCGATATCGAAGTTAGATAGCATCCGGGATAAGCGAGCGCAATCATTCAGCGGCGTGGCTTTCTAAATCTGATCAACCTGTTCACCTCCAAATGCGGGCACGGCCATTAGAGGAATTGAGATCAACAGACTTCTCGCTCCCGCCTGGAACGCGAGAAGCATTGTCTTCATTCGACTGGCCGTCGGCTTGATCTTCTTCACGCAGGGAATTCTCAAATACATCGACCCGTCCATGGGAATTCTCCGATTCGCGAAGATCGGATTCCCATACCCCGCTTTTACGGCGCATTTTGTAGGAACCTTCGAGATCGCCTGTGGCTTTCTGGTCTTGATCGGCCTTTTCGCCAGGTTCGCGAGCATACCGCTCTTGATCGTAATCCTGACCGCGATCTCGACCACCAAGATCCCCGAGTTGTTGCACCCGAATCAGGGCTTTTGGTTCATGATGAGCGACGCGAGGACTGATTTTGCGATGACGATGGCTTTGCTGTTCCTAATCAACGTCGGAGCCGGGGCATGGTCTTTCGACGCTTGGTTTTGGGATGGAAATCTGCGCGCGCAAGTTTGACCAACGACTTCGAACAAGCGCAGACCCCGTACGATTGATTGAATCACGACCCGGGAGTCATTGATGCTTTTGTCTCCGATGCCGAGTTCAGTCGATGCCATCATCACTCAAATGAGGATGTGCCTTCTAATGGTTACAGCAGGATTCCCTTCTTCAGCGCACGCTCCTTCATGATCGCGAAGAACACGTGCACTTCCCCTCGTCGGACAATTCCACTGGCCTGAGCGCCGTGAGGTTCGTTTCACCCAATCCGGAACTAGCTAAATCCTGCCGAAGTCGACCTGCAGACGTGGCGCTCGCATCCGGGACCAGCACGCGCGCAAGACCATCTTCCTGCTTCAGAGGGCAACCGTTCGCAATCTGAGTGCGTTGGCGATTATTGACACGGAGCTCAGGCTCATCGCGGCGCTCGCGATTATTGGACTCAGCAGCAGGCCGAATACGGGGTAGAGAACGCCGGCGGCGATCGGTATTCCGAGCACGTTGTAGAAAAACGCAAAGAATAGATTCTGCCGGATGTTGCTCATGGTCGCGCGGCTTAAGCGCCGCGCCTTCGCGATGCCGCGCAGATCGCCCTTGACCAGAGTGACGCCCGCGCTCTCCATCGCGACGTCGGTGCCGGTGCCCATCGCGATGCCGACCTGCGCCTGCGCCAGCGCGGGCGCGTCGTTGATACCGTCGCCCGCCATCGCGACGATGCGCCCTTCCGACTGCAATCGCTTCACCACCGTAGCTTTCTGATCGGGCAGCACCTCTGCCTCGACCTGATCGATGCCAAGCTTTTTCGCGACCGCCGCCGCGGTGATTCGATTGTCGCCGGTCAAAACGACGATCTTGACGCCGTCATCCTGCAGCATCTTGAGTGCTTCCGCGGTCGATGCCTTGATTGGATCGGCAACACCGATGAGTCCGGCAGGGCGGCCGTCGATCGCGAGGTACATCACGGTGTGGCCATCTTTCCGCTGAGCGTCGGCATCGGCGGAAACAGTTTCGATGGCAACGCCGAGCTCGCGGATCATGTGCTGATTTCCAAGCGCTACAGCGCGCCCTTCGATGCGGCCGGTCACGCCTTGGCCGGTCACCGACTTGAAGTCCTCGGAGGGCACGAGACTCAGCCCGCGCGCTTGAGCGCCTGCCACAATGGCCGCCGCCAGCGGATGTTCACTGCCACGCTCGAGGCTGGCGGCGAGCCGCAAAACGTCGGCGTCGGTGAAACCGTCGAGCGCAGTGACTGAGACCAGTCGCGGTTTTCCTTCGGTCAGAGTCCCGGTCTTGTCGACGACGAGTGTATTCACCTTCTCGAGAATCTCGAGCGCTTCGGCGTTCTTGATCAGCACGCCCGCGGTCGCGCCACGCCCGGTGCCAACCATGATCGACATGGGAGTTGCGAGGCCGAGCGCGCATGGACACGCGATGATCAGAACCGCGACCGCGTTCACGAGCGCATAGGCCATGCGCGGCTGCGGGCCGACAATCGCCCAGACGATGAAGGTGATCACGGCCGAAAGTATGACGGCCGGGACGAAATACGAAGCAACCACATCGACGAGCCGCTGAATCGGAGCGCGGCTGCGTTGGGCGTCACTCACCATGCGGACGATCTGCGCGAGCAGAGTATCGCTGCCAACTCGCTCGGCACGCATGATAAATCCACCGGTTCCATTGATGGTCGCGCCAATCAGGCGGTCACCCGGTTTCTTTTCAACGGGAATTGGCTCGCCGGTAACCATCGATTCGTCAACCGAGCTGGTCCCCTCCACTACGACGCCATCGACGGGGACTTTCTCGCCCGGCCGCACGCGCAACCGATCTCCCGGGACGACGCGGTCAAGCGCGATATCTTCCTCGCGGGCGTCGGGCCTGATCACGCGTGCCGTCTTCGGCGCCAATCCCAGCAGCGCTCTGATCGCGCTGCTGGTATTGCTTCGAGCCCGAAGCTCAAGGACCTGGCCGAGCAGCACCAGCGCCGTGATCGCGGCTGCGGCCTCGAAGTAAACCGGTACGGAACCATCGGCGCCCCGGAATGAGTCGGGAAATAAATTCGGGAACACGGCTGCGAACAGGCTGTAACCGTATGCGACGCCGACACCCATCCCGATCAAGGTGAACATGTTGAGGCTGCGGTTGACGATCGATTGCCAGCCGCGAACGAAAAGCGGCCAGCCCGCCCACAGCACGGCTGGAGTTGCGAGCGCCAATTCAATCCAGGTTCGGACCGACGCGGGCATCACGCGCTGAAAGGGCTGGCCCGGAAGCATGTCCGACATTTCGATCAAGATCAGGGGCAGTGCGAGCGCGACGCTTATCCAGAAGCGCCGCGTCATATCGGCCAGTTCCGGTGACGCCTCATCGCCGGCGCTTACGACGCGCGGCTCCAAGGTCATTCCGCAGATTGGACAATTGCCCGGCTCAGAACGGACGATCTGTGGATGCATCGGGCAGACGTATTCGGTTTTCGAAACCGGCTGGATTGGCGCGACAGATTCAAGCGCCATGCCGCATTTCGGACACGACCCCGGATGGTTCTGCCGAATCTCGGGATGCATCGGGCACGTGTACAAAGGAGCACCCGCCGCAACTGGCAAGGGGGCGCTGCCTTTCGCCGGTGCCATCTTCGGTGCCGCGCGAGTTACATAGGTGTCAGGAGCGCTTTTGAATTTCTCAAGGCAGCGGATGCCACAGAAATGGTACATCGCGCCCTTGTATTCAAACGATCCGGCGCTCTTGGCCGAATCAACCTGCATCCCGCACACCGGGTCGATGACTTGACTGCTCAACGTCTCTCCAGGTGGCTGGCGGCCGGGCTGGCCATCAAGCCGCTCGTTGTCTTGCCGATATCACGTTGTAGAGTGGCACCCAGATCAGCGTGAAGTACCACCCCCACGCGTAGCTTTCGACTATACCCAGGAAAAAGCTTCCCCAGCTAATCCATTCGAAGGCCGGCAACAAGCGCTGCCACGCCGTATGCATCTCGTGCGCCGGCATAACGAAGTCCCCCGCGACACAAAGGACGAAAGAGATCGCCAGGAACAGGCTGGTTGCATGACCGACGCCACTGAATGAGACACTCCGGTTCATACGATCCTCCTACGCGCGCGCGAATTGCTGAGGGTTGGTGTCGAACTGGTCCAGGCATTTGCGAGAACAGAACCGGTACTCGCGACTTTGGTATTTCTCCGAGTAGCCGGCATCCGGGGCAACCTCCATGCCGCATACCGGATCTTTAGACGATTTTCCGGCGCCGGGTCCTGTCCCTTGCGGCCCTTCGTGATGATGGCCATGAACCATGTGCGCGCCGCAGCCAAACCGCATTATGAAGTAGAAGAATGCCGCGAACAGGAGAAGTGAGATTATTCTATCCATCGTTGCTGCCTCCCATACCTTTGCTATTCGGTTAACCGGCACCCAACACTCGGAGTTCGATTGCGCTACTTTCGGGGCAGGGCGGCGGTTGCCGCCCCGCCCGTCGTGGACTTACTGTCGAGTCGGTGCGGCGGCCTTTTTGGCCATTTCGTGATGCTCCTTTGCGAGCTTTTCTGTGTCTGCCGCGATCTGGTCCCACATCGCTGCCACGTTGTCGCACATCTTGCCCATGCCAGGCATGCCGACTGGCCTCGAAAAAAGACCCGACTTTCGATAAGTCTCCGCCGAGCGCCGATGGAGGTCCGCTTTTTTCTTCGTGTCGGCAGCCTCTTGCTCGTAGAACGCAGCGATGGCCTCATGGTTGGCAGGGGTTTTCGCGTTAGCGATCGCCTGGTCGAGATTGTCGTCCGTCACAGCCGCTTGTTGAGCAATCGCTCGAGTGGCTGGCAGCGTGGCTGCAGACAACATCAAAAGCACCGTCGCGAGAAATATGCTTAGTCGCTTCATCGTCGTTTTCTCCTTCCTTTCGGATTTTTCGTAGTTTTCTACTTCTCTTGAATATTTCCCAAATATTGCACCAACGACTGGATACGCTTGTGAACGCTCCTCTCTGGCACGTAGAAGCGCAACCCCGATCGGCATTTCACGAGGCCCGTGAGCAGCAACTGCGTCGCGACTGTCGATAAGGTTGGCCACCTGCTCCTCAGTGCGGGCTCTTTTTCTTGATTTCCCGCTCCTTCATGATCGCGAAGAACACCGGCACCAGTATCAGGACGTGAATGGTCGACGTGATCATTCCGCCGACGATTGGCGCGGCGATGGGCTTCATCACGTCGGAGCCGATCCCGCTCTCCCATAGAATCGGCGCGAGACTGAGCATCACGACTGCAACGGTCATCAGCTTGGGTCGAAGCCGCTGGACTGCGCCCTCGATCACCGCCAACTCGATGTCCCCATACGCGAGATCGCCGGCGGCGACGCGACGATTGAGAGCTTCGTGAAGATAAATCACCATGACGACGCCGGTCTCGACAGCGATGCCGAACAACGCGATGTACCCGACCCACACGGCAACGCTGAAGTTGAAGCCCATCATGTACTGAAGCAGCAGCCCGCCCGTCATCGCGTACACGGTCGGAAGGATCAGCACGATCGCTTCAGTCGCTGACTGGAAGAGCATGTAAAGCAGGACGAAGATCAGACCGAAAACGATGGGCAGGATCACTGTGAGGCGCTTTCGCGCGCGCAACTGGAACTCATACTCTCCCGACCATTTCACAGTGTATCCGGCAGGCAGATGCAGCTGCCGATCGAGCACGCGCTGCGCGCTGTCAATGTAGCTGCCATAGTCGGACGTCGCGAGGTCAACATAGACGTAGCCGGTCAGCAGCCCGTCTTCATCCCGTATCATCGACGGTCCCGGGCCCAAGCTGATACGCGCGACTTCGCCGAGCGGGATCTGCGCTCCCGTCGGCGTCATGATCAATATTCGACGAAGCGCGTTCAGATCGCTGCGGTAATCCGCGAGATAGCGAACGTTGATCGAGTAGCGCTCGCGTCCCTGGACGGTGGTCGCGATATTCTCGCCGCCCATCCCGGAGCTGACCGCCCGCTGAACGTCTCCGACCGTCAGGCCATACCTCGCGGCGACGGCGCGATCGACATCAACGTTAATGTAGAATCCTTGAGAAACTCGTTCGGCGAAAATTCCCCGCGTGCCAGCGACGGGACCGAGTATTTCTTCGATCTGAGAACCTATCTGCTGAAT
Source organism: Binatus soli (SeqCode) (assembly GCF_050015535.1). Lineage (NCBI taxonomy): Bacteria > Candidatus Binatota > Binatia (SeqCode) > Binatales (SeqCode) > Binataceae (SeqCode) > Binatus (SeqCode) > Binatus soli (SeqCode). The sequence goes on along the minus strand of NZ_JBEKBF010000008.1, from coordinate 154,378 downwards.
CCGGTCGACGTCGGGACCCTGAATTTTGAGTCCGACCGGAGTTTTGATCCCGGTCAGTTCCATGTCGAGCCGGTTCTCGACCGGCATTGTCCAGGAGTTCGACAGGCCGGGAAAATGCAGCCGGTCGTCCATCTCGGCAACGAGCTGATCGTAGGTCATGCCCTTTCGCCATTGGTCGCGCGGCTTGAGCATGATCGTCGTGTCGTACATGTCCAGCGGTGCGTTGTCGGTCGCGCTATCGGATCGACCGACGGTGCCGAATACACTCTCGACCTCGGGAAACGCGCGGATGATCTGATCCTGCTTCTGCATCAGATTTACCGCCGACGTGATCGAAATCCCGGGCAGCGCGGTAGGCATGTAGAGACTTGACCCTTCATACAGCGGCGGCATGAACTGACTGCCGATCTTGAAAAGCAGCGGAATCGTGAGCAGCAGGAAAATAACGTTGGCGGCAATCGTCAGCGCGCGATGATGCAGGCACCATCGGATCACTGGCAGATAAATGGCCTGGAAGCAGCACGAGATGGGATTGTTCTCCTCGGGGCGCAGCCGTTTGCCGCGTATGAAGAAGACCATCAGCACCGGGACCACCGTGATCGCGAGAACTGAGGAGAACGCAATCGCGAAAGACTTGGTGTAGGCCAGCGGCCGGAACATCCGTCCCTCCTGCGATTCGAGCAGGAACACCGGCAGGAACGAGACGACGATGATGATCAGCGAGAAGAAAATCGGGCGGCCGACTTGCTTCGCAGCCGATAGCAGAATCCGCTGCCGTTCGGGTTCGGATACTGACTCGCCTTTCTGCGACGCCTCGTGCTGTGCCTCCGACAAGTGCCGGTACCCGTTTTCGACCATTACGATCGAAGCGTCGACGAGCACGCCTATAGCCAGCGCCAACCCGCCCAAGGACATGATGTTGGAGCTGATCTGCAGATAGTACATGGGGATAAACGTCGCGATGACCGCGATCGGCAGCGCGAGAATCGGGATCAGCGCCGAACGCAGATGAAAGAGAAAAACGATGATCACGAGGCTGACGATGATGGCTTCTTCGAGCAGATCGCGTTTCAGTGTGTTGATGGATTCCTGAATTAGTCCCGATCGGTCGTAGCCGGCGACGATTTCGACTCCCGCCGGCAGAGTCTTTCGAATCTGAGCAAGCTTTTGCTTGACCCCGCCGATGACGGTGAGGGCATTCTGCCCGTAGCGCATCACTACAATGCCGCCGACCGTCTCTCCGTCGCCGTTCCATTCAGCGGCGCCCTCGCGAAGATTGGGGCCCAGACTGACAACGCCCAGGTCCCTTATCAGCACCGGTGTGCCGTTGTTGGTCGCAACGGAAATTTCTTCCAGGTCTGCCACCGAATGAACGTAACCGAGGCCGCGGATCATGTAATCCGCTCCTGACATCTCGAGAACCCGTCCGCCGACTTCGCCGTTGCTGTCGCGGATTTTGTCGATCACCGTCTCCAGCGGGACCTTGAGCGCCAGCAACCGATTCGGATCGAGCTTGACCTGGTACTGCTTAACGAAGCCGCCGATAGTGGCGACTTCTGAAACCCCCGGCACGGTTTCGAGCGCGTAGCGCACGTTCCAATCCTGCAAACTGCGCAGCTCGGCGAGACTGTGAAGATGACTCTTATCGACCAGAGCGTATTCGTACACCCAGCCCGCGCCGGTTGCGTCGGGGCCGATCGCGGGATTCACGCCAGCCGGCAACTTGCCGGCTATCTGTTGGAGGTATTCCAGGACGCGACTGCGCGCCCAATAGATGTCGGTGCCGTCTTCGAACACGACGAACACGTACGAATCGCTGGGCATCGTCTGCGCCCGGACTGCTTTCACATGCGGCGCAGCAAGCATCGCGGTGACGATCGGATAGGTCACCTGATCCTCGATCAGATTGGGTGGCTGGCCCATCCATTCGGTGTGGATGATCACCTGAACATCGGAGATGTCCGGCAGCGCATCGAGCGGGATCCGATCGAGCGACCAAACGCCCGCGATTACCAGCGCCAGCACACCGGCGAACAGGATGAAGCGGTTCGCATTACACCAGTCGATAGTTCTCTCGATCATCGTTCTTCCCTCACATCGCCATGGAGCCGCTTGCTGATACGTCCATTTGCCTGGTCGCGATCGGATGGCCACCCTTCGACGCGACGATCGTCAGGCTCCAGGTGCCACCGCTAAGCAGTTCGATATTTGCGGCGTAGATGCCGTTGCCCTGATCATCTGCGATGGCTTGCGCGCGCATCGCGGCCATTCCCATCGCCGGCATTGCAGCCATGTAGAAAGACACCTCTACTTTCGCGCCCGACATTGGCGCGCCGCTGGAATCGTGGAGCGTCACGATCACCTTGTTGTGGCCGCGCACGAGAGGATTGGGGTCGCTCGTGAACGCAATGCTTGCCTGGGGAACAGGCTGTGCCGCTGGTGCAGCCGCATTCGCGCCTACGACCGGCGCAGCCGGCGCGAACGCGCCGGCGGCGGCCTGGAGCTGGCTTTCCGAGTCGATCAAAAAATTGGCGGAACTGACGATCTGCTGACCGGGCGAGAGTCCCTTGAGCACGATGAACTCATCGCCGACGTGCGCTCCCAGCTCGAGCTGGGCGGGAGTGAGATAACCGTCGCCGCGATCGATAAACGCGACATTGTGCGTGCCCGTGCGTAGAACCGCAGTGTCCGGAATGACAGTCTGCTCGCCCATCGGCAGATCCAGCGCAACCTGCGCGAACATCCCCGGAAGCAGCCGGCCGTTGGGGTTATTGAACTCGCATCGCACTTTGGCGGTGCGGGTGATCGGATCGATCTGCGGCCAGATGAAATCGACGCGCCCATCGAAGTTCGTACCCGGATAAGCGTCGACCGTAACGGTTGCGGGGTCGCCGGGACGGACCTTGCCGATCTCGTCCTGAAACACCGCCGCATAGATCCACACTTTCGACAGATCGGTGATCGTGAACAGGCGCGTGTCCGGTTGCACGTACATGTTGGGCAGCGCGTTGCGCTCGACGATGTACCCACTCATGGGCGAATCGATCTCGACGGCGCGGCGTACAGTGCGCTCGCGTTCCAACCGTGCGATCTCGCGCGGCGACACTCCCCACAGGCTTAGACGTTGCGCGGCGGAATCGACCAGCGATGCGGCGTCGGTGGTCACATCGGCGACCGAGCTGTCTTCGACGCGCTTGCGGGCATCGACGGCGAGCAGATATTCGTTCTCGGTACTGACCAGGTCCGGGCTGTAGATCGTGAACAAGGGCTGGCCTCGGCGGACGTACTGATAAGTCGAATTCGCGAACACCTGTTCGATCCATCCGGCGAAACGCGTTTGCACGTAGCCTTGCAGCCGTTCGTCAGTCTCTATGTTGCCGGTGGTCTCGAGGCGATCGCTTACGTCCTTTCGCACCACGGTCGCGAACTTGAGACCGATCAATTGCCGGCGCTCCGGCGCGATCCGGATTGGCGCCAGCGAAGAATCGGCTGCGTATGCGATTGGCGCCGCGAGGAAGAGAAGGGATCCCAGGATCAAAATGACTGTCCTGAGCCGTAATTGTAATGAGTTGTAATTCATCTCTGGTCACCGATTACCTGCTGGATTTTGGCGATCGCGATTTCGTGGTCGGCCAGGCTGCGGTAGTACTCCTGCCGGAGGTTCTGTAAATCGAGAACCGACGAGAGCAGCGTCTGGAAATCGACTTTGCCGACTCGATACGCAGCCATCGCCGAGGCCTCCGACGTTTGAGCCTGCGGAATCAGGCCGTCGCGATAGATCGACATCGTTCGCTCCGCGGTGCGCATCGCGACCAGGCTGCTTTCTGCAAAGGACGAAACCTGCAGTTGAGTTGCACGGGTCTGCGCGCGCGCCGACTCGGCTTCAAGCGCGGCTTGCTCGATCGCGGGCGTTTGCTTGCGCCAGAAATAGAGCGGAACCTTCGCGCCCAGATTCAGCATGTAGTAATCGCGAAATCCGGGGCCGGTTTTTTGGTACGAGTAGCCCACGGTGAAGTCCGGCCAGTACCCCTGATGCGCCAGCTTCAATGCTTCCGCGCTGCGCGTTTCCATCGCACGATCCGCTGCGAGGTCCGGGGAACCGCTATCGGCTAGCTGCGCAAGCTGCGATGGGTCGAGCTGCAGGTGCGTCGCTGCGACCCCGCCGATGTCGATATTCGGCGAGTCGGGATCGCGCCCGAGGATCTGCTTGAGCTCGAGCTGTGCCTGGTCCTCCTCCTGATGGTGCATCGCGTGCTCCTTAAGGAACTCGGTGGATTGGAGCTGCGCCTTGATCAGGTCCTGCTGCAGTCGCTGTCCCAGCCGATACCTGGTTTCTATGATCTGCTGAATCTGTCTCAGCTCCGCCTGATTGCGATTGAGAATCTCGAGCGTCTTCGCGTGATAGAAAAGCTCGAAGTAGGTCTCCTTGACCTTTTCCTCGACCTCACGCTCCGCAGCTTCATAGCGACGCCTGGCGTACTCGGCGTCTTTTTCGGCCTCGGATTTTTGCAAGCGAAGCTTGCCCGGACCCGGGATGTCCTGCGAGACACCGAAGCCGGTGTAGTAAAAGTCGCTGCTCTCGTAACCCGAGAATGGTTGGGGACTGCCGACCGTGAAATGCTGGAGCGACACCTGTGGATCGGGGATCGTCGCCGCCTGGATCGGAACCTTCGTTTGAGCCTGCCAGTGGCTCCGCGCCGCGAGCACGATCGGGCTACGGGAAAGGGCCTCGTCGATCAGCGACCGCAGTCGATCTGAACTGGTGGACGTCTCAGTGCCACCGCCAGGTTTAGCGACATCCTGCTGTGCCGCCGGAGCGGCGCTGTCCTGTGCGTGTCCTGAGGACGGAATGCCGATCAGAATTGTGATCGCGATCAGGGTTGCTAATAAATTTCGCGCCGCTATGCGGCGAATGCTTGCGTATAGCATTTCACAAAAATCCAACCTTCCAACCGCGATCAATCGCGGCGCTGCTGCGTATCCGCAGGTTTTTTTGAAAACCCGCGTCTTTATCTGCCGATCGTATCGGCAAATGTCTTTCCCAATTGTCGCGAGCGAGCAGCACGCGAGCGTCGGCGGCGGATGCGAAGCATCCGCGCTTCCAACTCACGCGCTTACGGAAGGCTCAGATCTGACGTGAACAGAGAAGTGCTAACGAAAGGAGACGACCGGGCGGCGAGCAGCCACGGGTGATGACGCTATTTTGAACGTATGAAATCGCGGTTATCACCGCGGTGGCAGGCAGACTCCCGACCGAGTCGAAATGATCCGCGGCTCGCGCCTGGCTGGTCGCTCTATCTGGTGCCGCCGGCGCCTTGCAGCAGTTCGGCTGATTCATAGGAGCGCTCTTCGAGCGATTCGCGCAACCCGTCATAGTGGGACACGCCATCGCAGACGGCACGCTCGGGCTGAGCGGAAGCAGCAGGACGATCAGGATTACAGCGAAGAAGCGCACGCGGTCACGTTACTCCTGCCCTCGAAAACAGGCAACGACTCTCGTGATCCATGATGGCACCCGGACGGCCAGGCGTGAATCGCGAGATTCGTGAGTTGATCCGGGCGATGCCTTTCCGTGGGACGAAGCCCGGACGCTGAACCGCGGGCGCCGGGTCCCAGTGCGGCGCAGCACCGCGATTTGGTGGCGCAAGGCCAGGATTTCGAAGCCCGGCTCGTTGCGCTCGCTGAGTCTGGCGCGTGCCCTGGAAGCCGCGAACTCGATTGCTGAATCGTGGCCAGATGTAGGGATCATTTGCGGGGGAAGGATTTGAACCTTCGACCTCCGGGTTATGAGCCCGGCGAGCTACCAGACTGCTCCACCCCGCCCCGGCAGTGTATCTGCCGGCTGGTCAGCCGGTCAACATCGAACGCTTTAAAATGCGCGCGGGCGTGCGGAAGCGACGATCCCGGCATCGAGCCGGCGATCGCGTCGGTGGACTCGAATCCGATCTAAAACTAGCCGCCGAGAATCCGGATGTTGCAGTTGCGATGCTTAATTCCGAACTCGATGATCTCTTTTTCGATCGGGGTCGCGCCCGGTTTTGCGTCGGTCAGCATCAACTGCTTCGCGACTGCGTTGTCGATTCCGTCGGCCTCGACGTCAAGGTTATGGTCGTCACAGATGATAAATGCCATTTCGTTAAAAGCACCTCGAACAAACAAAGCTATAAGATTTTTTCACCGATTTGAACCGCGCGGCGGCGGGCTCGCAAGACGCAATTTGTGGTAATCGTGATCGAGATGCGCGCACGCGCGAACTGGGAAACGCAAACGCGGGAGGTCGATGCGAATTGAGCCTTAAGGGAAAAGCAGCGGCGATTGGAATTGGCGAACTCAAACCGGTCAAGGAACCCGGCGACCTGACCGCGCTCGGCCTGATGGCGCGGGTGGCGGCCGAGGCGATCGCGGACGCGGGGCTGGAGAAGAAAGACATCGACGGCTTTCTGGTCGGCGTGCCGTTTTCGGACCCGGGGATGATTTACCCGGCGAGCGCGGCCGAGGTGCTGGGGCTGAACGTGCGGATGCTGAACCAGGTCGATATCGGAGGCGCGAGTCCGGCCGGGATGATCTGGCGCGCGGCGGCGGCGATCGACGCGGGAATGTGCAGCGCAGTGCTGTGCATCGTCGCGGATTTGAACAAGGTCGGCGACCAGCGCCCGCCGGTGATATCGGTGCAGCGCGAGTTCGAGGCGCCGTACGGAAATATCGGCGCCAATTGCGGCTACGCGATGATCGCGCATCGCCATATGCATGAATACGGCACCACGGCGCGGCAGATGGCGAAGGTCGCGGTCGATCAGCGGACCAGCGCGCTCAAGAATCCGCTGGCGACGTTCAATGACAAGGCGCTTACGATCGACGACGTGCTGAACTCGCGGATGATCGTAGATCCGCTTCATCTATATGAAATCGTAAGCCCGGTGAGCGGCGGCGCAGCGATAATTGTCGCGTCGCCCGAGGTGGCGAAACGCGCAAAGAATCCGCCGATATGGCTGCTGGGAGCGGGCGAGTACGCCAATCATTCGACGATCACTTATGCGCCGTCGATCACCGAATCGCCGATCAAGCCGGCCGCCGAGGCCGCGTTCAAGATGGCGGGTCTGCAACCCAAGGACATGGACTTGGCGTGTCCGTACGACTGCTACACGATCACCGTGATCGTCACGCTCGAGGACGCGGGCTTTTGCAAGAAGGGGGATGGCGGACCGTTCGTGATGGAGCACGACCTGACGTACGCGGGCGACTTTCCGTGCAACACGCACGGCGGGCAATTATCGTTCGGTCAGCCGGGGCTGGCGGGCGGCATGAGTCACGTGACGGAAGCGATAAGACAGTTGATGGGGCGCGGCGGCGAGCGCCAGGTCAAGGGCGCGGCGCTCGGCTACGTCAACGGCAACGGCGGAATCATGAGCGAGCAATCAAGTCTCGTGCTGGAGCGCAGATCATGAGCGAGTACTACAAACCGCTTCCGAAGCCATCGCCAACCAGCCGGCCGTTCTGGGAGGCGGCCCGGCGCCACGAGCTGACGCTTCAGCGCTGCGGCGCGTGCCGCGCGTTCATCTACTATCCGCGCGATCGATGCCCCAAATGCTTCTCGGACAATCTCGCCTGGGAACGCGTGAGCGGGCGCGGCAAGGTGTACAGCTTTACCGTCGTGCGGCGAGCGTCGAGCCGGGCGTTTTCCGACGCGCCGTATGTGTTGGCGATCGTCGAACTGGCCGAGGGACCGCGCATGACGAGCAATATCATCGCGGCGCCGGAGGATGTGCGCGTCGAGATGCCGGTCGAGGTCTGCTTCGACGACGTGACGCCGGATCACACGCTGGTGAAATTCAAACCGGCGTAACTTTCCGCGCTCATGCCAGCAGGACGGCGACGATTCCGGTCAGGAAGATCCCGTCGAAGGTGCCGGCGCCGCCGATCGTCGAGTCGGTGGCGTAGCGAACCGGCACTCTGTAGCGAATACCGAAACTGCGGACCACCGCAGCCGGACGCGGCCGGCCGGTGGCAACGCGCGTGATGGGAATATTGATGTAGCTGCCGACGAGACTCACGAGCAAAGCGGCGAACGCCAGCTCGGGTGGCAGGCCGATCGTCACGAGTGCGTAGTTGATAACGTGGATTTCGACCAGGATAAAAAAGAACGCGAGGACGAGGAAAAAGACGATCGCGTAGAAAGCGAGGAACGGTGCGAAAAACACGGCGCGATGATAGCAGGCATCGCGCGCAGAGCGAATGTCAGGAAATCACGGGTCGGGCCGCGATATTGCGGGGCTATTCTGGCCGGCGCCGCAAGCCAGGGAAAAAACGGCGGCGCGAGCCAAGCGCGTCGGCGTATCGCCCGCCCATCGCGCGTTCCTCGGCCGGAATTCGCACGGCGAGAATCAGAGCGTTGCCTATCGAGAACGCAATCGCCGTGAAGATCGCACCGCCGATCATCGGCACCGCTGCGATCTCGATGACCACCGCAAGATAGTTGGGATGGCGCATGAAGCGATAGGGTCCGTCGGTCGCAGGGGCGCGGTCGGGACTCACGATGATTCGCGTGTTCCATCGATCGCCGAGAGTCGAGACCGCCCAGTAGCGAAGCGCTTGCGCGGCGATTTCAGCGGACAGCGCGAGCCACGCGACCGCGGGCGCGAATGCGTGCGGAAAAAACGCCGCTTCGCCTGCGCATGACACGATGAACAGCGCGTGAAATGCGACCATCACGCGATAGTGCGCCTGGCCGACTTCGACAGCCCCGTGTTGGAGCGCACGGCGCGCATTGCGGCGCGCGCGATCGAGCTCGAAAACCCGCTCGACGACCAACAGCGCGAGGATGAGCAGATAGGTGCGAAGCGAGATCACCACTTCAGCAGGACCAGCTCGACCGAGAAACCGGGACCCATCCCGATGATCAGGCCGTAGTCGCCGGGAGCGGCGGCGTGGTCTTCGAGCAATTCGTCGAGGATGAACATCACGGACGCGGACGAGAGATTTCCGACCGATTGCAGCGAGCGCCACGAACGTGCCAGCGCGGCCTCGGGGAGAGCCAGCGCGCCCTCGAGAGTTTCGAGCACCTTGGGGCCGCCGGTGTGCGCGATCCAATGGCGGATATGCAAGCGGTCGATTTGCTGCGTCGCAAGGAATGAATCAACTTCGTCGAGGATATTGGCGCGGACGAGGTCGGTGAGCTTCGACGACAGAACGATTTTGAAGCCGCTGTCCACGATCTCCCAGCCGAGAATTTCTTCGGTGTTTGGAAAGACGAGCGAACGCGTCGCGATTACCTGCGGGCCGGTCGCCGCCCGGGCATTGCCGCCTATCAGCATCGCGGCGGCGCCGTCGCCGAACAGCCCGGACGCGATAATGTTGGCGATCGAAAGATCCTCGCGCTGCAGCGTGAGCGAGCACAACTCGACCGATAGCAGCATCGCGACTTCCGACGGATACGCGCGGATGTAGTCGGCAGCGCGCGCCGTGCCCGCCGCTCCCGCCACGCATCCGAGCCCGAAGATCGGAGTGCGCTTGATTTCCTTGCGCATACCGAGTGCGCTGATGACGCGAGTGTCGATGCTCGGAACGGCGATGCCGGTGACGGTGACGAAGAATAAATGATCGACCTCGCGAGGCTTCAGGCCGGCGCGTTCGAGCGCGAGTTCAGCCGCCACGGTTCCGATTTTGGGCGCAACGCGCAGCCACGCATCGTTGGTCTTGGCGAAGGTGTCGAGCGGGATGTATTCCTCGATGGGCAGGGCGAGATGGCGCCCGGTGATTCCGAGCGCGCCTTGGATTTTGTCGAAGCGGCGCAGATCCGAGTAGCGTTTCTCCCACAGCTCGCGCAGGCGCGAGGTCAGTTGTTCCTGACCGACGTAGTTGTCGGGTAATGCAGTGGCGGTTCCGATTATACGGGGTGCGGTTTCGCTAGTCACTTATGATCGCGCGCCGCTCGAATTGTGGAATTCGTTGCGGCATCGCTGCTTCTCCTTCGCTGCCTTGCTCGACAGTTCACCCGATTCTCGACCACAACGATACAGTGGTGGTCCGCCACCGGGCGCCTTGAAGCTATCGGCAGGGCAAAATCGCAGTATACCGCTCTTGTGCCCCCCGCTGCATCCGTTAAGATCACCCTTCAATTATGCGATCCGAAGAACGCCGCGAGCTGCTGGCGATGCTCGCCCGGGAGTCGTATTTCGAGCGCCAACTCACGCTCTCATCGGGGCGCGCGTCCGACTACTATGTCGATTGCAAACGCACGCTGTATGTTCCGCGTGGTGCGTACCTGGCCGGAGAACTGCTGCTGGAACTCGCGACCGCGGCGGGCGTCGAACAAATCGGCGGCATGGCGGCCGGCGCGTTGCCCGTGACTGACGCAGTGATGGCAGCGGCGCACCGCGGCGGCGTCAGTATTCGCGGTTTTTTCGTGCGCAAGGAAACCAAGCAGCACGGGCTGCAACAAATCATCGAGGGCGCGTTCAAGCCCGGCCTGAAGACCGCCGTGATCGACGATACGATCACTACCGGAGGATCGAGCCTGCAAGCGGTGGCTGCGATGCGCGAGGCGGGCGCAAACGTAATCGCGGCAATCGCGCTGGTGGAACGCGGCGAGGGCGCGGTCGAGGCGTTCGCGCGCGCGGAATTGAAGTATAGCTGGGTATTCACCGCGGAAGAGGTGCGCGCCGAGCGCGCCGCTCATCCCGTCTGATTTCACTTTTTACTGATGATCCGATCGAACGGATCTGGCCGGGCAGCCCATGAGGTCTTCAGCAATCAATGCCGACACCGCGATCGCGGCGATTTTTGGCGATCCCGTCGGACATTCCAAATCGCCTGCGATGCACAACGCCGCCTACGCGGCGCTCGGCATGAACCGAACGTACGCGGCGTTTCGAGTCACTTCCGAGAATCTTGCCGCGGCCCTTCGCGCGATTCATCCGCTCGGAATCATCGGCGTAAATCTGACCGTGCCGCACAAGGAAGCTGCAGCCCGGCTCATCAAGGACCTCAGTGGAGAGGCGCGCATGCTCGGCGCGGTCAATTGCGTTGTGAATCGGCGTGGCGCGCTCCGCGGCGACAACACCGATGCGCGCGGGCTGGAGCGCGACTTGCGCGATCTCGGATGCGAATTGCGCGGGCGGCTTGCGATCGTGATCGGCGCGGGCGGCGGTGCGGCGTCATCGGTCCTCGCGTGCTTCCGGCTGGGCGCGAATCGGGTCGTGATCGCCAATCGCACGCCCGCTCGCGCCGTGGCGCTCACCCGCCGCTTTTCGGCGAAGGGCGTGGTGCGCGCGGCGGGTGAGCCTCGCGGCCTGGACGCGCTCATGGACTCGAAGCTGCTCGCCGACGCGCGATTGATCGTCAATGCGACATCGATGGGTCTGACAGTGGGGCGATTCGCGCGTCTGGACTACAGTTCAACCCCCGACGATTGTCTGTTCTACGATCTGATCTATTCGCGGGAGCCGACCCCGTTCCTGAAGCCTGCAATTGCCGCCGGCCGGCGCGCGGCAGATGGCGCCGGGATGCTGGTGAACCAGGGTGAACTCGCGTTCAGGTTGTTCAATCGCGTCGCGCCGCCGGCCGGCGTGATGCGCGCGGCTTTGTTCAACGAGTTGGGCCGGACACAAAGTTAATTACACGGAGGTGTCGGCAAGGTCACCGATCCGCCAAAAGAGTACGACTATCTGCCCGGATACTATGCGGTGTTTTTCACCGATCCCGACGGTCTGAAGCTGGAACTGGTGCACGTCCCGCGCTGAGCAGCGCGTCGCGCGAATGAGTTGCTGGCGAGAGGCGGCCGGCTAGCCGAACATCTCCTTGAGCTTGTCCACGAAGCCCTTGGAGAGCGGATGATTGACCGCCTTGCCGTCGAGCTTGGCGAATTCCTCGAGTAGTTCACGCTGGCGCGGGGTCAGGCTGCGCGGCGTTTCGACGATTATCTTGATGAGCTGATCGCCGCGGCCGTAGCCATGAAGGTCGACGATGCCCTTGCCCTTGAGGCGCAGGATTTTTCCCGATTGCGTGGCGGGCGGAATCTTGAGCTTCACTTTGCCTTCGAGCGTCGGCACTTCGATCTCGGTGCCGACCGCCGCCTGCGGGAAGCTGATCGGCGCCTCGATTATCACGTCGTTGTCCTGGCGCACGAACATCGGGTGCTCTTTGACGTGAATGACGACGTAGAGATCGCCTTGCGGTCCGCCGCCGTAGCCGGCCTCGCCCTCGCCGCGCAGCTTGAGCCGCGAGCCGTTGTCCACGCCCGGCGGAATTTTCACCGCGAGCGATTCGTGCTTGCGGATTCGCCCCTGTCCCTGGCACTTGGGGCACGGGTCGGAGATGATCATGCCCTCGCCGCGGCATTGCCCGCAGGTGGTCGAGATGGAAAAGAATCCCTGCTGCGTGCGGACCTGGCCGCTGCCGCGGCAATTGGGGCACTGGCTTGCGCCGCTGGAGCCGCCGCGGGCGCGCGTGCCGTTGCAGGCTTCGCATTGAGTCAGGCGCTGGAACTTCACGACTTTTTCGATCCCGCGCGCGGCTTCTTCGAACTCGACTTCGAGATCGTAGCGCAGGTCGTCGCCGCGCCGGGTGCGCGAACGCGAGCGTCCGCGGCCGGTGCCGAAAAAATCGCCAAAGATGTCGGAGAAAACTTCCTCGAAGCCCTGGCTGAAGTCGAAACCGCCGAATCCGCCCGGACCCTGCGGACCTTGGAAGGCGGCGTGACCGAAGCGGTCATACTCCGCGCGCCGCTCGGGATCGGAAAGGACCTGGTAAGCCTCGTTGAGTTCCTTGAATCGCTCCTCGGCTTCTTTGTTGCCGGGATTGCGATCGGGATGAAACTGAATGGCGAGACGACGGTAGGCTTTTTTCAGTTCGTCTTCGCCGGCGCCGCGATTGACACCGAGGATTTCGTAATAGTCGCGTTTATGTGCTGGCGGCATCGCGCAAAGATTCTATGCGAACATCCGAGGCGACGCCATTGTCGGTTCCATACGAGCGGGGCCACTTGCGCGGCCCCGCCTGTCGCTACTGATCCTTGACTTCTTTATAGTCCGCATCGACTACGTCTTCTTTCGCGCCGCTTTCGCCATTTCCGCTCTGAGGGCCGGTTTTCCCGCTGGCGCCATCCTGTGGGCCGGCGCCGGCTTGCGCTCCAGCCCCTGCCTGGCGAGTCTTGCTGTACATCGCCTCCGCCAGTTTGTGCGACGCGTTGGCGAGCGCCTCGGCCGCGCGGTTAATCTCGTCGGCGTCCTTGGACTCGAGCTTGGTCCTGGCTTCCGCGAGCGCGTCCTCGACCTGCTTGCGTCCCGCCTCGTCAACCTCGGCGCCATGCTCTTTGAGCGTCTTCTCAGTCGTATAGATCAGGTTGTCGAGCTTATTGCGCGCCTCGGCCTGCTGACGGCGAGCATGGTCCTCGGCGGCATGGGCCTCGGCCTCGCGCACCATCTTCTTGATCTCTTCCTCGTTGAGTCCGGACGACGCGGTTATCTTGATCGACTGCTCCTTGTTGGTGCCGAGGTCCTTGGCATGCACGTTCACGATTCCGTTCGCATCGATGTCGAACGTGACCTCGACCTGCGGCAGCCCGCGCGGGGCAGGTGGGATTCCGATCAAGTCGAACTGGCCGAGCAGCTTGTTGTCCGACGCCATCTCGCGCTCGCCCTGGAAGACGCGAATCGTTACGGCGGTCTGATTGTCCTGCGCGGTCGAGAACACCTGGCTCTTGCGCGTGGGGATGGTCGTGTTCTTCTCGATAAGCTTGGTGAACACGCCGCCGAGTGTTTCGATTCCGAGTGACAGAGGAGTCACGTCGAGCAGCAGGACGTCTTTCACTTCGCCCTTGAGCACGCCCGCCTGAATTGCGGCGCCGATCGCGACCACCTCGTCGGGATTGACGCCCTTATGCCCTTCTTTGCCGAACAGGCGCTTCACGCGCTCCTGCACCGCGGGCATCCGGGTCATGCCGCCGACGAGCACGATCTCGTTGACTTCGCTCGCCTTGAGGCCGGCATCGCGAAGCGCGGTCACGCATGGCGCGTCGAGCCTGTCGAGCAGGTCTGCGCACAACGCCTCGAGCTTGGCGCGAGACAGCTTGATATTGAGATGCTTGGGTCCCGACTGATCCGCAGTGATAAAGGGCAGGTTGATGTCGGTCTCCGTCACGGTGGACAGCTCGGTCTTGGCTTTTTCGGCGGCTTCCTTGAGCCGCTGCAACGCCATCCGATCTTTGCGCAGATCGAATCCCTGGTCCTTGCGGAACTCGTCGGCCAGGTAGTCGATCACCCGCTGATCGAAATCTTCGCCGCCCAGGAAGGTGTCGCCGTTGGTCGCCTTGACCTCGAACACTCCTTCACCCAGTTCGAGAATTGAAACATCGAACGTGCCGCCGCCGAGATCGAACACGGCGATCTTTTCGTCCTTTTTCTTGTCGAGACCGTAGGCCAGCGACGCGGCCGTCGGCTCGTTGATAATCCGCAGCACGTTCAGGCCCGCGATGCGGCCCGCATCCTTGGTGGCCTGGCGCTGGCCGTCGTTGAAGTATGCGGGCACGGTGATAACGGCCTCGGTTACTTTCTCGCCAAGATAATCCTCGGCCGTCTGTTTCATCTTCTGCAGGACGAACGCCGAAATTTCCGACGGGCTATATTTCTTGCCACGGATTTCGACCCACGCCGCGCCATCCTCGTTCTTCACGACCTTGTATGGCAGCACCTTGAGCGCCTTCTGAACTTCGGCGTCATCGAAACGCCGGCCCATCAGGCGTTTGATCGCAGATACCGTATTGGTTGGATTGGTGATCGACTGGCGCTTGGCGATCTGGCCAACCAGCCGCTCGCCTGCTTCTGTAAATGCGACGACGGACGGCGTCGTACGACTGCCTTCGGAGTTGGCGATAACTACGGGGTCACCACCCTCCATGATCGCGACGCAGCTATTCGTCGTGCCCAGGTCGATACCTATTACTTTTGCCATTTTCCTAAAGATCCTCTGATATTGAGATAATCATGCTTCAGTCATTTTCAATGTCGGAGACATCGCTTTCGCCTCCGTTTCGCTTTCCAGAATCGGTCCCGGTCTCCTTCGCAACCGACACGCGGGCCGGACGCAAGGTTCGGTCACCGATCAGATAGCCGCGATGGAATTCATCGACGACGGTGTTCGGCGGATACACCTGCGATGCCACGTGATCGACCGCTTCATGCCGATTGGGATCGAACGCCTGGCCGACCGACTGCAGCGGTGTCACACCGTGCGCACGCAGGAAATCGATCAGCGCCCGCACCGTCATCTCGACGCCATCTACGATCGTCCTGGCGTCATTGCCATCGCGGGCGGCCGCGAGCGCGCGCTCGAGGTTGTCGATGATCGGCAGCAGGTCGCGGAGGATGGCCTCGCGCTGGATGCGGATCGACTCCTCGCTCTGCTGGCGGATTCGCTTGCGCCCATTTTCAGAATCGGCGAGCGTGCGAAGATATTTGTCCTTCAGCTCGGCTATTTCCTTGTCTTTTTCGGCGATCTGCGCACGTAAGGAATCCAGGTCGCTTTCGATCCCCGCCGGGGCGTGACTGCCCTCGCCGTGCACTGATTCGGCGCCGACCTCCGCCTGATCGAACCCCGCGTCCATGGCGGGATTTCCGTCCTGCGGTTGCTTGTGTCGCTTGTTCATTTGACCAAACCTAAACGTAAGCATGATTTACGCTCGTGCCAGTGCCGGCAAGTGCGGAATCGTTGGATTTTCGCCAATTTTTGGGTCGGCGCGGTCTCTACAAACTCAGAGGAATGAGGGGAGCGGGCGAAGAGGGGGAACTCAGTACTCCATCAAGCGCGACAATGCACGCGCAGTGTACTCGACCAGCGGTATCACCCGGTCGTAGTCCATTCGCACCGGACCTACGATCGCCAGGCTGCCCAGCGCGCTCGAACCACTGGCGTACGATGCCGCAACCACGCTCAACGACGACAGGCGCGGGTCGTAGTTCTCCGACCCGATCGACACCGTCAGCCCGGCGTGGGTCAGGCTGCGCTCGAGCAATTCGAGTAGCGCGGTTTTATCGTCGAGCGCGCGCAACAGCTCGCGCATCTTGTCGCGATCCGAGAACTCCGGCTGCTCCAGCGCCTGCAGGCTGCCCTCGACGTAAAGCTCCGGACGCCCGACGTAGTCCGCGATCGCCTCGCCGAGTGCGAGCGCGTCGTGCATGAAGCGATCGTAGCTGGCCCGCTCCTGGCGCAGTTGCGCCTCGATCCACCTGCGCGCCTCGTCGAGCGTGCGTCCTTCGAGCGACTCGTTGAGGTAGCGCGCCATGCGATCGAGTTCGTCCGGCGAATGGTCGCGCTCGGTATCGACAATCCGGTTCTGCATCGCGCCTTTGGCGGCGACGAAAACGGCCAGCACTTGTTTGTCGCGCAGGCGCACGAAGTTGACGCGCTCGAGAATCGAGGCCTCCAGCCGCGGCGCCATCGCCAGCGCCGCCTGTCCCGTCAGGATGGAGAGCAGCCGCGGTGTGTCGCGCAGGACTTCGCCCAAGTTGCGCACGGCGGTCGAATAATGGAGCTCAATCTGCGCGCGATCCTCGAAGCCGATTCTCGTCGCCGCGGCGAGATGATCGACGTAATAGCGAAACGCCTTCTCGGTCGGGACCCTGCCCGCCGACGTGTGCGGCTGACGCAGGTAACCGCCGTCTTCCAGCTCGGCCATCATATTGCGCACCATCGCGGCGCGCACGCCCAGCTGATGGTGCGCGACGATCTGCGCCGAACCGACAGGCTCGGCAGTCGAGATGAACTCCTGCACCGCCGCGAGGATCAACGCGTGCTGCCGGTTCGAGAGAGCGTTGTTTGAAGATTCCTGAGTCATCTCATTGGCGCTGGCGCGCGAAGCTCACTTTTTCACCGGGCCCTAGTATCCGCGGCGCAGCGCTTGTTTCAATTGTGTTACGCATCCAGCGATACATTCAAGCACCATCGTGACGCAATGGCAGCGATTTCAGCCGTGGCGAGCCGGTTTTCAGTGACGTAGGATCGATCCCGATGGCGCGCAAAGCCAAAATCATCCAGCCGCGACGCCGATATGTCCCGGTTGTGCCCACCAATGCGTCGTGGTTCGAGAGTGACAGCTACGACCGGCGCACGTGGAATGAAATCGTCGCCGACGCGCCCTCGATCGCCGATCTCGCTGAATCCGGCGAGCGGCTGGTTCCTCATTTCGGCGCACTGATGCAGGACCTCTTTTTCGCGTTGTTCAAGATGAATCCGGTCTTCCGCAAATCCGGCGACGTGCGCCACGCGGCCGCGCTCAACCGCACCATCCTCGAGCAAATCGTTCCGTCGGCGCCGTTCCAGGCGCTGCGATCGCGCACCGCACTCGAAGAAGACAAGGCCGCGATCGCCGCGATAGTGATGAGCGAGCATGCGCTGGAGATGATGAAATCCGAGAAGCTCGTCAATCGCGGCGAGATGCTCGATCTGTGGGATCTCGCGCGCCAGGAACAGGATCTCGAAGCGCGTGCCGAGGCGGTGAAGGCCGTCAGCGAAATCCAGGAATCGAAAGACAACGAAAACGAATCCGCTCCCGGCGAAGAAAAAAAAGAGCGGGCAACGAAAACCAAAAAGGAGCTCGCGGAGATGGCCGATGCGGCCGAACGCGCGGCCAAGGTTTCCGAGGCGCGTCTCAATCAGAAGTCGCGGCAGTTCGAAACTCAACTAAAAGGCGCGGACCAGAGCGCGCTCAAGCGCATGCAGCTCAAGACCGCCGAGCTGGCCCGAGAAATCGATCAAGCCGCCGAGGACAGTCACGACTTCAGCCGCGAATTCGGCCAAGGCGGACGCGTAGCGGCCGGTGCCCGCCTCGAGCTCGGGCGGCGTCTGGCGCGAAACAAGAAACTCGGCGAGCTGGCGCGGATGGTCGGGCGGTTCAAGCAGGACGCGCGCGCGCTGAAGCGCAAAACGCTCGAGCGCGGCGTCGCCGAAGCCTACGACATCGAGCTCGGCTCCGAGCTCGGACGCCTGATTCCCGCCGAGCTGCTCGCGATGCATCATCCTGTGCTCAAGCGCGATTTCCATCGCCGCGTACTCGAAGGCGCCGTCCTTCAGTACCGGCTGCGCGACGACGAGCAGAAGGGCAGGGGCCCGATGGTCGTGTGCATCGACGTGAGCTCCTCGATGGAGGGCGACAAGGAGATGTGGTCCAAGGCCGTAGCGCTGACGCTGATGGATATCGCGCGGCGCCAGCGCCGGCTGTTCCGCGCCGTCATGTTTTCCTCGGGCGACGTGAGCCTCAAGATCCTCGACCTGAATCGCGAGCGGCGCTACCAGCCCGATTTGGCCAAAATCGTCCAGATGGCCGAATACTTCCCCGGCGGCGGCACCGACTTCGAGGCTCCAATCGACGCGGCGGTCGAACTGCTCGGCGAAAGGAAACTCAAGCGCGGCGACATTGTGATTATCACCGACGGTGAATCGCAGGTCAGTCCGGATTGGCTGGCGCGGCTACGCGAGCGCAAGGACGAATTGGATTTTTCGATCTTTGCGGTGCTGGTTGACGTGGGATCGGCCGAGATTTCGTCGCTGGCGCAATTTGTGGATCGAATTACCTCCGTCAAGCGCATCAGCGACGAGCACGCCCGCGACATCTTCGTGCAAATGCAATCATGAAGCCGACCGATCTCGAAGTCGTTCTCGAGCCGGTCGATCGTCGCAATTACCGCAAGCTGTTCACGATGCAGCTTCGGCCCGAGCAGACCCGTTTCGTCACGCCCCCGCGATGGACGCTTGCGCGATGCTACGTGTCTCTGTTCGGCGACCGATTCGAGCATCTGCCGCATCTCATTGTGGCCGCAGGCGAGGTGGTCGGATACTCGACGACCGTATGCGACCCGGCCAGTGCCGACGATTATTGGATCGACGACATCATGATCGTTGCGGAGCATCAGGGTAAAGGCTACGGACGCGCGGCAGTGGCGGAGACGATCAGGATGATCGCCGCGCGCTATCCGCGATGCCGCGCCGTGCAACTAACCTGCTTTCGCGCCAATACCGACGCCGCGGCGCTGTACAAGAGCCTCGGCTTCGAGTTGACCGGCGGCATTGACGAGGAATTCGGCGAACCCAACTATTCGCTCTCCGGCCCGGCGCTGGCGAAGTTTCGCAAGTAGCGCATCAGCATCTCAGCAGGTTCAGAAAAAGAAGGGCCGGTCGAGGATGACCGGCCCTTCGTGATTGCGTTTGTGGCAGTTGCGACTATGCGGCCGACGCCATCTGCATCACGCCGAGCTGCTGATACCACGACTCGGTGCGATCGTTGATCAGATCGATTTGCCGCAGGCATGGGATGATCGTATCGACGAACAGGAACGAGTTGAACTGCTTTTCCATGTCGTTCTCCGCCGCCGCCCACACCGGATCGCGGTGCATCTCGTCCTCGATGTCCTTGATTGAGATGCCAACTTCCGCGAACACTTCCGCGCCCGACAGGAAGCCGTCCTTTGGTTTGCCGTCAACGACCTTGGTCACCATCATGTCGCAGGCGGTGAAGGCGAAGTCCTCGAGGTCCTTCTTGTCCTTGCCCTTGAGCTTGGTGACGGCGTCGCGCAGCGCGAGCATCCCGAAGCCGATGTGGCGCGCCTCGTCCTTCATGATGTACTCGAGCAGTTCCTTGAGCAGCTCGTCCTTGGTCTCGCGCTGCATGAAACGGAACGCCGCTATCGCCAGTCCCTCGGCGACGATTTGCATTCCGACGTACTTCGGCTCCCATCGATCGTGCTCCAGGACTGCGCGCAGCAGCCGCTCGAGGGTGGGATCGATCGGGTAGATGCGGTCGAGCTTGGTGATGTACTTGCGGAAGCCCTCCACGTGACGCGCTTCGTCGAAGACCTGAGCGGCCGCATTCATTTTGGCGTCGAGGTCCGGCACCGCGTCAACCAACTGTCCGCAGACCATCAGCGCGCCCTGCTCGCCGTGCAGGAATTGCGAGAGCCGCCACGCGGCGAACTTGCGGCCGAGCTGGTGCTTGTTCTCCTCGCTGAGCGATCGATAGAGCTCGGTCTGGAACATCGGCATCATGGTCATGTCCAGAACTTCCTTCTCGATCGGGCGGTCCCAGTTGATTGTCGTCGAGACGTTCCACTGATCGCGTTTGGCGTTCTCGTACAGCCGGTCCATCTGCGGGAACTTCACGCTGTAGTCCCAGTGGAAAATGCTTTCCAGTGGTGTGTTAATAACGGTGCGCTCTTGAGCCATTGTGAGAATCCTCCAGATTCAAGGGGCGCCGAGCCGTGCCGCGCGCTCGAGTCCGCCCAGGGCAAAATTTACGGTGACGTTTTTCAGTTCCGCGTGGGAAAGATCGCCGCTGGCGAGCAGCCATGAAATCGCCTGCGACAACATCCCGATCGTGAGATGCGCAATCGCATCGGCGCGCTCGCCGACCGCGGGAGCGAGGTCGTCGCGCAGGTCGTCGATGAATACCTCGTGGACGCGGACCATCAGATCCAGAAACGCAGGACCATGGCCGAACACTATCCGAAACAGTTCCGGCGCCTGGGCCGCTGCGTCGAGAATCGTATCGATCGTGATTTTGAGCTTCTCGGCCGGCGTATGGACGCCCGCCTTCGCCTCGGCGAGTTCGCGCCGCAATTCAGCCGCGCCATGCTCGATCAGCTCGATAAAGATTTCGTTCTTGGTCCTGAAGTGCAGGTAGAAGGTGCCCAGGCCGACGTCGGCTTCGGTCGCGATGTCGGCGATTCGCGTCTGATGGTACCCCTTGGTCGAGATGACGCGTTCGGCCGCCGCAATCAGATCGACACGCGTCTTCTCACGGCGCCGATCGAATCGATTCGGAGCATCGCTGAATTCTCGACTTGCTTGACCCACTAAGGCGACTTTTAGTCGAAAATGAATCGTGAGTCAATCACGATTATAGGTTCATTACTGAAGATAGATTCATATATGAAAAGGCCCTTGAAGCAAGAAACTAAGGCAATTCATTACAGAATAACGAAATCAGCGGGGAGTCTAATCAGGCGGCCGAGGTCCGAAAAAGTGCGATAAAGGGGTAGTGTCTCAGTTTGAAATCCGGATGCACATGCGCAGATTCACCCGGATGACGAACGCCTTTTCCAAAAAGTTTGAGAATCACTGCCACATGGTTGCGCTCTACGCGACGTGGTACAACTTCGTGCGCATTCACAAGACGTTGAAAGTTACGCCTGCGATGGAAGCTGGCGTCACCGACCGACTGTGGTCGCTCGAGGATATGGTTGGGGTCGTAGATGAGCGGGGAGCTAACCAAAAGGCAAAGCAAGAGACAGAACGGTGTAGTTAGGATCGACTAAGATGGTCACTGCACTCAAGCAGCTAACAGTCTTTCTTGCAGGCGGCATCGAGTTCGCTGCTGCAATCATTGTCGGCGTTGCAGCCATCCAAGCCACGTTACGGTCGTGTCCCCTGTTTATTCCGCGCAAAACCCCATTGGGTGACGAAGTAGAAATTATTCGACTGAGCCTCGGACGCTGGTTAACGCTGGCTATCGAATTTGAACTTGCCGCAGATATCTTGAGAACCGCCGTAACGCCCACCTGGAATGACATTGGCCAATTGGCGGCCATCGTCGTTCTCCGGACGGTGCTCAATTACTTTCTTCAGAGGGAAGTGAGCAGAGCTGAATCGCGGCGCCGCCCGACATCTCAACAATCGTAAGGTACGCCCTTCTCGCGGAAGCGCAACGCGTCAGTCATGTGAAAACATCAAACTGAGACACTACCGATAAAGGCGCTATGGCGTGCCGCTCGCAGAAGCACCAGATTGATCGGGAGATTCGCCGGACGGCGCGTTCTCGGTTCCGGTGTCTTGAGTCGTCTCGGGCAGAATCACCGGCTCGGGGAAATCCGACGTGACGTTGCAGCACAGCATGTAACTGCTGCCCGCCCGGGGTTGAGCGTTGTAGGCCTGAAGCGACCCATCGGCGAGCACCTTGACCGTCTGGTAACTGGTCGAGCCCGACTGACGCTCGATCTGAAAGACGTAGTAAGCGCCGCGATCGAGCGGCTCTGGCGGTCCTTCTTCGGGAATTATCTGCGTGAAGTGCGCGGGCATTTTCGCGTACTCGATACTCTTGAGCGTGTACTTGGCCGCGCCGACGCCGGTGATCGAACCAAATGTGCCTTCGTCGGCTTTGAACTCCCAGATCGGAACGCCGCCGTCGAATCGCACCACCGACTCGGTATGCGACGCGTCACGCTGATGGTTTGCGATCACTTCGGCGCCGAAGAACTTGATTACGGTCGCGCGTGCGAGCGCATCGCCGGGCCGCCGGTAGCTGATCGCGACATTGGCGACGGGAGGCGGCAGCGGTTCGCCTTCGTTGGCGTTGGCCGCATCGTCGAGGTCGGTGTCGTCGCCGGAACTCCATAGCGACTTGACGACCGAACATCCCTGCACCGCCAGCGCGAGCGTCAAAAGCAGTGCGACAGGCCACCGCAGCAGTCGGCGTCCACGCAGCGGTGCGCGATCGAGAATTCTCATCGCCACCTCGATCGTTGAGTCGGACCGGAAATCGCAATCGCTTTGTAAGTAGGCATATCTATCGGATAGTCTCTGCGGCCTGTGGCAAACCGGGATTTGAGCGAGAAGATTGGCCTTCGTCCCCTGTTAATCTACGCGCAGGCGCAGACCGGCCTCAACCTGTGCGCGACCCTGCTCGGGCTTCACCTTCTCTATTTCTATACCGATCGCAAGGGGCTCTCTCCATCGCTGGCCGGGCTTGCATTCTTCGTTGCGCTCGTGATCGACGCGCTGACCGACCCGTTGGTCGGCAATATTTCCGATCGTGCGCGTTTCAAGTCGGGACGGCGACGGCCGTTTTTTTTCGCGTCGATTCCAATGGCGGTCTGCTACTACCTGCTGCTGTCGCCGCCGCAGCTGGGCGCAGGCCTGTTCGCATGGTTTTTGGGCTTCTACTTCCTGATGCTCACGTCGAGGAAGTTTTACGAAACCGCGTTTGGCGCGCTGATGCCGGAACTCACGCTCGACTACGACGAGCGCACCAAGCTCTCCACCTTCCGCCAGCTGCTGGGCACGGTCGGCGACATCAGCGGAGCGCTGTTGCCATTTGCGGCTTCGTACCTGTTCGCGCGCGGCACCGATTTCAAAGTCACCGGCGCGGTCTGCGGTCTGGTGGTCGCCGGCGGCGCGATGCTCGCGTACGCGGGTCTTCGCGAACGCGCCGAATTTTCAACGCACGAGCGTTCCAGGCTGTTCGCGTCGCTCAAATCGGTCGCAGGCAATCGGCCGTTTGTCATTCTGCTGATCGCCACCACGCTGGCCGTGATGGCCATCAACATTCCGACCGTCCTGATGCGTTTTTTGGCCACGTACTGGTATCACGACGAGAACGCGGCGGCACGATGGCTGATGGCGTACTTCGTCGGATCGGCGGTCTCGTACCCGTTCTGGTTCAGGATCACGGTCAGGTTCGAAAAAAAGCCGGCTTTTGTGGTCGCGATGATCTGCAACGCGATCGGCTCGCTGCTGCTGATGCTGATGACCCGGCAAAACACCTGGGCGCTTTATTCTTTGATGGCGTTCAGCGGATTCTCGGCGATCGGGATTTGGGTCACGCAAATTTCGGCGTCGGCGGACGTGATCGAATGGGACCAGGAGCGTACCGGCCAGCGCCAGGAGGGCGCGTACGGCGGAATCACCTCGATGTCGATAAAGATGGCGCTTGCGGTTTCGCTGCTGCTGGTCGGCCCGGTTCTGAGCTGGGTCGGTTACAAGCCCGGTGTTGGCGGGATCACGGAGCAAGCGGGGGAGGATCTGCGCACGCTGTTTGCGCTCGGTCCCGCGTCGCTCTACTTGCTCAGTGCGCTGGTTTTCTCGCGCTATCCAATCACGCGCGAGAGCCATCGCGCGATGCGCGATCGGCTCGCCGCGCGCAACTCCTCCGCCGAAGAAGAAAAAGCAAGCTCCATCGCGTAGGCTCTCCGCCGGGCTCGGACTTCGCGCTTGACAGTTTGGTATCGGAGACACAAAAAAACAATTGAGCTTCGGGTTCGAGGTTTCCCATGAATGCACGATTCAAATCTCTCCTCGCCGCCATCGCGTTGATCGTGATCGCGTCCGTCTCGTACGCCCGCGCCCACGACATGGACAACATGGATTCGGGCACCGACAGCGGCGCCACCGGCGCGATGGGCCAGATGGGCGCGCACATGAAGATGAGCGACCACATGACGATGACGGAGTCGCGGCCGATGACTCCCGCGGACACGCAACGCGGCGAACAGATCATCGCGGCGATGCGTGCGAAGCTCTCGAAGTATGAGGATTACAAGGTCGCGATCGCCGACGGCTACCTGCCCTACATGGAGTCCGTGCCGCAGGATGTTTACCACTTCGCCAATCGCACGGCGACGCAGGCCGAGTACATGGGCGACATTGACCTGGCGCATCCCGGCTCTCTCCTCTACGAGAAGAAGACGTTCGGCGGATACCGGTTGGTCGGTGCGATGTACGACGCGCCCGCCGGCGACACTCCCGAGCAACTCGACGCGTTGATCCCGCTGAGCCTCTCCCACTGGCACGCGCACACCAACATCTGTCTCCCCAATGGCGTGACCGAGGCCGACGTGATGAACGGCAACGTTGCCGCCAGGATGCGGCCGGATATTTCGTCGTCGGTCGACCCTGACCGCGGGAGGGCTCGCGGCGCGGGCGATTCCGTGCGGATGCGCGTAGGGTACCTGGCCGATCCGCGTTTCGGCTTCACCGGCACGATTTCAAATCAGGCTGGCTGCGAGGCCGCGGGCGGCTCGTTTCACAAGCAGATTTTCGGCTGGATGATCCACGTCTATCCGTTTGCGAGCGAAGATCTCAAGGTTGCGTTCAGCCTCGAAGCGCCGTGAGCCGCCCCGAACCTCAGTCCGACGTCGTGAAAGAAAAAGGACCGCGGGCGATGAACCCGCGGCCCTCTACCGATCGATCCAGCTCGTCGCGATCAGCCCAACAGGGACTTCGCCACGGTCTCGCGATGCACCGGGGCGTTGCCGAAATTCGCTTCGCCGGCCAGTGCGCGCCGATGATACAGGTGCATGTCGTGCTCCCAGGTGAAGCCGATGCCGCCGTGCACCTGGATTGCCTCCGAGGTGACGTTCTTCGCCATGTCGGATGCGTACGCTTTCGCCATCGGCACCGCGCTCGCCGCCTCTGCGCCTTTGGTATCGACGGTCCAGCACGCGTAGTAGGTCAGGGAGCGCGCGTTCTCGACCGCGACCATCATGTCGACGCACTTATGCTTGACGGCCTGAAACGATCCGATCGGCTTGCCGAATTGCACGCGCGTCTTGGCGTATTCGACCGACATGTCGAGCGCCCGCTGCGCCGTCCCGACCATCTCGGCCGCCAGCCCCGCGGTTGCGATGTCGAGCGTGCGCCGCAGGATCGGCCATCCCTCGCCTTCCTTGCCTATAAGTTCGGAGGTTTTCACATTGTCGAACTTCACGTGGCATAGTCGGCGCGTCATATCGACCGTCTTGAGCTGAGTGATCGTGAGGCCTTTCGCAGTGGTGGGAACGGCCAGAATCGTGATTCCTTTTTCGCCACTGCCGCCGGTGCGGACCGCAACCGCTATCCCGTTGGCCACGTGCGCATCGGGCACAAAAAACTTCTCGCCGGTGATCGTGTATTCCTTGCCGCTCTTGGCCGCCTTGAGTTGGACTCCCTCGGCGTCGAAGCGGCCCGAGGCTTCGGCGATCGCGACGGTACCGATAAATTCGCCCTTCGCCATGCGCGGCAGGAGGTCTTTCTTCTGCTCGTCCGAGCCGCCTTCTATAAGCAGCGGCGCCGCTAGCATCGCGGAGGTGAATAAGGGTCCCGGCACCAGAACCTTGCCGGCTTCTTCGACAATCACCGTCATGTCGAGAAAACTGCCACCCTGGCCGCCATAACTCTCCGGTATGAGCAGCCCCGGCCATCCGAGTTCGACCAGCTTTTTCCAGAAGGCGGCGTCGTGCGCGGTGGGATCCGCCATCATCTGGCGGACAAACTTGGGCGGGCAGTTGTCGGCCAGAAAGCGCTTGGCCGCGTCCCGAAGCATCTCTTGTTCTTCAGAAAATCCGAAATCCACCTTGCGTTCCTCCGTTTTGTCAATGAGGAATCCCGCGGTTTGAAACCGCTCAGATCCATCTTTCAGGTACCATTAAGGCTTTCGGGCGTGCAAGCGCCGGAAATCCCGCGACGCGGCGGGCTACTCGCTTGATTCGCGCGCGGGGACCGCGACAAAAGGCAGATCGGAATCGACCGGCTGCCGGCGCGCGCTGCTTTAAGATTTTCTTCCCGATACCAGCGCGAGAACGCCTGAGTATTGGAGGATCGAGGGCTGCTCTCCGAGCGGGCCGATTTCGAAACCGGTGAAGAACCCTGCGATCGGAACGGGTCCAAGATAGCGCCTGATGTACGCGGAATCGTGACCCGGGATGTTGTAGAGCCCGGCGCCGCGCGAGACACAATCGAAGTACAGACCGAACGCGGGAGGCGAATCGAGGCGGTCGCCCAATTCTTCCAACTTGGCCTTCAAGTCCTGGCGCGACCGCTCGGCATCGCGCAACACGAAACCGACCGTGTCGCCCACCCTGGGCTGGAATGCGACCGCGATAACGCCGTGCTCCTCGCTGGCGCCGACGATATTGCGCACGAAGAATTGTCCGCGCTCGATCGTCTGTGCATTCTCGTACACGGGAACCGCAACGAAGACGTAAGTCAGCGCGCGGCGCAGATCGCCGGCCAGAGGGCCGGCGGCCTCGGCGAAGACTTCGTAAGCCGGCCGGCCGTCGAGTTCGATCAGTATGTTGTCGCGCGCGGCGGTCACGCGATGCGCCGTTCCGATCAGGCCGCATGCGATCGAGCTCGCCACCGTGGCCTCGAAGTCTCCCGCCAGCAGCATCCCGGAGACTGCGTTCGAGCTGACAGTATCGCCACAGAAAACAAACGTCTCGCCGATCGAGCCGTCCTCGCTCGCACCGCCGCCCGCAATCATCACGCCGGGCAGTTCAGTCCCGAGAGCTTCGAGCGTCGCCTCGGCTTCGAAGTTGTAAGTATCGGCAAAAAGAATCAGCAGGTTCGATTTGCCGAGCTGCGAGCGCACCGCGGACGCCACTTCTGCCGCCACGCCCGCGGCCCGGCCGCGAAGGGTGGGCACGAAGAATCGGGTTGCGTGAATCTCTTCGCCGCCGAACACCAGCACGGCCAGCGCGCCTCCCGATTCGATTTCGGTCTCGCCCGCGATGACGCCCATGCTCGAGCATCCCGCGACTTCGCGCGTATGCGCTTCGGAAGCCACCGTGCGCAGGATCATCGGATACGCGGCGCCGTAGGCAGGAGTTGCGAAACAGAGCGCGCCGTTGGCGCGGCTCAGTCCCGCCTGCGCGAGCGCGACGGCAGTGGCCTCGGCGGCGGCGATCCGCGGATTGAGCGCGGTCGAGAAACCGACGCCGGCTCGAATCATGCCAACACCTATCGCGAGCTCCCGAAAATCCGGAGCAACTCGACCATCCGTTGAATCCCGTCAGCGAGTTCCTTCACGCCGATTCGCTCGTTGATTCCGTGAACGCCTTTTGCTTCGGCGGGATTTACTTCGACCGGAATGAAACCGTAGGAGACGATCTTCTTATGGCGGAAGTAATGGCTGTCGGTGAATCCGATGATCATGGAGGGCACGACGGTGGCCCGGTCGTGGTCTTTGGCCAGCGTCGCAATCGCGGTCATCAGCGGCGAGCGCGACGGCGACGAGATCGGCTGAAAGTTAAGGATCACGTCGACCTTGATGGCGTCGTCGCCGATGACTTTTTTGATGTCGCTCATGACCGTCTTGGGATCGCTGCCCGGCAACAGCCGGCAATCGACTTCGGCATACGCCGTCTCGGAGATCACGTTGGTCTTATCGCTCGCAGACAGCACCGTAGGCGTGATGGTGTCGCGGACCCGCGCGTTCTGGCCGGGATCGGAAAGAAACGTCTTGAGATACTCGGGATCCTTCAGCGCAGCGGCGAGATCGAGAAGCTGCCTGGGGCCGCGATCGAGCTCGGCCATCGTGCGATAGTAATCATTGACCGGCCCGATGACGTGGACCGGCGTTTTGTACTCGGTCAATTTATCCAGCGCGCGCACCAGCCGCGTGACCGCGGTTTCCGCGGGTGGATCGGATGCGTGCCCGGCCGGGCCTGTGGCCGTAAGCTTGAGCCACAGCGGCGTTTTTTCGGTGACGGACACCACGTAAACCTTGCGCTTGTTGTCGGATAGCGCGCGAATCCCGCCGCCTTCGTTGATCAAATAGCCGGCGTCGGAGAAGACGTTGCTCTCGTGATCGACGAACCATCCCGCACCATTCTTACCGCCTTCTTCCTCGTCGCCGGTGGCGACGAACAGCACGTCGCGATCGAGCAGGATGCCCGCGCGCTTGATCGCGAGCATCGCCATCAGCTCGATCACGCCGGGGCCCTTGTCGTCGATCGAGCCGCGTCCCCAGATTTTTCCATCCTTGACGGCGCCCGAGAACGGCGCCACCTCCCATTCCTTGGGGTTGGCGGGCACCACGTCCATGTGGCTCAGCAGGATAATCGACTTCGTATGCTTGCCGATCCCGCGCAGGCGCGCCGCGACGATTCCGCGCCCATGCTGCGGCTCCCAGGTCGTGGCGGGAATTCCGTCGGTCAGAAATTTTTCCCTGAGCATCCGCGCCGCTTCGATCTCGTTGCCGGGCGGATTGGTGGTGTTGATCTGGATGTACCTGGAGAGCAGGTCGGTCGCTTCCTGGGTGACCTTGTCCCAATTGATCGGCTGGGGAGGCGGCGCCTTCGATACCCCCATCGATTCGGATGGCAGGATGTTGGGCGAGGCCGACGGGGCGGCCAAGGCGGAGCCGCAAAGAGCAACGCAGGCTATCATCCATACCGCGGCAATCGAGGCAGGTGCACGCCGGCGCAAAGCGGCTTTCGAGGATGCGCTCGTCATTTTGGGCCGTAGTTGAGAATTTCGCTCACGGTATGAAGGAACACCGTCGCGCGCGCGCCGTCAACTGCTCGGCAGGGCTGAGAGTGCGAAGCGTGGGGAAGGAGAAATCACTTTATTGAATGTGAAACCCACCGTGGGGTTCACACTTCCCTGGGCAGGGGTGACCCCTGCACCCGGTACTAAGAAGACGCGAAAATCTGCGCAGCGCATCTTTTCGCGACTACGCGATGGGCAGGGCTGAGCCCTGCACCCAGTACTACGGCCGCCCGCCGTTGGCGGGCGCGGCCCCTGCCGCGGGCACGCGGTTTCAGAAGCGCGCGGCGAGCGGGTCTCCGGGTTATTGCGTCCACGACAACGTCCGACTGGAAATCGCAAGTCGGAAGCGCATAATCTTAAAGCCAAGATACCTGATTTTAGATTTTGGAGGCGTGAATGGCACAATCTTTGGGAATCGTTGATCGCATTAAAGCCGCGGCACTTATCGAACTTGATAAGTGCAAGGAAGGTCTGCGCTTTTCGGAACTAGTTGCTAAGGTGAAGGCCACTGATCCCACATTCAATTCAAACACGATCAACGGTAGTATTTGGAACTTGGATACCGCGTATCCGGATCGTGTTTTCAAGCCGTCTAGAGGTCGATTTCTCTCGGTAAAATACAAAGACGAAGCGAATGATTTGCAGTCCAATGAGACAGCCGTTGGCAGTCCAACAAATGAGGAAGATTTCTATGAACCGTTTGCGGACTGGCTCAAGAATGAAATTGAAGACGTAACACATGCCATCCCACTTGGAGGCAATGTATTCAAAGATAAATGGAACACACCAGACGTTATAGGCAAACGCGAGTCACGACAGAGCGATATTATCAAAGGCACGACAGAAATTGTATCGGCCGAGATCAAAACAGATCCTGCCCAACTCATCACAGCATTCGGCCAAGCTTGTGCTTATAAGCTATTTAGCCATAAGGTTTATCTCGTTGTTCCGAGTCTATCAAACGAAGATGAAGTGTCGCGCCTTGATTCTCTGTGCCAGATTTTTGGCATTGGCCTTGTCACATTCGATGCAAAAAAACCAGACGCGCCGAAGTTTCAGATCCTTGTGCGCCCCACCAAGCATGAGCCAGATTTATTTTACACGAATAAGTACATAGCAAAAATCGAAGCACTGCTATTCCCATGAGCGAGTCGGTTGGCTGCCGAGGCGTCTGACGGCGAATCGCCGTTGTGTGACAATGGTTGGCACCGAGCGCTTGCAAACATCCGATCCGAGGAGCGTTTAGTAGAAAGTAAGCACTTCTAGGACTTTCGTTGGTGTATTGTAGAGTAGGGCGCACAGCTTACGAACGCCGCCGGGGAATTCCAGAATGATGTTAAACTTCAAGGTCTCGCCGTTAGTAGAACGTGCTAGGTTATAGATATAGTTCGCCGCAAATTTAGCGCGAATCTGTCGCACAATCTCGTCGGCGCTCAGTTCAACGAGACCGGCCTGCCGCAGCGATCCGGTCTTGTCTTTCTTTAGGTAGTCGAGCCTTCGCGCATCAAGAGCAACCTCGAAGTCCTGGAACTCAACCGGATTCGGTGTGATCGCATTGAGCGAGAACTTCGTGTCGCTTTCGCCTTCAAAGACCGGTCGCTCAATCTTGTACGAAAGGAATATTCCGTAAAGCATCAGCGGGACACTTCTCACCGATAGGGCAAGGCTGTCGAAGTCAAAGAGTGAAAGGTTTACGTTCTCGCTGTCGTCCCGATCATCTTCGTGCCCTCCGATGATGAGGCTTTTGTGCTTGATGAAAGCGCGAACCAGCATCAATGAAAGGCATGTCTTAACGGGCGATGCCAAGTCCAAATCGAGAAAGCCGAGGTACCACGGACTAGCAAGAAGTCGGCTATGCACACTCGATGTTGCCAAAGACGAGAGGTTGTTCAGGTAGACAAAGTATAAGGTGTCGCCACGCCCGCCACGCCGCGCCATCTCGGAATCCGGCGATGCAGAAGGCGAGGCGGATAACATTTCACCGAAATCTGCCTTGTCCAGCCAATCACCGCACAGGACGCTATGGGTCGAACGCGCGTCAAGAACCGGCAGAAGCTGATGAACAGCTTCTGGACCGTACAAGCCGGATGTCGCCTTGGACCAGTCGAACACGAATGCCCGTTCATGGCGATCCCCTGTGGGTGGGACCAGCGCGCCCTTTAGCTTCGAGTATTCTACGCCCTTGGAGGCCAGCAGAGTGCGAAGCCGTTGAAACTGACCTTGAATTTCATTGAACACCTGCTGGTCGCTCAGATTGAAGTGATCTGTCATCACCTCAAGGAGGATGTTGCTTCGTGCCTCCAGCGTGAAAATCGTGTCAAAGGTATACATGGAGATCTGAGAATGCGGGGGGCGTCATGCGGCGGAGTTGAAGAGTTCGAGCACGGTTTGGAGGAACTCGGCGGCGGGCGCCCCGTCAACCACTCGATGGTCGAACGTGAGGCTTAGCCAAAGCATCGCGCGCTTGGCGATCTCGCCGCGATAGACGGCAGGCTTCTCGACGATTCGCCCGACGCCGAGGATTCCGGTCTCGCCGGGATTCAGAATCGGGGTGAACGCGTCGATTCCGAACATGCCGAGGTTGGTTATCGTAAACGTGCCTCCGGTTACGTCTTCGAGTTTGAGATTACCGGAGCGCGCCTTTTCGCCGAGCGCGCGGCTTTCGACCGCGATCTCCCGAAGCGACTTGCTCTCGGCGCGATTCACGACCGGAACGATCAGCCCCTCATCGAGTGCGACGGCGATGCCGACGTTCGCACTTGCGCAAAGGGCAATCTCCTTGCCGTTTGCGTTGAGGCGCGCATTCATTCGCGGATGACGCATCAGGGCGCGCGCAACCGAATGAATCATCATATCGGTGTATGAAAAATCGAATTCGCGGGACAGGCGGGCGCGAAACTCGGTCGCCGGCGTCACATCGGCTTCGGCGGCGATGGTGATCTGCGCGCTGGAGTGAAGACTCTGATGCATCCGCTCGGCGATCACCTTGCGCACGCCACGAAACGCGACCCGATCGATGGACGGCGCCGATCCCGCCGGGGGCGCCGCCGCAGAGATGGCCGGCTGCAATGTCGCCGCGGATTTGGCGCCGCGCTCGACGTCTTCGCGAGTGATCCGTCCGCCGGGGCCGGTGCCTTGGATTTTATCGAGATCGACGCCGAGTTCAGACGCGATCTTGCGGGCGACCGGGCTTGCGGTATGTCGATCCCGCCCGCTCGGGGTGACCGCGGCGGTCTGACTCGGGTTGGCCGCGGCGGTCTGACTGGCGGGCGGCGGCGATGTCACCGGTGAATCGCGATGGGCAGGTTGCGACGCGGATTTGCTGTCGTTGTAACGAGCCGCGACTGTCGCGACATCCTCGCCTACCTCGGCGATCACGGCCACCGCCGTGCCGCATTCAACCGTTGCGCCCTCGTCGAACAGGGTGATCGCGAGCGTGCCCGACGCGGGCGCTTCGACCTGGTAGAGAACTTTCTCGGTCTCGACCTCGTAGAGCGGCTCGCCCGCGTTGACGCGCTCGCCGGGAGCCTTGAAGAAACGCTGAATCGTTCCTTCACGCATCGTCAGCCCGAACTTGGGCATCGTAACTTCAATTGCCACAGTCAGTTCCGCAATTGCCGGGCCCGGCTATCGTCCGACCACGGCGCGAATCGCGGCTTCGATGCGAGCCTCGTCCGCGATGGCCGCCTTTTCGAGCGGCGGACTGAACGGGATCGGCACGTCGAGCGACGTGACGCGGCGGACGGGTGCGTCGAGGAAGTCGAAGCCCTTGTCGGCGACGATCGCCGCGAGATCGGCGGCTGCGCCACCGCGCAGATGGCCTTCGTCGGCGATCACGATTCGATTGGTTTTCTCGACCGAAGCAAGGATCGCGTCTTCGTCGAGCGGAATCAGCGTGCGCGGATCGATTACTTCAACCGAGATTTTTTCCTTCTCGAGCTTTTCCGCGACGCTCATCGCCTTCGGCACCATCGCGCCGATCGCGACCACCGTCACGTTGTCGCCGGGCCGCTTCACGGCGGCCTTGCCGAGCGGGACCAGGTGCTCGCCGGCGGGGACATCCTCCCGGGACCAGCCGAGCGCGCCGTGCTCGAAGACAATCACGGGATTGTTGTCGCGGATGGCGCTCTTGAGCAGGCCCTTCATGTCGGACGGCCCCGAAGGGATGACCAGCTTGAGGCCGGGGACGCTCAGAAATTGCGCGTACACCGTTTCGGAATGCTGCGCGGCCGCGCCGCCCATCGCGCCGAACACTGCGCGAAACGTGATCGGCATGGTGGCCTGTCCGCCCGACATGTAGCGGAGCTTGGCGGCCTGGTTGCAGATCTGGTCGAAGGCGCAATAGAAGAAGCTGGCGAATTCGACTTCGCAAATCGGCCGCGTCCCCGCCATCGCGGCGCCGACCGCCGCGCCGACGAAGCCGGCCTCCGAAATCGGGGTGTTGCGCACGCGCTTGGCGCCGAACTTGTCGATAAGGCCCTTGGTCGCGCCGAACGCGCCGAGCACGACGTCCTCGCCCATCAGGAAGGTCAGCGGGTCGCGTTCCATTTCTTCGGCGATGGCCTGGTTGATCGCCTGGATAAAACTGATTTGTGGCATGACGATTTCTCCGATCGCGGGTGCTCAGGTGTTGTTGTAAACGTCGTCGGTGACTTCCGACGGTGCGGGCAGTTCGCTCGAGCGTGCGAATTCGACCGCGTCGGCGAGTTCCTTTTCGGTGTCGGCGATGATCTTTTTAAGTTCGGCCGAGCTTATCTTGCCGCTCTCTGCGCACCACTTCTCGAATCGAATCAGCGGGCATTTGCGCTTCCATTCCTCGACTTCGGATTTCTCGCGATAGGAGCCGTCGCCAAGAAAGGCCTGTTCGCCGACGACGTGCCCCTCCCATCGATAGGTCTTGCATTCGAGCAGGGTGGGACCTTCGCCCGCGCGGGCGCGTGCGACGGCCTCGCTGGTGAAGCGAAAGACTTCGAGCACGTCGTTGCCATCGACGATATGGCCGGGAATGTCGTAGGCCTTCGCGCGCACGGCGATGTCTTTGACCGAGGTCACGGTCGCCATCGGAGTGAACTCGCCGAAGCCGTTGTTCTCGCATACGAAGACGACCGGCAGCTTCCAGACTGCCGCGAGGTTCAGCGACTCGTGGAAGGTGCCCTCGTTGGAGGCGCCGTCGCCGAAGAACGCCACGGTGACATCGTCCTTGCCGGCGATCACGGCGCCCAGCGCGGAGCCGGTGGCGATAGGCAGTCCAGCGCCGACGATCCCGTTGGCGCCGAGGATGCCGAGCGAGTAATCGACGATATGCATCGAGCCGCCCTTGCCTTTGCAGTAGCCGGTGCGCTTGCCGAAAATCTCCGCCATCATGCGATCGAGGCGTCCGCCCTTGGCGATCAGATGTCCGTGGCCGCGATGGTTTGACGTGATGCGATCGGTCTTGCGCAGCGCGGCGCAGACGCCGGTGGCGGAAGCTTCTTCGCCAATCGAGACGTGGACGAAGCCGGGAATCTCGGCGGCCATCGCGAGGTCTCGCGCCTTGGACTCGAATAGCCGGATCTTCTGCATCGTGCGATACATCTCGAGTAACTTGTCCTTGCTGATGTCCATGAAGGGTTTTTTGCCTCCGTGAGAATTGCGGGGGATGCGCGATGAATGTCCCCGGCGAGCGGAAACTATCCCCAACCGCAGCAATCGTCAAATGAGCGGGCGGGCGGCCGCAGTCGAATTCATTGCGACGTTCGACTGGAGTGGTAGGCTCAGCCGATGACACAGAAAATCGGATTCGTCGGACTGGGCGCGATGGGTCTGCCGATGGCGGCGAATTTGCTCGCCGCGGGATACCATCTGACGGTTTACAACCGCACCGCGTCGAAGGCTGAGCCGCTCATTGCCAAGGGCGCGCATCGCGCGGAGCGCGCCGGCGACGTCGCGCATCCGGGAGGTATCGTCGTCTCGATGCTCGCGGATGACGCCTCGGTCAAGGCGCTCGTGACGGGCGAGGACGCGCTCGCCGAGCGAATTGCGCCGGATGGAATTCATGTCTCGATGAGTACGGTGTCGCCGGCGACCACGCGGGAACTTGCCGCATATCACGCGACGCGCGGGAGCGTGATGGTTGCGGCACCGGTGTTCGGACGGCCGATCCAAGCACAGGCGAAGCAGTTGCGGGTCTGCGTTTCGGGGCCGGCCGGCGCCAAGGCCAAGGTGAGACCGATCATCGAGGCGATGGGGCAGGAGGTATTCGACTTTGGTGACAATCCCGGCGCGGCGAATGTGGTGAAGCTCGCGGGTAACTTCATGATCGCGGCGGCACTCGAGGCGATGGGTGAGGCAGTCGCGATGATGCGCAAGAGCGGCGTCGATCCGGCGGCGGCGCTCGAGATGCTGACGAAAACGATCTTTGCGGCGCCGGTGTACCAGGGTTACGGCCCCGTCATAGCTCATGGGGTGTTCACGCCGGCGGGTTTTCGGCTGCCGCTTGGACTCAAGGACATCGACCTGGTGCTGCAGACCGCGGGCGCGGCGAACGCGCCGATGCCGACGGCGAGCCTGCTGCGCGATCGATTTATCTCGGCGATAGCCAAGGGGCGCGCCGACCTGGACTGGTCCGCGATCGCTCTGGGAGCGGCCGACGACGCCGGACTCAAGGAATCGCGCTAAGGAATTTTCTTGCGAGACGCGCGTGACGAAGTACGTCGCCCATATTTTCGCGCTCTCTCTATGCATGGCCGCGATGCTCGCGGCCGCGCCTCCATCGCACGCGATCGACTTCTATGAAATCGAGGTCTACGACACGGATACCGCGCCGGCCGGTCATCTGGCGCTCGAATTGCATTCAAACACGACCTCGACGGCGACCGGGGATTTGGCGAAGAGCCAGATGGACGTGTACCAGGTACACGAGACGCTCGAGGGCTCGTACGGAGTCTTGCGTTGGCTCGAAGTCGGGCAGTATTTCGCCACCGCGAAGCTCTCCAACGGCGATTACGAATACTCGGGCTCGCGCACGAAGGTCCATTTCGCCGTCCCGCAGACCTTCGAGTGGCCGGTGCAGCTCGGCGGCAATATCGAGCTTGATTACATGCGGCGCGCAGCCGAGGAAAATCCGCTGTCGCTCGAGCTGCGGCCGATCGCCGGCGCGAACTACAAGGGCTTTCGGCTGGTGGGGAACTTCGCGTTTGAAAAGCCGTTCAGCGGTCCCGAGACGCATCGCGGGCTTCAATTCGATCCGTCGGGCGAGCTGGTTTATGAGCTCAACCGCTGGGTTTCCCCGGCGCTGGAATACTACGGCGACATGGGATCGATTCAGCCGCTGGCGAAGGTGCAGAAGCAGCAGCATTTCGTCGTGCCGGCGCTCAACTTTGATTTCATTCCGCAGCTCGAGCTCAATCTCGGCGTGGGAATCGGAGTGACTCGCGCTAGTCACGGGGTATTTCTGAAATCGATTATTGGCTGGACGTTTTAGGCGCCGCCGGGACAGGAAGCAGTGGGGGCGGAGATTCATCGTTGCGTGATTAGCCGGGCTAAACTATCCTCGATTCACGCGCTTGGCGCCTTCGATGTCGTTTCCCTCACAAGACAGGCGAGCTGATGAGAAACTCGGGCAAATCCTGGGCCGGGTAGGTTCCGTCCGCACGCGACTCAACTCGCTGGCGTTGCAGCATGCGATTTTCTACACGCTCGCGATCGCGATCGCGGGTGGCGCCGCAGTTTTTGCCGGTGCATACCTGCTGTCGCCGCTCGCTTTCCTGGTTGGCGCTTCGGCGCTGGTGATTATTGGCTGCGCCGGTATCGCGAGCGCAGTCGGCGCCGGGTGGCGGATGCGCGCCAGCGCGGTGCGCGCCGCCGCGATTGCCGATGATCGGGCCGAGCTGAAAGGGCGTCTCTCGACGATCGTCGCACTCGCCAATCACCAGACCCGCGGCTCGCTGTGGTCGTACCTGGTTGAAGATACGATCGGCTATCAGGACCAATTCGCGGCCGCGCGGATCGAGCGGCGCCGCGTGTCGCGCGCGATCTATCCGCTGGCCGCAGCCTTCGTGCTGGCGGCGCTCGCGATCCCGATTTCAAAAATCAATCACGCGCCACAGGTTACTCCGGGCAGCGGGCAGGACGACCTGACGGTCGATCTGGAGGATCTGCATCTGCGACCGGCTGATCCGGGCGATGAATCGGGGATGCAGGTCACGGCAGACGCCGCGACCATGCGCCGGCTTGAGGACAAATTGGCCCGGGAGAGCGCGGCGAACGGCGAGGCAGGCGGCAATTCGCTGAACCAGCTGGTGAATCGCGCGCGCGACATGGCCGGGCATTTACAGAGCAGGCTGACCGGACAGAAGATGGCCTCGGAGCAGCGCCTCAACCTGCGGCTGGCCGACGCCGGCGGCGATCAGGATCAAAATGAAATTCATCGCGCTCCTGAGACGCAGAAGAATCGGCGCAGCGACATCGCAGGACAGTTCAAACAGGACCAGCCAAAATCCAGCCGCGAGATCGATCTGCCGAGGGAGGACGATTTGCGCCATCCGAATTCCGAGCCTTCGCCCGGCGCCAATGGCGAGTCGGGCGCGGAAGCCAACTCCGGCAAGGATAACCCCGGCAATCGGGATAACAGCGCGACCGATCGCAGGATCCAGCAAAGCGGCGAGAATGGCGGCAACGGGGGCGCGGCGCACGGAATCGGCGCCGATCCCGACAGCCTGTTCGGCGCACCTGCGGCGCCGAAGCTCGGCACCGAGGGTTTCGAGATCGCAATCGAAGCGCGGCCCGTCGATCACGGTGCGAAGGGCGCCGGTCACGCCTACGTTGCGCCCAAAGTGCGCGCGCCGCTCAGCCTGAACCAGGAGCCGGACGAGCCGGTGGCGCGCGCCGCGGTGCCGGCCGAAGATCGAACTACTATCAAACGGGTATTCGACAGATGAGCGAGGTGCAGGCGGAAACGCCAACGGTGGCGGATTTCGCCCGGACGTTTCGGCGTATCCAGGCCGAGATCCACAAGCTGATCATCGGACACGAGCAGGCCGTCGAGGAGTTGCTGTCGGCGCTGTTCGCCGGCGGCCACGTGCTGATCGAAGGCGTTCCCGGCACGGGCAAAACGACGCTGGTCAAAACGCTGGGGCTGGCGCTCAATCTGAGCTTCAACCGAATTCAATTCACAGTCGATCTGATGCCGGCCGATATAACAGGCACGCGCGTGATTTTGTCGGGGGAGGACGGACGGCGCGAGTTCAGCTTTCAGCCGGGGCCCGTGTTTTGCCATATCCTGCTGGGCGACGAAATCAATCGCGCGACGCCCAAGACGCAGTCGGCGCTGCTCGAGGCGATGGCCGAGCTGCAGGTGACGGTATCGGGCACGACCTACCGCCTCAAACCGCCGTACTTCGTGATGGCGACGCTGAATCCGATCGAGATGGAGGGCACCTATCCGCTGCCGGAGGCGCAACTCGATCGCTTCCTGTTCAAAGTCCGTTTGAACTATCCCGACGAAGGCGAACTGACTCGAATCATCTCGTCGACGACCGGGCCCGAAGAAGCGGGGATCGAGGCGGTGTTCCACGCCACCGAAGCGCCCGAGCGAATCGAGGCGCTCAAGCGGCTGGTGCGCGAAGTGATGGCGGCGCCCGCGATGGAGATATACGCGGCGCGACTGGTGCGAGCCACGCAGCCGCAGAACTCGCGCTTCGTGACCGACGAAGCCAGGGCCGTGCATGACGAGATGGTCAATCGCTACGTGATGTTTGGCTCGAGCCCGCGCGGTGCGCAGGCGCTCATTTTGGGCGCCAAAGTGCGTGCGCTGCTCGACGGGCGCGCCAATATCGCGCGTGAAGATATCGAGCACGTGGCGGTCGCCGCACTCGCCCATCGCATCATGCTCAACTACGCCGCGCTATCCGACGGAATCGACGCCGCGCACATTGTCGAGCGCGTCATCAAGTCGGTTCGCGCCGCGAAGCTATAGGCGGCCGACGATGCTCGAAGCACGCGCTTTCGAGCCGGAATTTTTGCGCAAGCTCGACCGCCTGGTGCTGGGCATCAAGCGCGCCCGCACCGTGCGCGCGGGCCAGCGCGCGTTGGGCAGAATCCAGGGGCTCGGAATCGAACCGGAAAATTTCAAGGCGTACGCGCCCGGCGACGATTTGCGCTTCCTCGATTGGAACGCGTTCGCGCGGTTTGACGAATTGATGCTGCGAACTTACCGCGCCGATCGCCAGGTCGAGGTTACCGCGCTGGTGGATGCGAGCGCGTCGATGGGATTGCCCGAGCACGACGACAAGCTGGGGCTCGCGTTGGCGATCGGCGCGTCGCTCGCGTACATCGGGATGGCGGACAACGACGCCGTTCGAATCGGCGCATTCTCGATGCACCGTGGGGCGATGAAGCTCGACGCAACGCCGTTTCATCGCCGCCGCGAGTCGTATGTCAATTTCAGGCCGTTCGTGATGTCGGTGAAAGCGGGCGGCGAGACCCGCCTGGGCGCGGCCGTCGATCAATTGCTGCTGCAGCGCCGGCCGGCAGGGATGGTCGTCGTCATCTCGGATTTTCTCGTGAACGAAAGCGACGCCGCAGACGCGCTCAAGCGGCTGGTGGCGGCGCGCCACGATGTAAAAGTTGTCCACGTGATGGGCGAACAGGAGAGCACCGCTTCGTATCCATCAGGACTGTTCCGCGTGCGCGACTCAGAGACCGGCGAAGTCCGCGAGACCGTGCTGGGCCCGGCGACCGCCGCCGCGATCCGGCGCAACGTCGAAAAGATAGCCATGCGCATGCGCGAGATCTGCACGACGCATGCGATTACTTATGCGCAGGCGTTCGGAGCGGGCAATCTTGAAAGCATTATGGAGCGCGAACTCCCGCGGCTCGGAATTGTGAGATAATCGTGGGTCTCCTGAATCCGCAGAACTTCATTTATGGACTCAGCCTCGCGCTGTTGGTGCTGATCTATCTGCGCTCGCGCTCGCGTCCGACCATCGAAGTGTCGAGCCTGATGCTTTTCGACGAAGCGCCCGCGCCGGTTGCGAGCGTCCGTCACGTGCGGATCGATCCGCTGTTCTGGCTCGAGACGGCGACGCTGACGGCGCTGACGCTGGCGATCGCGGGATTGTACGTGATGAGGCCCCGCACGCCCGGTCACGGCCGCATCCATGCGCTGGTGTTCGATCTCGGCGCCGGGATGAGCGCGCGCGAAGGCTCCGGCGCCAGACTGGACCAGGCCCGCCGGGAGGCGATGGAAATAATCAATCAAGCGCCGGCCGGAGACGAGTTCAGCGTAATCGCATACGCACTGGAAGCGCAGGCGCGCCATCCGCAGACCGCGAACCTGGCTGACCTGCGCAAGGCGCTCGGCGATTTGATCCCCATGGCGGTGCCCGCACGCACGGCGGCTCTGCGAGCGGCGCTGATTCGCGCGCGCGGCGCCTCGGAAATCGATCTGTTCGCCGATCGGCCGCCCGCGGCTGCGATTCTTGCCGACGCCGCCTCGACGGCGCGCGTGAATTTCCACCTGGTCGGTTCCGGCGACTCCAATCTGGCGATCGTGTCGCTGGATCCCGGCATCCCGCGCTCGACGCGCGGCCGCGCCGTGATTCGCAATTTCTCCGCGCGGCCTCATTCCTGCGAACTGGCGATCGATCTCGGCAACAGCGAGGAGTTTCATCAGACCCTGATGCTCGCGCCGCGTGAACAGGTCGTCGTCCCGTTCGGACCGATCCGGACGGGAGGTGTGCTGCACGCGCGAATCCTGACCCCCGATGCGATCGACGCAGACAACGACCGCTACGCTTACGCGCCATCCGATCGTCCGGCGCAGGTCCTGGTCCTGTCGCCTGACGCCGCGGTGCGCGACGATATCGCGCGCGTGGTGCTCGCGGTCAACGCGAATTTCCAGATCGAGACCGCCGATCCTGCCAGGTATCTTGCGGATGCGAACGCATCCCGTCCGAGCGCGAAGCCGCTCGAACTGGCTGTCATGCACGATTGCTATGTGCCCGCGGCCGGGGCGGCGTCCACGCTGCTCATATATCCGCCGCAACTTGCGAAGAACTTGCCGTACGCGGCCGCAATCGGAATCTCGGTCAATGGAACGCTGGCGAGCGCGGACATTAGCAGCTACGCGATGGGCGAAGCGCCCGGGATCGAATCCCTGACGCTGGGCGCGACGCGAATTGTCGCGATCCCCGAATGGATGGATTTGATTGCGACCGCGACCGGCCCCGCTCATTCGTCGATCCCCCTGGCCGCGATCGGGCGTGCGGCGGGCGGTCCCGTCGGCGTACTCGCATTCGACGTCCGCGATCATCTTCTGCTCGCTCCCGATCATCTCGACGCGCTGGTGCTGACGGTCGATCTGATCAAACAACTGACCGCAGCGCGCGATATTTTGATCGTGGCGACCGGGGCTGATGTGAGCGTACCCGCAACCGGAACCGCGCGCGTCACCCAGCCCGACGAGAGCGTGCGGACCGTCACGGCCGACAAATGGGGCCGCGTGCGAATCCGTCCGCTGCAGGCCGGGCGCTACATCGTCGAGTCGGGGGGAGAGACGACGCAGGTGTTCGCCAACTATTACGACGCGGCCGAGTCCGACCTCGGCGCCAAACCGCAGGCCGAAGCGAAGGCGCCGGCGGAAAAGGCCGCCGCCGCATCGAATGCGCAATCCGCCAGGGAAGTGCAGCCGCTGGTTTTCATTTTGATCGCGCTGGCGCTGCTCGCCCTGACGATTGAATCCGCGATGCTGATTGGCCACGCCGGCCGCTGGGGGATGCGCCATGTTTGATCGGCCGCATCTGCTCTGGCTGCTGGTGCTCGTGCCTGTGGCCGTGGCGCCGGGAATTCTCGCGATGCGCGGCGGGATGCGGCTGGCGGGCGCTGCGGCTGCGACGCTTCGCGCGCTGTGCGTTGTAGCTCTGGTCGCGACGCTCGCGGGGCTGCGCATTCCGGGGCGTATCGCCGCGCAAAGCGTCGCGGTGGTCGTGGCGCTGGATGAGTCGCGGTCGGTCTCGCCCGATCAGCAGGATTGGATGCGGGGCCAGGTCGAACAGTTGAAGTCCGCGATGGCTCCGGCCGACCAGCTGGGGATTGTCGCTTTTGGCCGTGACGCGCGGCTGCTTGCGCCTCTGACGGATCCCCGGCTGCTGGGGCATTTCGGCGATGGCGCCGACGGAGGGGCCACCAATATAGCCGGCGCGCTGACCGTGGCTGAAAGCCTGTTTGCGGCGGAAGCGGACAAGCGAATCGTGCTGCTGAGCGACGGCAACGAAACCGAGGATTCCGCGATGACGGAGGTTCCCGCGATGCTCGAGGACGGTGTGCGAATTTTCGCCGCCGCGCCGCCGCCGTCGGCGACCGAGAGAATTGCGGTCACCAATTTCTATTCCCCGGACACGGTCCGCGCCGATCAGCGCTTTGCATTCAGAATCGACGTTGACAGCGAATCGCAGTCTCCGGTCGCAGCCACGCTCAAGCTCTACCGCGACGGCATCGCAGTCGGCGGGGAAGCGACTGCCCTGAAGCCGGGGCTGAACCGCTTCGAGCTGCCCTATCGGCTGGAGCGCGCGGGCGCATACTTGATGAGTGCGGAAGTCTCGATTGCTGCTCCGCGGGTGGCGTTGAATCCGCGGGTCGAGGCCGCGATTTCGGTGACCGGCGCGCCGCGGATTTTGATCGTCTCGACCACGCCGCCGGAAAGCCTCGTGACCGCGCTCAAGATGCGCAACTACGCGATTGATTTCGTGTCGCCACGCAGCCTGAGCGAACACCCGGTGGACTACCTGCCCTATCAACTGGTTATCCTCGACGATGTGCCCGAGGGTTCGCTGACGGGGGCGGCGCAGCACGCGCTCAATCGCTACGTCGCCGATTACGGCGGCGGACTGGTCGCGACGGGCGACACATTGCGCGAGGAGAAACTGGCCGGCGGCGAGCTGGAAAAGGCGTTGCCGGTA
This sequence comes from Binatus soli (SeqCode), assembly GCF_050015535.1. Lineage (NCBI taxonomy): Bacteria > Candidatus Binatota > Binatia (SeqCode) > Binatales (SeqCode) > Binataceae (SeqCode) > Binatus (SeqCode) > Binatus soli (SeqCode). Next base: position 111,434 of record NZ_JBEKBF010000008.1, on the reverse strand, counting down.
AAGTTTGCACCGCAACCGCCGCCGCCGTCGCGCGAGCCGATCGCCGTTTACCTCTGCATCGATCGCTCGAACTCGATGAGTTACGACTCGCGCTATCCGGCGGTGCGCGACGGCGAGCGAATTCGCTACGCCAAGCAAGCCGCGATCGCGCTGCTGCGCCAGCTCGACGATACTGATTTCGCCGGCGTGATCGCGTTCGATTCGCAGCCGTACGTGCTCGCGCATCTGCAGCCGCTCGGCGAGGATCGCGGCGATCTCGAAAACCGCATCGACCGCCTGCAACCCGGCGGCGGCACCGACTTCAAGGAGGCGCTCGAAATCGCGGAACGCGAGATTCTGCGGAGCGCCATCCCGGTGCGCCAGGTGATTCTGCTCACCGACGGCGACACCAACCGCCAGTATCAGGACCACGACGATCTGATCGCCGAATTCGCGCGCCGGCATATTCCGGTCTCGACCATCCGCATCGGCCCCGACCTCGCCAATCTGCGCTTGCTGCAGGACTTCGCGCAGGCGACCGGCGGCGTCTTCTATCGCGTGCAGGATATCGAGAAGCTGCCGCTGCTGCTGGTCGGATTGACGCGCCAGGCGATGAACCGGCGCAAGCCGGATCGCACCACCGTCGAAGCCGGGGCGGCAACCGCGATGCTCTCCGGCATCAGCATCAAGGAGATTCCGCCGATAGATTTTTTTGCCGCGACCGAGCCCAAGGACGGCGCGCAAGTCATGCTCAAGGTCACGCGCGCCGACAAATCTGCGCCGCTGCTTGCGTCGTGGCAATATGGACTCGGTCGCACCGCGATTTTCGCCGCCGAACCCGACTCACTCGCCACACTGAGCTGGATTCGATGGAACCGCTACGCGGAATTCTGGTCGCAGCTGGCGGGTTGGACGATGCGCCAGGGCGACTCCGGGATGTTCACGATGCGCGTCCACGGCGCGCCTGACGGGTCGATCACGGTCGAGGCTGAAAGGGCCGATCCCAATCCCGTCAGTAACCTGGTGTGCCGAATCACCGGGCCGGGACGCGCCATCGACGTTGCGATGACCGAGGCCGCCGCCTCGATCTATCGGGGCGAAGTCGGGCCGCTGCCGCGCGGCAAGTACGTCGCGACGCTGATGTTCAAAGCGGGCGATTCCGAAAAAATCCTCGAGCAGCGCGAATTCGCCGCCGCCGGATCGATTCCGGCCGACAGCGCCGAGTTGCGCATCAAGCCACCCAATCTCGAACTGCTGCGCCGGCTATCAACCGCGACCCACGGCGCGTTCGAAGCTCCCGCAGCGACAATTGCCCGCCATCGCGGTCAGACCGTGGCATTTCGCCGCAGCGCGGATCCGTGGCTGATTCCCCTTGTGATCATGCTGTTCCTGGGAGAAGTGTTTGTGCGTCGCCGCTATCTCGGCGATTGACGATGGAGCGCTTCATGAAAATTTCCGCCGCCAATCTTCCTCATCTCCTGGCCGCAGCCGTTCTCCTGGCCGCCTTCGCCGCTCCCGCCGCGACCGCGACCGCTGCAACGTCACCTCGCGACGCCGGCGCGCTTGCCAAGTCCACCTACATCTACATTGCAACGGTTCGCAAAGACGGCAACCAGAGCAGAGCTGTGCCGGTCTGGTTCATTACAACCGGCGACAACCAGGTTCTGATCGAAACCTCGCCGACCAGCTGGAAGGCCAAAAGAATCAAGCGCGGCAGCCCGGCGCTCATATGGATCGGCTCGCCAACCGGGCCGGCGTTCATCGGCAAGGCGGAAATCGTCGAGGACAAGGCGCTGCAGGACGAGGTGATCGCGGGTTACCCCAAGAAATATCTGCTCGCGCGAATCGGCTATGCGCGTCCCACTCGCGCCAAGCTGGATTCAGGCCAGATAGTCGTGATTCGAATTTCGCCGACGCGGGATTTGCCCGACGGGTTTCAGTCTGCGCCCGGAACTCCGGCGCCCCATCCTTGACGAGAAGCCAAAGCCCGCTCCTCGCGTGACATAATCGCTGGCCTCACGCGCGTCGCGCAGTTATATCAGGATCGTGGCGAACGATTCCCCATCCGCGCTGATCAAGTGCGTGCTCAATTGCCGATGCCCGGTATGCCGAAACGGCGCAATTTTCCGATCGCACTTCAGGATGAATCGTGAGTGCCCGCGATGCCACGTCGTGTTCTGGAAGGATCCGGGAGAGACGTTGGGCGCGATGTATCTCGACTTCGCGGTGGCCGCCGGCTCGTTCCTTATCTGCTGGGCGATTCTCGCCTTCGCCGCACGCCTCTCTGATGCTGCCAGGATATTTTTCCTGAGCGCGATCGCCGCCGGCAGCGTGCTGCTCTGCTATCCGCTCACGCGCAGCGCGTGGACCGTGCTGGTTTATCTTTCGGGCGGAATCGAGCGCCCGCGCCTGCGCGCCATCCAGGGCGGCAAGAAAGCTTCTTGACCCGATTTCTCGGGCCTAGATCTGACGTATTCATCCGGTCTTGAATTTTGACCGCGCCGCCAGCTTCTCCTGCAGATGGCTCAGCCGCTCGGCGGCTGCCGCGATCGTCTCGTCACTTTTCGAAAACGTGAATCGAATCTTCCGATGCCCCAACTCCGGCCGATGGTAAAAGCTTGAACCGGGCACCGCGGCGACGCCGACTTCATCGAGGATGAAATCCGCCGCCGTGAAGTCGTCTTTGAATCCGAGCCCGCCAATCTCCGCCAGCATGTAATACGCGCCGTCGGGTTTGCGGCATTCCAGGCCGGCCCTCGCGAGCGCCGCGTACAATGCGCCGCGCTTGCGCTCGTACATCGCGGTCAGCTCCGCATAAAACGATTCCGGCAGCCTCAGTGCGAAGGCCCCGGCTTCCTGCAGCGGATGCGGCGCGCCCACCGTCAGAAAGTCATGCACCTTGCGAATCGCCGCGGTGATTCTTTCGCTGGCGATCGCGTACGCCAGCCGCCATCCCGTTATCGAGTAGGTCTTCGACAGCCCGCTAATCGTCACCGTCCGTTCGGCCATCCCCTGAAGGCTCGCGATCGATACGTGGCGCGCGCCGCCGTAAATGATGTGCTCGTAAATCTCATCGGTGATCGCCAGCGTGTCATGATGCCGGCATAGCGAGGCGATCGCTTCGAGCTCGGGACGGGTGAAGACCTTGCCGCTCGGATTGTGCGGAGTGTTGATCACGATTGCCTTGGTGCGCGGACCGAATGCCGCTTCGAGCTCCGCGCGATCGAGCGAAAAATCCGGATCGCGCAGCGCCACGTAGCGCGGCGTCGCACCGGCCAGGATCACGTCGGGCCCGTAGTTCTCGTAGAACGGCTCGAAGATGATCACCTCGTCGCCGGGGTTGATCACCGCCAGCATCGTCGCGATCATCGCCTCGGTCGCGCCGCAGGTCACCGTGATGTTGCGGTCGGGATCGCACGCGATGGCGTTGTAGCTGCGCACCTTGTCCGCGATTGCGCGGCGGAAATTCGGCGAGCCGTGGGTGATCGCGTACTGATTGTATTCCTCGTCGATGGCGCGCTTGGCGGCTTGCTTGATTTCGGCCGGGGCGGGGAAGTCGGGAAATCCCTGCGCCAGGTTTACCGCCCCGCACTTGAGCGCTCGCCGCGTCATCTCGCGGATTACGGATTCGGTGAACAGTCGTGTCTTGGCGGAAATGTCGGTCGGCATGACTCTGCGCGCTCACCGCGCGCGGAAATTCGATGCGCGCGGCAACTCGGCTGCTCGCAGTCTAGCCGCGTGCGCATGCGCGCGACAACTTGCCCGATTTCAATGCCTGCTTAAATTGAAAATCGACTACGAATTGCGGGTGGATCAGAGTGACTTCAGCGACAGATCGGGTCAGACGAAACTGGGGATGCTTTGAATTCAGCGAAAGCGGATTGCGGAGCTTCGAGGCCGTCTGCTAATCGGCCCCTTCCTATTCCAGCACGCTGGACCCCTGGCTCAGCCGCCATTCATCGATTACCTCAACGTTGAAGCGCCAGTCGCTTCCGATCTTGAAACCCGGCAACCGTCCTTTCTTGAGCAGGCGGTAGATCGTCGAGCGATGGACACGCAGATACTCGGCGACCTCGTTGACTGTGAGCACCTTAGTCGAGGATGGCATCGCTTCACTTCCTCTTTAATGCGCCTATCCGTTCTTAGGTTGGCAAATAGGCTACCATAAAAGTTGAACTGCGCTAGACCATCTTATTGGACTATTTCCCGACTAAGGTCAAGCCTTAGGGGATATGCCGCGCCTGATTGTGTTATTCAGCACTGAATCGGCTCTGTTTTCGTGTTTTTTAACGATCTAGCCGAACAGTCGGTTGGCGGCTTCCCTCAGCTCCGCGCGATGGTCCGGGTGAGCAATCGCGATCAATTCGGCAGCGCGCTCGCGATGGTTCTTGCCCAGCAGCCGCGCGATTCCGAATTCGGTCACTATAGTATCGGCGAAATAACGCGGCACCGTTACCAATGCGCCGGCTTCGAGTTGCGGCACGATGCGCGAAATCGCGCCGCCCACCGCGGTTGATTGCAGCAGCGTAATTGCGCGTCCGCCCGGGCATAGAAACGCACCGATATGAGATTCTGGCTGTCCTCCCGTCCCGTTCATCATCCGCGCCCCGAGCACGGTCTCCGAGTTAATCTGACCGGTCAGATCGATGCTGAGAGCATTGTTGATTGCCGTCTGCCGGTAGTTCGAGGAAACTGTCGCGAGCTTGAGCACGTATTCGGGATCGTAAAGCTCGAATGCCGGGTTGTCGTCGATTATCCGCAAATCGTCCGGATCCGAACCCGTCCACGCGATCGCCACCGCCTTGCCGCGATGTATCGTCTTGCGCCGGCCGTTGATGATCCCGGCGTCAACCAGCCGCGCTATTCCCGGCGCGACCATCTCGGTATGCAGCCCCAGGTCGTGCTTGCCGTCGAATGCGCCCAGCCGCGCCATCTGCGAACTGGGTTCTCCGACTCCGATCTGAATCGTCACGCCGTCTTCGACGAGTTCGCTCAGGTATCCCGCTACCGCCTTTAACTCTTCGGACGGTTGCGCAAGGCCGAGCAACACGCGCAAATCCGCCAGCGGCGTGCGTTGCAGATACTGAACGATCGGCCAGATACGTTCGACTCCCGCTGCCGCAATGATCGCGCGGATGCCATCGCGCTTTTCGCTGTCCATCGCAGCAAGCGCCTGCTCGATCATAGCCAGATTGGGCGGCGGCGGAGTTCCATCGACGAAATAATCGAACTCCGAGACATGCATGTAAACGTCGCCGTAAGTGCGCGTCATGCTCGCGTCAACCTCGGCGATTGCGTGACGCGCGCGCCGCGCATACATCCGCTTGTTCCACTGATGCGGCCCGAAACTGACGAATCCCTTTGCGTTGGGCGTGGTGACGTTGACGAAGGTGAAATCTATCGGCTTGTCTTCGGCCGGCCGTTCGTCGTGCGGCTTGAAGCCGGTCGAAAATAAATTGGGCAGGTAGGTGGCCGCACGGCTGTCATGCGACGGACGTCCCATGTTGCCGATGAACAGCTCGAACTCCAGCTTGAAATGCTGCGCGGCTTCTCCGCTCAGCCATCCCGGGTCGATCAGCGGCGACGACATCCTGAGATCGACCACGCCGCCGATCTGCTTGCCTCGCGCCGCCAACGCGCCCTGCATCACGGTTCCCGCCGCCAGCGGGAAATTCACCCGCATCCCCGCCTTTACCATTGCGGCCGCTTCGTCAGCCGAAATCGTGCGCGATCGGTAATACTCCTGCCAGTTCATTTGAGCGCTTCCTCTTGGATTTGGAGCCCCGGCGACCAACGAACAGGGACTTTGAACCCAAACAATGCCCCATTGACCGCGTATGCGGCAAACTTGTTCGCCCCCATCCGAGCGGTTAACTTTCGAGCATGCTCATTGCCGACGGCGAGTTGCGCTACGATATCCGCCGCGCCGGCGAGTTGCTCGCTGTCGAGGATGAAACCCTGGCCGCAGGCAGGATCCACGGCATTCGGCGTCCCGCGAGCGGATCCAACGTGTACGAAGTCGAAGCCGAACTCGACGACGCCGGGATCATCCGGCGCGTAGTCGCGAGCTACAGCCGCGGCCCCTTCACTCGCAATGCCACCTACGAATCAGCCGACAGTTTTCTGCGCGGCAACGTCGGCGCGATGGGTGGGCGCAACAACTTGACCGTCAAGCTCGGGCGCTACGGCGAAGTGGATGCCGACCTGATCATCTTTCGCGCTCTGACTATCGCCCACATTCGCGAACGAGGGCAGACGCGATGGACCGGACGGGTGGCGGCAATCGATCCGAATACACTCGTCGCTGCCACCGGCAAACAGTCATGCCGCCAGCGTGGCGACGATCCGCACGTGTGGATTTACGAGCCGCGGATGGGCGACTCCGAGGAAATTGAGATTGACGACTCGGGACTGGTGCTGCGCCGGCGCGATTCACGCGGTATCGAAACCGTCCTGGTCACGCCGCCTCTCCGCCAAGCTTAAGCTTACGCAGCGAGCTTCTTGGCCGGCATCTTGCAGTCGCCGTCGAACTGCGCGCCCTCGTTGAGCACCAGGCTCGGCGTGCTGATCGTGCACTGTGCTCGCGCCGTCGCCATCAACTCGACGCGTTCGCGCGCCGTCACTTCGCCGCTGAACGCGCCCGCGATCGTCACCTTGCCTGCGGAAATCCGTGCGCTCACCACCGCGCCGGTCGCGATTACAACTTCATCTCCGATGATCTCGCCTTCCGCTTCGCCTTCGATTTTTACCGGGCCGCGAAAGTTGAGTTTCCCCGAAGCCTTGGTGCCTTTTCCGATCCGTGATTCGAATGCCGATTCTTCGTTGAGCGCCATATACTGATTGCCTTTCCCGGTTTGGGGTCTCACTATTGCTGGAATCCGCGAGCACACGCAATCTCGCCGGCCGGATCGCGAATGTGAATGAAACGTTAAGCGGTGCGCCGTGAGTGGCTTGCACGCGTCACGCCGCGCGGCGCAATGTTCTTAACAAGGAGATTCGGCATCAAATGAATCGCAAATCCGACCAGCTGCGGGAACATGGACCTGAACGCCACGGTGGCCAGGGACTCGATCCGCATCAGTATGATTCCGGCGACGCGACCATCCTCGCGCTGCTCGCCGAGACTCCAGCGGCCGATCACGTCGATCTCGTGATGACCTGGCGCGCCGACGCGTACGAAGTGTGGTCGCGGCGCGGGATGATTCGATTCAAACGCTTCGCCGATGAACGCGGCGCGCTGTCATTCGAAGTCGTCGAGCAAATCGGCGAGAACCCGATCGCAAATCAGGATCCATTCATCGTTTCCACGATCGACGAGGAACTCGACGCCGCCGGCCGCAGCGGCAATCGCACCGACGATCCGAATCGCGCCTGGTTCGAACCCCACGTGCTCAGCCATCCCTACGCGTATGAGCGAATCGCCCAGCTCTTCGACAGTCCGCGCGCTCCCGATCTGGTCCTCAGCCCCAAGGCCTACGCCTACGGAATCCAGCCGGGGCAGCATGGCGCACTCGACGTGGTGCAATCCCGCGCGCCGCTGGTGTTCAGCGGTCCGGGCGTCCGCCGCGGTCTCTTCAAGCTGGGCGCCCGCCAGGTCGATGTCGCGCCGACGATCGCGCGCCTGATGGGACTCCCGAAAATCGCCGGCCTCGATGCGTCGGGCTCACCCGCCGAGGTTTACCTGAAGCGCCAGGACGGCACTCCGCTCGATGAAATAATCGACAACGACGCCGGGCGCCCAACCAGTGCTTATATGTTCCTGCTCGACGGCCTGTCGCATTCGGAACTGCGCCATCAGCTCGATAACAATCCTGGCGCGATTCCTAATCTCGCCGGCCTCGTCGAGCGCGGCGCGATGCTCTCGCACGGGTCGATCGTCAATTTCCCGAGCATCACGTGGCCCAGCCATTCGACGATTCTGACCGGCGCATGGTGCGGGCATCACGACGTCGTCAATCCCACTTTTCACCTGCGCGAGCATCGCGAGACTGTGCCGATTCAGGGCAACATCTTCGAGACCGAACGTTTTCTGAATCCCGGCGTCGAGACGCTCTACGAAGCCTTTAGACGCGCCGGTGGCGCCCGCCCCGGTGGGGTAGGCGCGATCACGGCGTCGATCCATGAACCGCAGGGGCGTGGCGCCGATCATGCGGTGTTCGAGCGGCGGATCGTCGGCGACAAGGCGCGCCTCAAAGCACTTACCGCCGAGATGTCGGCCGACGTAAGCCCGCGATGGGCGGCGGACAATATGTCCACGATGATTCGCGAAGAGATCGTGGACATCCGCGGCCTGGCGCAAGTGATCAACCTCTTCGACCATTGCGGCGACGATGTTCCCGTGTTCGTCGCGCACGAGTTTGTAATCACCGATGGCGCGGGCCACGACTACGGCCCCCATCACGAGGGGCTGCGCGAGGCGCTTTATCGCACCGACCAACGAATCGGCGCGGTGCTCGAGTTGTTCCGTGCGCGCGGCTTGCTCGAATCCACGCTGTTCATCGTTACGTCCGACCACGGGATGGCGGCGCAGCGCGTCGAGCTGAAGGCGAACCCGGCGCGCGAGGCGGAGCGGGCGGGAATCCAGGGCGTGTTTGCCGAGCCGATGATTTATCTGCGCGATCTGCGAGTCGAGATCGTGCGCGCGCGCGATTTGCGCAGCATTGCGGTCACCGTGCTGGACAACGACTACCTGCCCGACGGGGAGCATCCGCCGATTGCCGGTGCGCGCGTCACGCTGTATGGCCGTGGCGGCGCCGTTATAGCAGAATCGCGGACGCCTGAGAGCGGGCGGGTCGCGTTTGCGACGCCTGCGGACGCCTCCGACGCCGAGCTGACGGTGAGCGTCGAGCGCGATGGCTTCAACCGTCGCGTGATCCGGGCAGATGGCGCATCGACAGGCAAAGACATTCGGCGAGTCCTCTACGATAAGTCCTCTACGCGAATCTGAATTCATAAGAATGATGCACGATCTCGATGGCAAGATGGCGCTCGTCACCGGCGGCACGCGCGGACTTGGCCGCGCCATCTCGCTCGGGCTGGCGCGGATGGGCGCGACCGTCGCGATGAACTACCGCCGCGACGAAGCGAGCGCCGCGCAAACGCTCGACGAGGTCCGGGCGGTCGCGCCGCGCTCGATGCTCATCAAGGCCGACCTCGAGGACGAGTCGCAGGTGCGCGCGATGGTGACGCGCGCCGCCTCGGAGCTGGGCGGGCTCGACATCCTGGTTGCGAACGCGGCCGCGACCGCATTCAAGCCGCTGCTCGAAACCAAGCCGCACAATCTCGCCCGCACCTTTGCGCTGAGCGTCAACGGATTCGTCGCCGCGGTTCAGGAAGCGAGCCGGGTGATGGGCGAGGGCGGGCGCGTGCTGATGATTTCGGGAATAGACTCGATTCGCAACCTGCCCGGCCACGGCGTGCTTGGCGCCGCCAAGGCCGCGCTGGAGAGCATGGTGCGCGACTTCGCGTTCGAGCTCGGCCCGCGCGGCGTCACGGTCAACGGCCTCAACGTCGGTTACATCGACACCGACTCGGCGCGCTCTTACGTGAACTACCTGGGCTACTCGTACGAGGATTTTCAGCGCCGATGCGCCGAACGATCCGCGCTGAAGCGGCTGCCTACGCTCGACGAGATCGCCGCCGTCGCGTGCCTGATATGCCTGCCCGCGGCCAGCTATCTGACCGCGCAAACCATCATGGTCGACGGCGGCTTCACGCTGAGCTTCCCCGGCGCGCAGTAATTTCGCCAGTCTTTAGTTCCTTACGCAGCAAAACATACCCGCCCGAAGACAGGAGTCGGGCGAACTAGAACTATGTAAGTTGCGGCCTGACGCTTACTACTCTTGATGAGTCGAGCCTTGCCGCGATGGCTGGGCCATAAGGTCGCGCAGGACGTGATCGACGGCAGCAGCTGCAGAGCGGGCGGTTCCACGGTCGCAGCGCATTTTCCTGCGACGCTCTCGACCCGGATGAATCAGATTGCGGAAGTCTTTTGCTATTCTTGCCTGAGAAGCGGTCTCGTCTGTAATCCTATTCAGCTCGCGCGCCACTTCAATGTAATGAATCAGATCCCAGCTTTCGAGGTCGCTTGGTTCAGGCTGTCTGCGGGACTTCCCGGCGATACGCTTGATGGTTGCAGTGATCTCATATTGATCGTGCTGACCAATTGCCCAGAGCAAGAACGCCTCGACCAACGAGCCCGCCAAGATTGTGGCCGACTTCCACTCGCCATTGCGCAAGGAAGACTCCACGGCGCCCAGATCTAGGCGAAGAGCCCTTCTCAATTCTTCGTCCTCAATAAAGGCCAACTCATTCGTTCCTGCCACCGGGGCCTCGTCGGGGCAGCCGTTTAGCACGTGCTTAATGAAGCAGAGCGCGTTCCGATCCCCCGGTCTCGGCCATGGATGGGTAGCTTTAGTCCCACTGACGAATGTCGCCGACGCATGGCGAAGAGATTCTCGTGCGAGAATAAAGTCGGCGAACTCTCTAGGCTCAATACTCAGCAGCTCATCCGAGATCTGGTCTAGCAGTTTGACGATTCCTGCTATCGTATCCGCTCCCATGATATTCAGCAGCTCTGTCGTTACGTCGGCCTGCTTCGCCCAAGGAAAAGCTCGGTCGATTATGCTGAGTATGAGGCTTGGCACCATCCGCGACATTTCGTCATCCTCGCTGAAAGGCGGACAGACAGTGAAATCACGCGGTCACTGCTCTTGCTCGCCTGCCCACCTTATCTGCACCAGCGCAAATGGGAAAATGCTCTATCACCGAATCGTCGCACATTGTAAGCCCGCGGCTTCACGCTGAGCTTCCCCGGCGTCAAGTAATCCCACCGATTCGCGTTTTGTTCTCCTGAACCAAAAATGTTTCACGTGAAACATTCGTGTCTGGATCCTAGGAAATAACCCCTGTTTCGCAAAATGCGCCGTAATTTGGATCAACCGCGGGTCGCAAGCGCGCTGCACCCACCGTTAATCGAAAAATCCGCAGGATGCGTCTTTTTCTCCCACGGCCGAGAGCGAGAGACGCGCTGCGCGTATCTCGCGCTTTACGATGCGCCCCCGTCGCCGCTCCTGCCCGCGCCCGCCAACGGCGGGCGGCCTTAACATTGGGTGCAGGGGTCAGCCCCTGCCGCCCACCGCGCAGGTGATTCTTGCCTCATCCTCTCCACCCCGTCGCCTGCATCATTCGCGGCGATTTCAGGATCGAGATTTGCTCCGCACGCGGGCGCGATTGCGCCGGTATGCGCGTGAGGAAACAATAGCTGGTAGTGAGCCGGTTTGAACGCTAGTCGCGGAGGTCCTCAAATGGCGCCACAAATTAAAGATTCCGATCGCGCAAGACAGGCCGATCAGGCAAAGCATCACGCAAGGCATCCTGATCACGAGAACTTTTTAGCGCAGGGCGGATTCGTCGTCGTCGATATCCATGCCGAAATTGCGCGCCTCAAAAACGAGCCTGCGTGGGCCGGCGGCGATCGCCACGGCAGCTCGCTGGTCAAAGGCGACGGAATCAACGTCGCGTTGATGATGCTGAAGAAGGGCGCGAAGCTGCAGCAGCATCACACGCGGGCGCCGATCACGGTGCAGGTGATCGAAGGCCGAATCGATTTCATCGCGAACGGCAAGACGCAGCTTGTGACCCCGGGCATGGTGATCGCGCTGGATCGCGCAATCGAGCATTCGATCGAGGCGGTCGAGGAATGCGCGATCGTTCTGACCGTTGGCGGCGAGCAGATGTAGCGCGATGGCGCTAGGTATACGCGAATCTTACACGCGCGCGCGCAGGCCGCCGTCCACGGCGATCGATTCTCCCGTCACGAAGCCGGCCGCAGGCGACACCAGGTAGAGCAGGGCGCCGCCCAGTTCCTCGGGCTTCACGAGACGATGGTAGGGCAGGTACTTGAGCATCGTCTTGCTGAACTCGTCGCCCTTGTTGGCCGGACTCGATTCATCGTCGAGCCATCCAGCCTCGACCGCGTTGACGCGGATACCCTTGCGGGCCCATTCGAGCGCGAGCGCGCGCGTCAGATTCAGGACGGCCGCCTTCGCCGCGCAGTACAGCGCAGCGTTGGCGACGCCGCGTTCTGCCAGCACCGAAGTGATGTTGACGATGACGCCGCCGCCCTGTCGGAGCATCACGCGCGCGCCCTCCTGGCACGACATCCAGACGGTTTTGAGATTGTTCTCCATGATTTTGTCGAAGGCCGTGTCGTCGTTGGTTTCTGCCGGTCCGTACGCCGGCGTGTCGAGCGCGTTGACGAGGATGTGTAATCCGCCGAGCTCCTTCGCGGCGAGGTCGGCGGTGGCGGACAGGTCGGCGCGCATCGCCGCATCCTGTACGCGAATCAAGGGCTTGGTCCCGGCCGCATTCACCAGCTTGGCGACTTCCTTGAGCCGCTTGTCGGTGCCGGGTTCCTGCGATGCGAGCACGACCCTGGCGCCCGCCTCGGCTAGAGTGACGGCGGCGGCGCGGCCGACGGAATGCTCGGCGCCGACCACGAGCGCGCTTTTGCCCTGGAGCGAGAAGTCATTCGACGCGTTGGAGGAGGCCATTTTTTTTAGCTCCGTTGTTTTTCGCTTTTCACTTTTCCACTGCCATCTGGTTCGTATTCTCCGGCGACACTCCGGTCGGCGCGATTCCGCCCGCCAGTCCGCCGCCGTCGATCGCGATCAGTTCCCCGTTGATATGGTTGGACGCATCGGAGGCGAGGAACACCGCGAGCGGACCGAGTTCGCTGTCCTGGCCGACGCGGCCGATGGGAACAAACTTGCCGCCCTTGAAAAACTGCATCATCGCTTCGTTGTGCGGGAAGATGCCGGGCACGATGCAGTTGGTCTGGATGTTGAACTGCGCGTAGGTCAGCGCCATCGAGCGCGTCAACTGGATCGTGCCGCCTTTGGCGCACGCGTACATGAAGTTGTGCTTGCCGCCGCGAAGCCCGTAGCCCGACGCGATGTTGATAATCTTGCCGCGATTCTGCTTGACCATCTGCGCAATTACCGCGCGGCATCCGTAGAACTGGCTGCTCAGGTTGGTGTCGATGCCGCGGCGCCATTCGTCGTCGGTAATTTCCGGCAGTTGCTTGCCGAGCGTGTCGTCACCGCCGCCGGCGTTGTTTACCAGGATGTCGATTCTGCCGAACTGCTTGACGGTGGCGGCGGCGAGCGCGTTGACCTGCGCGGAGACGGTCACGTCGGTCGGCACGATCAGGCATTTGCGGCCGGTCTTTCTGACGGCTTCGGCGGTTTCATCGAGCTGCGACTGGGTGCGCGCCGCGGCCACGATGTCTGCGCCGGTCTCCGCCAACTTCACCGCCATCGCGCGGCCCAGACCGCGGCCGGCGCCGGTGATGATGGCGACTTTGCCGTCGAGCTTGAGAGAATCGAGAATCATTGGGTCACCTCAATATCGAGCGCGGCTCTGCTAGCTCAATAACATAGCTGCGACTTTGCGGAAAATGACCGATGGCAACGCCACGCGCGCGGCGCTTTTGACGGCGCTTGAGGGCGGGTCTTATATTGTGCGCAATGGGAGTCGTGCTATGGCGCTGAAGATCGTGATGTTCTCGGACTACATCTGTCCGTTCTGCTACGTCGGCTTCGAAACGATGCGAAGGCTGAAGCCGGAATTCGATTTCCAGCTCGAATGGCGCGGCTTTCAGATTCATCCCGACTGGCCGGCGGAAGGAATTCCCATTGACAAGGCGCTCGAAACGATCGACCCCGCGTCGCGAGTCGCGCTCTGGAAGCGGATTAGCGCGATGGCCGAGGCGGTGGGATTTTCGATGAAGCCGCCTGCCGTGCTGACCAGCTCGCGCGCCGCGCTGGCAGCCACGGAGTTTGCGCGCGAGTCGGGCCGCGACGAAGCGCTCGAAGAGCGAATCTACCGGGCGTACTTCAACGACGGCGTGAACATCGGCGACGCGGAGACCGTCGCGCGGCTGGCGGCCGAAGCTGGACTGGACTCCGGCGCGGTGGCCAACGCGATAAAATCGCCCAGGTACGAGATGAGGCTGAAGAATGATTCGCTGACGGCGCATCAGCGCGGCGTCAGCGGCGTGCCGACGTTTTTCATCGGCGAATTTCCGCTGGTGGGGGCGCAGAGCCTCGACGCGATGCGCGCGATTCTCAAACGCGCGACCGAGAGATTCGCGAGCTGACCGCGCGGCGGATTCACGGGCGCCACTTGAACGAGTCGCGTCTGGGCGGGCCGGGTGTGGTAAGAATCATGGAGGCATGGAAGCGCGCGGCAAAGCTGTCGCTGTTCGTCTCGACCTGCGAGGCGTCAAGTGTCCGCTCAACTGGGCGCGCGCGAAGGTGCGACTGGAGCAGATGGCGCGCGGCGAGGTGCTCGAACTCACGCTCGACGATCCGCGCGGCGCTCGCGACATTCCCGGCGCCGCCGAGACCGAGGGCTACGTGGTGCTCGAATCCACGGCGCGCGACGGCATCTTCCATCTACGCATCGAGAGATAGCTTGTTCGCTGGTTTGCACTGCGTGTGCCTTCGCGTTAGAAATCACGTCCAATGCGCGTAAAAATCGGCGATGTTCGCCTGTTCTTCGATGTTGAAGGCGCGAAGCTGCGTCCCGACGGCGCGACGATGCGTGAGGTGCCGACCGTCGTTCTGCTACACGGCGGTCCCGGCTTCGATCATTCGAACTTCAAACCCGACTTCTCGCGGCTGACGGAGATCGCGCAGGTCGTATATCTCGACCATCGCGGCAACGGCCGCAGCGATCGCGGCGATCCGGCGAAATGGAATCTGGCGCAATGGGGCGACGACGTGCGCTCGTTTTGCGAGGCGCTGGAGATCGAGCGCCCGATCGTGATGGGCGTATCGTTCGGCGGCATGGTTGCGATTTCGTACGCCACGCGCCATCCCGAGCATCCCGGCAAGCTGGTGCTGAGCAGCACGGCGGCGCGAAGCCGGCAGGATCGGTCGCTCGATATGTTCGAGCGGCTGGGCGGAGCGGAGGCGCGTGAAGCGGCGCGGCGATTTTTCGACAACCCCGTCGCGGAAACGATGGCCGACTATCAGAAAAAGTGTCTCCCCCTGTACAACCGGACTCCGTCGGGGCCCGAGTCAATCCTGCGCTCGGTGATGAATCTCGAGTTGATGGCCGATTTTTTCAAGAACGAATCGCACACCTTCAACTTTCTGCCCGAGCTCGGACGGATAAAATGCCCGACGCTGATTGCTGCGGGCGAACGCGATCCGATCCTGCCGGTTGCCGACTCGAAGGACATCGCCGCGGCGATGACGCCTGGTGTGGCGCGGCTCGAAGTGTTCGAGAATGCGGGCCATGGGGCGCATCGCGACCAGCCGGATCTCTTCTTCAAAGTGCTGAACGAATTCATCCTCGGGTGAAGCGCAAGCGATGGCACGGCGATACTTCACTCCGCGATTCTTCGAATTTCTCGAGGAACTGAGCCGCAACAACAATCGCGACTGGTTTGCGCAGAACCAGCCGCGCTACGAGCGCGACGTGCGCGAGCCGATGCTCGCATTCATCGCCGATTTCGGGCCGCGGCTGCGAAAGATCAGCGCGCGCTACGTCGCGGATCCGCGCCCAACCGGCGGCTCGATGATGCGCATCCATCGCAATCTGCACTTCTCGCGCGACAAGACGCCGTATCATACCAACATGGCCGCGGCGTTCAGTCATCGCGACGGAAAGCACTTCGACTCGCCGTCGTTCTACCTTTCACTCTCGCCCGCGGAGGCTTTCGCCGGCGTCGGAGTCTGGCATCCGCAAGCGGATTCAGTCGCAATGATTCGCGACGCGATTGTCGCCCGGCCCGCGAAATGGAAGAGCGCCGTCAACGATCGAAAATTCAGGGCGCGATTCGAAATGGCGGGCGACATGCTGTCCCGCCCGCCCAAGGGCTACGACGCCAACCATCCGTTGATCGAGGATCTCAAGCGCAAGGACTTTATCGGCGGGACTCAGTTCACCCGCAAGGAAGTCTGCTCCGCCGAGTTCATGGATTTGTTTTCCAGCGCGTGCGCGTCGGCGGCGCCGTTCATGAAGTTTCTCACCGAGGCGCTGGGTCTCAAGTGGTGAGCGCGCAAATCTGATCGCGCTTACAGCATGCGGCCGATCTTCTGACGCAAGCGGCCGAAAAATCCCGCCCGAGTCACGCCCGCTTTAGTTACGATCGGAATCGTCGCTTGCGGCTTGCCGTTGAGCAGAACTGTGAGATCGCCGACCGGATCGCCCGGATGAACCGGCGCTTCCAGGTACCTCAGCGCGGGCTCGAATTGGACCGTCACCTTGCTCTCTTCGCCGCGCCCGAGCGTGAACACCGCGGCGCCGCCGGGCCCTATAGCCACCGTCTCGGCGACGCCGTCGCGCACCGGTATCGCCGCGGGCATCGCCTTGTTCAAATCGGGCCGGTAGCTGACAAAAGTGCGAAACGCCCATTCAATTAATTTCTCGGTTTCGGTGCGGCGCCGCTCCGAGCTCGGCGCGCCCATCACGGCCGACAGCAGATTCATGCCGTTCGATGATGCCGACGCGACAAGGTGATAGCCCGCTTCGTCGACGTGGCCGGTCTTTATCCCGTTGACGCGCTTATCGTAGAACAGCAGCGTGTTGAAGTTGGGTTGCTTGATCTTGTCGAACGCGAATTCCCTGGCCGAGGTGTACTTGAGCGACTCCGGATGATGCTGCACGAGCGAGTGCGCAAGCGCCACCATGTCGGCCGCGGTCGTGAACTCGCCTTCGACCGGCAACCCATCGGGGTTATCGAAGTGAGTCTCCTTGAGCCCGATCTCCTTCGCTTTGTCGTTCATCATCTGCGTGAACGCGTCGGTGCTGCCGCCGAGGTATTCCGCGAGCGCCACCGCCGCGTCGTTGCCCGACGATACCATCAAGCCATACAGCAGATCGTTCACGCCGACCTTTTGTCCGACGCCGAGGAACATCCGCGACACGCTGTCATCCATCGAGAGCCGCCACGCCTTTTCGCTGATCGTGACGTCGGTGGCCCCAACGATCTTGCCCGCCTTCAGTGCGTCGAGGGTCAGGTAGAACGTCATGATCTTGGCGAGGCTGGCGGGCTGCATCTTCTGATGTTCGTTGAATGCGTACAGCACCGCGCCGGTGTCGGCGTCGATCATGATGGCGGCCTTTGCGTCGAGGGCGAACGGAGCCGGTCTGTCGCCGAGCACGTGAATTGCGGTCAACGGAACCGCGGGAGCCTCTTCTTGTGCCGCCGTGGCGTGCTTCGATGCGGTTGGATGGCGGTGAATCACCCTTGCAAAGGACGCAGTGGAACCCGCCGCCACAATAGCGATCGCCGCAAACGCAATTGCCTTCGATATTGACTTTTCCCGCACGCCCATCGCCATCCGCCTCAAAGAGATTACTCCGCGAGCATCCGGCGCGCGACGTTCGCGGGCAAGCCGGCCGGGATCGCCGAATCGCGGCCATCGGCAATTCGGCATATTCCCTTTTCTTTCGTTCGAGCATAAAGGAAACTGAGCCCGAATGGACGTTTCCGTAATTTTGCCGGTCGTGAACGAGGCCGAAAACCTGAGGACTTTGATCCCCAGGCTCACCGCGCTGCTTGACCGCGAGCGGCTCACTCACGAGATCATCGTGATCGATGGCGCGTCCAGCGATGGCACTCGTGAAACGGCGCAAGCGCTCGGCGCGAGAGTCTTTGCGGAACGCCGGCGCGGATACGCGGGCGCGATGGAGACGGGCATTGCCGAGGCTCGCGGCGACTACCTGCTTACTCTCGACGCCGACCAGTCGCACGATCCCGATTTCATCGTCAAGATGTGGCGGGCCCGAACCCGCGCTGACATCGTGGTCGCGTCCCGCTACGCGCTCGGCGGCGTCGCCTACTCCGGCTTCGTGCGCCGCGCGACGAGTTGGCTGCTGAACGCGATGCTGCGGCGGATGCTCTCGATGCCGGTGCGAGACATCTCCAGCGGATATCGCCTGTACCGGCGCGAGGTGTTCGCGAACCTCAAGCTCACGTCGACGAATTTCGAGGTGCAGGAGGAAATCCTGGTCAAAGCCTACGCCAGCGGATTCAGCGTGGTCGAAGTTCCATTCACATATTTTCCGCGCGGTGCGGGACGCTCGCACGCGAAGCTCTTCAGCTTCGGGTGGAAGATCCTGCGTTCTTCGCTGCCGCTGTGGAAAATCCGCAACTCGCTCGCGTCCGCCGACTACGACGAGCGCGCCTTCTACAGCCTGATTCCTCCGCAGCGCTACTGGTCTCGCCGCCGCCATCGCATCACCGTGTTATGGGCGCGCAGCGCGGGCCGCGTGCTCGACGCGGGATGCGGTTCCAGCCTGATCGTGCAGAGCCTCAACAACGTGATCGGCATGGACTACAAATACGCCAAGCTCCGCTTTCTGCGCCGCTACGAAATTCCGCTGGTCAACGGCTCCGCCTTCGCGCTGCCGTTCAAGGACGAATCGTTCGATTGCGTGATCAGTTCGCAGGTCATCGAACATATTCCATTCGACGAGTCGCTTTTCAGTGAGATGCGCCGGGTGCTCCGGACCGGTGGCCGGCTTATCCTCGGCACGCCCGACTATGCGACGATCGGGTGGCGGATTATCGAACCGATCTACGGGTTCCTGATGCCCGGTGGATACAAGGACGAGCACATCACGCATTACACGCTGGGCGGGCTGCGGGAAATCCTTGCCCGCCACGGAATCGAGATCGAGGAGACCGCCTACATCGCGCGCAGCGAGCTGATCCTCCGATGCCGCAAGGTTGAACTCGAAGATCGTGCGCCGAGCGATATCGCCGCGGTTGCCTCGACGGCGGCCTGAAATCCGGGAGCGAATCCTGAGATGACAGGGCGTCGCATCTTGAGACTTGCCGGGACCGGCGTGCTGGCTTTTATCGTGGCGACCGCAACTTGCACAACGTCGTGCTCGAGCAAGAAGACGCAATCGCCGGGGATGGATCTGGCAAACATGCAGTTATCGCCTGCCGCAGCAGGCAGTTGCGAGATCGATGCGGTCAAGATGTGCCAGGCCACGGGAGGGCTTGCGGCGCCGGGGCCGTCGTCGCATCCAGTGACGATACCGATGGCGAGTTCATACGGGCCGCCCAGCGCTCCCGAGTCAGTCGAATTTCAGATTCCGATGGGCCAGGTTATCAAGCTGATGTGCTATTACAATCCGCAGCACAATTCGGTCTATCGGGCCGATGCGGCCGCGCAATCCGCGCTGACCGGGAACTCCGTCGAGTACATGAAGCAGCGGGGATTCTGCATTAACAAATAACTTCCTTTCCGGACTGGGCCAGGCCGTCTAGGAGCAAAACCTCGCGGCACTTGCGCAGGAGGCAGCGGGCAGCCTTAATCTCGTACGTGCCCTCGTTTTATGACTTCGCTATCGTCTGCCAGTCGCTCAGCCAGACTCAGAGCCGGCTTCAGATGGCCGAGACGGTAGGGACACTTTTGGCCAAACTCGACATCGATGAAGCGGAAATCGCGGCACGATTCATGACCAGCCGCGGGGTCGCGCTGGGCGAGGAGAAGCGCAGCAAAATAAGCGGCCGCGCAATCTGGAAAATCGTCGCGGAGATGACGGACAGCGCAGACCAGGGCGAAGACATCTTTGCCGCCGCGGGAGACTTCGGCGAGGCCGTGGAGATGACGCTCAAGCTTCGCGCGGCCGACCCCGAACCCGCGCTTACGATTCGTGAGCTCAACGAAAAATTCGCCGCGGTCGCCGCGATCGAGGGACGCCACGCGCGCAAGCGCAAGCTCGACGCGCTGCGCGAGCTGTTCGCGCGCGCAGCGGCATTCGAAGCCAGGTACATCGCGAAGATTCTGATCGGCGAGATGCGCCACGGGATGAGCGAAGGGCTGATGCTTGAGGCAATCGCCAGGATGGGCGGGCGGCCGGTCAGCGAAGTTCGCCGGATTCACATGCGGGAGGCCGATCTCGGCCGCGTGGTGCGAATCATCCGCTCGCCCGGCGCGGTGAATCAGCGATTATGATGCTGGAGGTGGTTGGGCTCGTGCGCGCCGCATCGCGTGCAGACATTGCGCCGGGCGTTCTCGGGGATAATCAGGCGAGGCGCCATCGTGGCGCCGCACAGCGGATAGAATCTCATGCAGTGAGGCGGCGGACCAGCGCCTCGGCGATAAGCATAATCATCGCGGCGACGAGCAGGTACGGATTCATCGAGACGCGGCGCTCGAGCGTGGCGCGTTCGGTCGAGACTTCCGCCGGCGACGGATTGAGGCGCCCGCCGGTGGCGGACGCGAGTTGTTCGAGCAGACCGTAGTTGGGCTCGGGGCGCGGCAGTTCGGCGTTGACGGCCGGACTGACGGTGAACGCAAGCGGCGGGAACTTCTTGTCCTTGCCGGCCGGCGAGCGGACTTCGAAGTAGTAATTGCCGGGGGCGGGCGCGTCGATCGATCCCGACAACTCGCCCACAACTTCTTCGGTGAGTGCGGTTTCAGTCCTGGTTCCGTCGGGCCGCGTCACGAGCACGGTTACCAGGCGGGGCGCGTTGCCCGGCTCGGCGCTGTAGTCGGTGAGCTTGATATTGATCCGGCCTGCATTGTAACCGAGTGCGACGTCGATTTTGGGCTCGGCGGGCATCTCCGGCGTCATCCAGGCGAGAATGCGATCCCAAAGCGGCTGAAAAACATTCGCGCTGACCCATCTCCCGGACCATCTACCGCTCGCGTCCGTGGTCACCGCCATCGCTTTGCCCGCGCCGTACCTCCAGCTCGCAATGACAGGTTCGCGCGTGCCGCTGCGATCTACGTACATGCTCATTGTGGCGCGCGGTTTGATCTCGGTGGAGACGTAGCCCTTGAGCGGCGGCATCTGGCGCGCCGCGAGATCTTTCAAAATCGCGTCAGGGCTTTCGGTGCGCGGTGTGAATTCTTTTTCGACCATCGTGATCTCGCCGCCGTGGGCGCGAAAGTCTTCGACGAAAAGCTGGGGCAGATTGCGCGGGCTGTCGGTCTGATAGTAGGAACCGCCGCCGTACCTGGCGATCGCCTGGAGCAGGTCAACGTTGGCGTCCCGGCCGACCGCGATCGTCGAGATCGTCGTGGCGGCGTCATAGTGCATCCGCGAGACCAGGTCATAGTACATCTCGGCGGTGCCTCCCGTCTCGCCGTCGGTGAGGATGACGACGTGCTTGACCTGGGCGCCGCTGTTGCCGAGCGTGCGTTCGGCCTCGCGCAGCGCGGGAATCATGAAAGTCTGGCCATGCGCGGAGAGCCGGTTGATCATCTGATCGAAATACGGGCGGCTCTGCGCGACGGACTGCAGCGGGATGACGACGAACGGCTGCGAGTCGAATCCGATGACGGCTATCAGGTCGTTGTCCTTGAGAGTTCTGGTGACGGTCTCGGCGGCGGCTTTGGCGTAGGTGAGTTTGTCGTTGCGGCCCATCGAACCCGACTTGTCGATAATGAGTACCAGCGCGCGTTTCTTTTCCTTATGCTGCGGCGGTTTCATCGTCACCGGCATCACGTCGGCGAGCGGACTGTCCGCATAACCGCCAAGGCCGAAACTCAAATCGCCACCGACCATCGCGAGCGAACCGCCGCGACGCACATACTCCGCCATCGCGTTCTGCGCGGCCGGCGCGATACGTTCGCTCGGCACGTTGTTAATCAGGATCGCGTCGTAACCCGAGACGGCGCCGTCCCAGGTCCCGCCGGTGACGGGCACGACAGCCGGTTCGAGTCCCATCCGATTGACGACGGCGCCGAGATAGTTCGCGTCCCTGGCGCTGTCGGTAAGAATCAGAACTTTGCGGCGCGCGCCCACGCCGACCCACCCTTTGAGAGAGTCGTCCTCGAGGTACGCGTCGAGCGCGGGATTGTCGGGCTTGAAGGCGGCAGTATAAGAAGCCAGGCCGGCGTTTTCGGTGCGGACCGGGAAGTCGAAGCGCTGCGAGCCGGGCGCAAGCGTCACTTTGCGCTCATCGATTAGCGCGCCGTCACGCTCGATGGTGATTGTTCCCGTCACGGGCACGTCGTTGAAATTATCCATCGTAACGCCCAGCGCGAACGCAGCGGCTTTCTCGAGCGCGGGCGGGAGCGAGAGCGCCGTCATCGCTACGTTGGGGATAGAACGCGCACCGGGCGGCGTAAAGATGTCGAGGCGAATCTCGGCGGAGACAATCGCGCTTATCGCTCGCTCCGCGTCGCCGCGATTTTGCCATCCGTCGGTCACCATCACGGCCGGCCCGCCATGCGCGTCGGGGTCTGCGGCGATACGGTAGAGCGCGCTCTCGAGGTTGGTCGCGCCGGGCCCGCATTCGGCGCATCCGGTTCCGTTGGCGAACGCCGATTCGACGGCGCCGATCGATTGAGGGACCGCGATCGTCGCGAACATGTATGCGGGATCTCCCGCGCGCAGCCCAAGGTCGTCGCGGATCAGCTTGAGCGTCCACGCGCGCATCGCAGGCGTGATGCTGGCGCTCGCATCGACGATTGCGGGCCGCGCGGCGCCCTCGGAATGCATCACCTGCTGCGGATTTGCGAGTGCGACGACGAACAGGGTGAGCACTATCGCGCGCATCAGCGGTGCAAACACGCGGCGAATTTCGCGCGCGTTGACAAGACCCCAGAGCAGAACGATCGCGGGAATCGCGAGCAGATAGAGCGCCTCGCGATGAGCGAAGGTCAAATCGTGCGGCAAATCGTGCGGGAAGATTGTTGGAATCACGGCGCGGCGGCCTCGGCGATGCGGCGGCGCCGATAGACAATGAGGGCTTCCAGAGCGGTCAGCGCGATAATCGCGGCGAGAAAGTAATCGCTAAGCGAGGATTTTCCCATTACCGGCGCGGCTGCGGAACCCGAGTTTGCGGCTTCGACTTTGAGCGGCGGCGAGCCGGAGAGATCCGACTCGGTCAAGTCGGCAAGATTCACCGCGCGCGGCGTCTTCACGCCGCCGGGACCGACGAGTTCGTAGACTCCCTGCTCCGAAACCGCGGTGAAAAGCGTGCCGGGATGAGCTGCCACCGCGCTCCCCGACGGGAGTATCACGCGCTCGACGCCCGCCGGCGCCAGCCACGGCTGTCCGGTCCGGTAGCCGCTGCTGCTCGCACCCAGTCCGGCGAGATAGCTGATGGCGTTGAGCGTCAGCACCGACATGGGAAGGTTGCCCCGCCCGAGATACGGGAACGGATTGAAGCCGGTCGCGACAAAACGATGCGCTCCGCGCTCGCCATTCAGCAGGATCGCGCCGCCGTCGCCGCCAACTACTTCGCTCATCCATGGATGAGTCCCGAAATACTCGCCACCGCGCAGATTGAGCAGGCGGAAATTCACCGAATCGGTGAGCGTGTCGGCCGTGCGCCATCCGGCAATCCGGACCTTCGAGGTCGGCGTCACCGTCAATCCGAAAACGGGATCGCCCGGCGGCGGCATCACGAGCATCGTGTTCACGTCCGGGATTTCCCTGGGCGTGGCGTATTCAAAGATGGCGAGATCGAAGTTGCCGAGATCGCCGGGTGAGTAGGAATCGGGGCTTCGTGCAGTGACCTCGACGCCGGGAATCGAATTCAGGCCCGCGGCGTCGGCGGGAGTCGGGCTGATGAAGAGAATCGACACGTTCTTGACGGAGCCGGCCGTCGCATAGGCAACGTTGTCGAGGGCGAGTGCGTCATCGGGCGCGAGTTTCGCCTCGTAGATGCGCGCGGGCGGAAGCGCGGGGAACTCGAGCGTAGCGGTCTCACGCGCGCCGAGAGTTTCTTTGGCGTGGGCGATTTGCCTGCCGTCTCCGGTCACGACCAGTTCGAGCGTGCGGGTTTCAGGGCTGAAGTTGGCGATGGAGAGACTCGCGTGAAGGGCTTCCGCACCAAGGACTTCGCGCCGCAGCGAGAACGAGCCGATCGCGGCGTTTGCGACGGCGTCGCCCACCGCGATCGGATGAATTCGCGCGGGAACCGGCGCGGTGAGCGCGCTGGCGCCGGCAAAAATCACCTTTGCGACGCGCGCTTCCGAGGCGAGGTTGCCGAGAAAGTTCTCGAGCGTCGTTTGATCGTTGGGCGCATCGGTCGGCTTGATTCGCGACAGCGCCATGCGCGCCTCGGTCAGGGTATTGAACGGGGGCGCCACGCGGCGCGGCTGCGGCGCGGTGACGTAAACGGAGATTTCGCCACCGCCGTCTTCGGCGGACAGGGCGGCGTCGAGCTTTTCGCGCGCGACCTCGAAACGGCTCTTACCCGCGGGCGTCAGCGCCTGCATCGCCGCGGAATTGTCGATTACGACTGCGAGCGGGGTGGTTTTCTTCCAGATGAACGGACCCGCCATCGCGAGCACCGCGAGACTCAGGATGAAGACCTCGGCGAAGAACATCCAATCCAGCCGCGGCCATCCACCGAAACGCTCGCGCCGAAAACCGCGCAGCGCGCGGAACGCCAGCACGCTCGAGACCGTCACCCGCGCCGGCCGCTCCTTGGCCAGATATGCCAGCACGAGCGCCGGCACGAGGGCGAAAAATGCGAGCGCGCCTGGATAAAGGAATCCCATCGGATAACTCTTCAGTGCGCCAGGCCGAGGTCGCTCACCGCACGGACGAAGAAATTCTGGAAGTCGTGATCGGTCGTGTAGAGCGCGTAATGCAGTCCGCGCTTGAGGCAGAACGATTTTATTTCGCGCGTGAGACGCAGCATCGTCTCGCGATACTGCGCGCGTTCGCGGTCGCCGATCGAGACGCGCAGCCGCTCGCCCGATTCGGAATCGACTACCTCTACGTCGCCGTCGAGGCCCTGGCCGTTGAGCTCGCGGCCGCCAAGAATCTGCACGGCCGTCAGGTCCATCGAGGCCGCGGTGAACATCCCGAGGCCGCGCGTGACCGAGTTGAGCAGCATCAGGAAGTCGGAAACGATAAACACCTTGCCGGTGCGCCGAATCGCGAGCAGCTCGGTCGCCAGCGAAGTCGCGAAATCGAACTGCCCGCCCGGCTTGAGATCGTGAAGGCGGCGCGCGAGCTCGACGATTCGATGGCGGCCGTTGACGAACGACGGATCGACCTTTGCGCCGCTGCCGCCGAGCACGCGCAGCATCACGCGATCGCCGCTGGCCAGCGCGACGTAGGCAAGCGCGAGGGCGGTCAAGATCGCGGACTCGAACTTGCGGTCGCCGGCGGGATACGCCATCGACGCGCTCGCATCGACGAAGATGTACGTGAGCAGGTCTTCCTCTTCCTGGAAAAGCTTGATGTAGAGTTTGTCGCTGCGGCCGTAGAGTCCCCAATCGATGTAGCGGAAGTCGTCGCCGGGCGAGTAATGGCGAAAATCGTTGAACTCGAGCGAGGAGCCGCGCTTGGGCGACAGATGCATACCCCGGCCCAGCCCGGCGTATCGCTGGCGGGTTCTGATCCTGAGCTTTTCGAGCCGGGCAAGAAAACCCGGCGTAAACTCGTCCGGCAGTCCGAACATCGGCTACGTGCGCGGCTTCCTGAGCCGCTTTATCACCTGCTCGAGGATCGATTCGGAAGAAACACTTTCTGCCTCGGCCTGGAAGTTGAGCAGCAAGCGATGGCGCAGGCACGGGACGATCGCGTCGTCGATATCGTCGTAGCTCACGCTAACGCGGCCGGCGAGCAATGCGTTAACCTTGGCGCACAAAATCAGCGCCTGCGCGCCGCGCGGACTCGGCCCAAAACGCAGGTATTGGGAGACCTCGGGGATGGCGCCGGGACCGCCGGGAGTGCATCCGCCGATCACGCTGATGATGTAACGTTCGAGCGGTTCGGCCACCATCACCTCGCGAACGAGTGCTTTGAGATCCTCGATCGCCCGCGGCGCGCGCGAAGCTTCGAACAGCGGCTGAATCCGATTTTGCGTCGTGCCCGTGGTGCGGCTCAAGATTTCGCGCAATTCGTCGGGTTTGGGCGATCCCAGCACGACTTTGAAGATGAACCGGTCCATCTGCGCCTCGGGCAGCGGATAGGTTCCTTCGAGCTCGATGGGATTTTCCGTGGCGAGGACGATATACGGCGGATCGAGCACGTAGGTGGTGCCGAAGACGGTGACCTGATGCTCTTCCATCGCCTCGAGCACGGCCGATTGCGTCTTGGGCGTCGCGCGATTGATCTCGTCGCCGAGCACCATGTGCGCGAAGATCGGGCCGGGCTTGAACTGGAACTCGCGATGACCGTCGGCCTCGGTCAGCACCTGTGTGCCGATGATATCCGAGGGCATCAGGTCGGGCGTGAACTGAATTCGTTTGAAGCTGAGCCCGAGCGTTTCGCTGGCCGCCTTGACCATCAGCGTCTTGCCGAGTCCGGGCACGCCTTCGATCAAAATATGCCCGCCGCAAAACAGCGCGGTCAGCATCTTTCGTACGACCTCACGATGGCCGACGATCACGCGCGCGACTTCGCTCTCAGCGCGCGAGAAGATCTTGCGAAAATCCGCGACCCGCTGGTCGGGTGAAGCTTGTTGAGGAGCCGCTCCCATCCGTTGTCCTTCCTTATCCTGAATCTAGTGAATCATGTCGCGATAGCGTGGCGGCACCAGTTGTCGTTCGTCGGGCGGCGCGTCGTCGCTGGTCGGCGCAAGCGGGGCATTGACGTAACCCGTCGTCGCCGTGGGCCGATCGGTGTCAAGTACCGTTTTCCCGCCACTACCGGAAGAGGGCGCTCCAGGCAGCCGGAACATGACGTAGCGCGCGTCCTTGATGTCAACGGTCGCACCCTTCTTGCCGGGCTTCAGGAAGCGTTGTGCGTTAGTTGACGTGGGCATCTCGCCGAGATGCGTATCGCCGAGGTTCGAGCCCATGTCCTTGTTATTCTTAAGCTTGCCGCCGGCGGCGGGAATATTGCGATCGCCGTTGGCGCCCGGCTTCGGGATGATGCCGGGTCGGTTGGGATCGGGCTGGCTGCCGCCGCCCTGATGCTTGTCGTCGGCGGGCTGGTTGTCGGGGCCGGGATTGTTTGCGTTGGCGGTCTCGACCTGCGCTTCGGCTTTGGCGAGTTCGTTGTGGAGTTCGATGCTCGATTGGTCGCCCTTGTTCTGATCGTTCTTGTCGTTTTTTGCCGATCCTTTTCCGCCTTCGTTCTTGCCCGAATCCTTGCCGGTAGCACCTTTGCCCGAACCCGAACTCTCCCCGCCCGGGTTCTGTGCGGCGCCCGTCCCGCTCTTGCCCTCGCCGATCCCGGCGCCCGCGGAGTTGCCGTGGCCCTGGCTCTTGCCGGCGCCGTTGCCGTTCTGCGCATTGGACTTGCCGGTACCCTGATTTTTTCCGGACTGACTGTTGTTGCGCTTTTGAGCGGCCTTGTCGGCCTGCTGCATCGCTTCCTCGATGCGCTCCTTTTTCTCTTCGGGCGGCAGCTTGGAATTCTCAAGTGCGTCGGCTGCTTCGCGAATCTTGTCCGCCAGCGCGGAATCATCGGAACTGGTCGATGTTCCGGCGATCTCCTCGGCGATCGCACGCAGCTTGGCGGCCTCGGTATTCTCGGGCGTCGGCGCGCGCACCAATCCCAATGTCGCAAGCACCATCGCAAGCGCGACCACGCCCGCAAAAATCGAGGAGCGCTTGAGCGGCTCGCCGACTTCGAGTCTGAATTCCCGGCGAACATCGAGACTGGCGAACAACGCGATCGCGTGCCGCCACAGAATCGGGAACAGCGGCGTGCGCCGCGCACGGATGCTCTCCGGCGCCGACGGATCGGCCAGCGTGGCGAATGTCACGATCTCCTGATCGCAGTCCAGGCGGTCGTCGAGCTCGGCTGCCGCCGCAACAAAGTCGTTGCCGCGCCTATACGCCAGAAATGCCATGACCAATCCTGCCGCAAGGACCACGATGCCCGCGCCGATCAATGCGAGGCTGAGCATTGCGGCGCGCTCGGGCGCAAGCCGGTATCCCAGTCGCATCCAGGTTACGTTGCCAATCGGCTTGAGCAACACTCCCAGCGCGATCGCGGTGAGCGCCGGCGCAACCGCGCATAGCATCGCACGGATGGCGGCTAGCCGCGCGATCCGCGCGCTGGCGATCCCGATTGTCTCGACCGGATTGTCCACAGAATGAAATTATAGCGTACTCGACGCAGATGCGACCGTCCAATCGGCGGCCCGAAGAACCTTATTTTGCCGGTATTGCGGCTGGTTTCCCCGCCGGCGGCTTCCTTTCGATCGCGATCGCGCGCCGATGCTCGTCAAACGATTTCGAAAAGACATGAGTGCCGCCTTCGCGTGCGACAAAATAGAGAAATTCGGTCTGCGTCGGGTATAGCGCGGCCTCGATTGATTTCAGCCCGGGATTCGCGATTGGCCCCGGCGGCAAGCCGGTGAAGTCGTACGTATTGAAGGCCGACGCTGTGTGAACCGCGCTCGCGGCCGACTCTTTGGCGCCGTCGAGCGCGTACTCCGCCGTCGGGTCGGATTGCAGCGGCATCTTGAGCCGCAGCCGATTGTAGAACACGCCCGCGATCAGTGGCCGCTCGCCGGGCGCTTTCGCTTCCTTCTCGACGATCGAGGCCATCGTGACCAACCGGCGCGCATCCAGGCCGACCTCGAACATCCGCTCTTCCACGGCAGGCGTCAGGACCTGGTAGAACCGCGCGAGCATCGCGGAGAGCACGTCGTTGGTCTTCGCGTGCGGCGAAAATCTGTACGTCGCCGGGAACAGGTAGCCTTCCGCGCCGAGCGGCATCAGGCCGAGCGCGCGCACCATCGCGCCCTCGCGCGCGGCCTGCTCGAATTCGTTCTCGCAGACCAGGCCTGTCTCGGCCAACCGCTCCGCGATCTGATGGACCGTCAAGCCTTCGGGAATCGTGACTGTCACGACGATGAAATCGCCCCTGACCAGATGGCGCATCACGTCGGGAATCCGCTCGCCGCCGTTGAAAGCATAGTCGCCCGGCTTGATTTGGCGCGCGGTCTGGCTCATCTGGCCGTATAATCGGATCACAAGCGCGCTTCGAACGACGCCGGTATCCGCCAGCGCCCGCGCGATTTGGCGAAACGACTCGCCCTTTTCAATCGTGAGCTCGCGTGGCGGCGCGAATTTTTCGGTGGGACTCAGCCAGTAGTATGAGAACGCGGCGTACGCTCCGGCTACGACGATCGCGGTTACGAGGATTGATGCCGCAAGCTTCATCTGATCCGAGGATATATTTCGCGCCGTGATTTTTCATCAGCCGCTGCCGCGCGGGATTTTCTCCGGATGCGCCTGCATCCAGCCTTCGAGGATGACCACCGCCGCAAGCGCGTCGAGCCCGGCCTTGCGCGCGCCTTTCCTGGCCGGCATGTCCGCCAGACGCTCCCGGGCTTCGAAGCTCGTCAGCCGCTCGTCGAACATCTCGACGGCGACGCCGAGTACATCCGCGATGCTCGCGGCGAACTTCCGCGCGGAGAGGGCGGCCGGACCTTCGCTGCCGTCCATGTTGAGCGGAAGGCCGACGACGATCGTGCTCACGCGGCGGTCGCGCAGCATCGCGGCGATCGCCGC
Organism: Binatus soli (SeqCode); assembly: GCF_050015535.1. NCBI lineage: Bacteria > Candidatus Binatota > Binatia (SeqCode) > Binatales (SeqCode) > Binataceae (SeqCode) > Binatus (SeqCode) > Binatus soli (SeqCode). The sequence goes on along the minus strand of NZ_JBEKBF010000008.1, from coordinate 82,032 downwards.
GACGTCCTTTTTGAGTGCGCGCCGTTCGACGATTCCCACCGGATGCGCCCCCATCGAGGCCGCGTCGGTTACGGCGACTCCGATTCGGCGCCGCCCGAGATCAAGCGCGGCAATCGTCATCCGTATCCCCGTCCATCCGCGTCCCGCCCGGTCGATATTCACGATTCATAGACGGTCTCCCGCGTCTGCGGGCTGGAGGATAACAATTTTCATGACCGCTGGTACTATAGGTGCCACAATCGAGGACCAGTCCTGAGATCCATTCGATGAAAGCTTTTTCGCAATTCTCGCGTTCAGTGGCGCTTTGCATTGCCAATCTCGTATTCGCAGTCCTGCTCTGCCCTGTATCGGCATGGGCTTGGGGACCTGACGGGCACAAAATCGTCGCAATCATTGCGGCGGATAACCTCACCCCTGCCGCCGCGAGTCAGGTGGCAGACATCCTTGGCGTGCCAGCCGACAAAAGAGCAATCGCAACAGCAATGGAGGATGCTTCGATCCTCCCCGATTCCAAGTTCCGCGATGAAGATCCTTTGACGAGGCCATGGCATTTCATCGACATTTGTCTGCAAGACCGGCGAGTGGACGTTCCTGCACGATGCCCCCGCGGAAACTGCGTGACAGGGAAAATCGACGAATATTCCAAGCGCCTGAAAGGGAGGAACTACGACCGCTGGGGCGCGGCCGGTGATCTGGCGTTCCTGATCCACTTTGTCGGCGACATCCATCAACCTCTGCACGCCGCGAACGACGAGGACCGCGGCGCCAATTGCATAACGGTCGATTCGAATGTTCGAGCAAAAGATCTTCACGCGGTCTGGGACACCACCGTCGTGCGCCGTCTCGAAGACAGCGTCGATTCCGGAAGGCCCGGCACGACGGCCCGCAGGCTGGAACAAACATACGCGGCCGAGGGAAAGACCGATTCATGGATTCCTGCCGACGATATCGCGTGGGAATCGAATCAAATTGCGCGGTCCGACATCTACGCCGCGCTGCGCATCCCAATCGAACCCTGCCAACCCACCGCCGATCTCTGCCTCAATCCTCTCGGACACGCCGTCGAACTGGACTCTTCTTATCTGGACCACGCTGACGCGGTCGCGGGCCATCAGCTTGCGAAAGCGGGATTCAGGCTGGCGAGCCTGTTGAATCAGATCTGGACACAGCCCGCTGGTCCGAACGATGTGCCGCGTGGATCGAATGCGAATTCGGCCCCGGCTCAGGTTCTTTCATCGAAGACCGTTGCCGGCCAAATCGTTTTCGTTGGTAATCGGCGAAGCAAGATTTACGCGTGGCCCGGATGCGGAAGCTACGACAGGATGGCGCGTGAGAATCGAGTCGTGTTCGCGAGCCGCGAAGCGGCCGAGCAGGAGGGCTATCGGGCGGCTCGGAATTGTCCTTGATGAATTGTCTCCTCAACCGCCCCGTCCAGTCGCGTCGCGCGCGTCATGTAGTCCCGATTCATGTGTGCCCTATGCATCGGTTTATTTGTGCCTATTGTAACCGCGTGAATAATGTCTGTCGCTGTCCTGAACGAAGTGTCAATAGAGATGACCGTAGTGTATCAGAGTGATACACCGCCAGGGGTTGCGTTGGGTAGGCGAATCACCTAGCGTCGCTGATGATGCTCGCTCGGGGGAGACACTCTTTGGGATATCCACGCGCGCTGATGGGGTTGGCCGTTGCCTTGGTTGCGACCACCGCGGCGCTGTTTCTTTTTTTCCAGGCAAATCCGCAGACGCTTGGCTCGCCGCTCGACACGCTCAGCTCCGAACTGGATGCCGGCAAGGACGGCCCTGACGTAGTCGAGCAGCCAGAATCCGTCGATCCCGCACCTGCGTCGATCATGATCAGCACGACGCTTGACCGCACCGCGCCCATCGAAAGCTACCTTCGCGAAGCCGGGATGGAACCGGGCGACGCGCATCAGTGGGCGTCGTACATCCAGCGCATCACCGCGAACCGGTATTTTCACAGCGGGCATCCGCTGACGCTATATAAGGATCCCGAGACCGGCGAGATGCGCGGCCTCAAGTACGATCTTGACGAAAAGACCACGGTCACCGCGGCGAGCCTCGGCGCCGGAGTGCTGAAGGCCGGGCTGCGGCCGATCGAGTATTTCATTCACCCGATCAAACTGACGTTCGCGGTCAAGGACAACTTCCAGCGCGCAGCCGCCGAGAACGGGATACCCAAGCCAATCGTCGACACGCTGCAGGATGCGTTCTCGGACCGCCACGATCTCAATCGCCTCGCGCCCGGTTCCGCAGTCAAGCTGATTTACAATGAAAAGATCAGCCGCGACGGCTCCTACACGCTCGCCGGCGACGTGCAGGCGGCGCAAATCCGCTTTGGAAGCCGCACGCTGACGGCGATATCGTTCTCGGACGAACACGGCCGCCCTCATCTATATGACGAAAAGGGCCACGCGCTCGGTCCGCAGTCCCTGAAGTTTCCGCTCAATTTCCAGTACATTTCCTCGGGCTTCACGTTCCATCGCTATCATCCGATCCTGCACGAGTATCGGCCTCATGTCGGCGTCGATCTGGTCGCCAAATACGGCGAGCCGGTCAAGGCCGTCGCCGATGGCACGGTTATAAGCGCGGGATGGCAGGGCGAGCTCGGCAATTGCATCCGCATCCAGCATCAGCATGAGATGGTCAGCATCTACGGTCATCTGTCGAAGATCAGCTCCGACGTGAAGCCGGGCGGCTACGTCCGTATCGGGCAGGTCATTGGAAATGTCGGTTCGACCGGGCTTTCGACCGGGCCGCATCTCCACTTCGCGATGGAAAAAGACGGCGCCTGGGTCAATCCTCTCACCGAGAAACTTGGCGAGAATCACGAGGTCTCGCCGCGGATGAAGGCGATCTTCGACGACATCAAGGACCGCTACCAGTCCGCACTGGCCGAGCTGCCCGACCTCGGCAGCCATTTCATCGCGACCGACGCGCGCAAACCCGCGATCTCGAAGTTCGCCGACATGTACCACGTGACGCTCGGTCGCAGCCCGGCAAAGACCGCGCATATCCGAGGACAGAGAATTTCAAGCAGCCAGGACGGCCCGGCGCTCGGAGCCTCGGAGTCCGACAGCGCGCTTTGATCTGAGCGTCTTACAGTTTCGCTCCATTCTTCGATCGCCATTACCAGGTCCCAGCTTCCCGGTCACAGCAGAAATCGCGACGAGGTTGCATCTGAAATGCGCGAGCATCCCAATACCGATTTCTTCAAGCCCGGATTGCCGCGCGCCTTTGGGCATCGCGGATGCGCCGGTACGCATCCTGAAAATACGCTCGAAGCATTTGCCGCCGCCGCCGCGATCGGCATTCAGTATCTCGAACTCGACATCCATATGACGCGCGACGGCGAAATCGTTGTCAGTCACGACGACTATCTGGAGCGCACTTGCGGACGCGCCGGCGTCATCCGCGAAATGACATACGCCGAGCTCGCGGCGGCCGACGCGGGCCGGATGTTTACGCTCGACGGCGCGAATTTTCCATTCAGAGACAAGGGTATCCGGGTGCCGCGCCTGGCCGAGGTGCTTGCGGCATTTCCAAAACTGCCGATAGAGGTCGAAGTCAAGCAAATCAAGCCGAGCGTGGTCGTGCCGTTGCTCGGCGTGATCGATCGCGCCGGGATGCGCAGGAGTGTGTTTGTCGCCAGCGAGCACCAGGAACCGCTCGACGAGGTCCGGATGCTGGCGCCGGAAATCCCGACCAACTTTTCGTACCTCGAATCGGGCGGATTCTTTCAGGCGATGGTGAGCCGCGACAACTATCGTCCGCCCGGCGACGCACTCCAAATACCGCGCAACTACGAATCGTGGCAGCTCGTCACGCCCGATAGTGTCGAGTTCGCCCATCGCATCGGACTCGAGGTGCACGTCTGGACAGTGAACGAGGAAGCCGAAATGGAAGAATTGCTCGACATGGGCGTGGACGGACTGATCAGCGATTACCCGCGCCGCCTGCTCGACGTGATTCGCAGACGCGCAGCCGCGCGCCGCTGAGCGCGCTCTTCCCAGTTCGCCGCATGCTTTGTTACGATTTCGCCCGCTCGTCTAAAAATTTACGCGGGAGCGAAAAATTATGAAACTCGACACCGGTCTCTCGACGCGCAACTTGCGCGATGTTCCGGCCGCCGCCCGCGCCGCCGAGGCGGCGGGATTCGATGCGATCTGGATTCCGGAGGCCGGCAACGACGGCTTTCTTCCGGCCGCGCTGATCGCGGAGCATACCAAGCGAATCAAAATGGGCACGTCGGTCGCGATTGCGTTTCCGCGCAGCCCCATGGTTACCGCCGCGACCGCTTGGGATCTGGCAGGGCTTTCCGAGGGCCGCTTCATCCTCGGCCTCGGCACGCAGGTCAAGGGCCATATCGAGCGCCGCTACAGCACGAAGTGGGAAGCGCCGGTGCCGCGCCTGCGCGAGTACATCCTGGCGCTCCGCGCGATCTTCAAGTGCTGGTCGGAGGGCGGCGCGAAACTTTCGTTCCAGGGCAAGTACTACAACTTCTCGTTGATGACGCCGTTCTTCACGCCGGCCAAACACAACTACTCGAACGTGCCGATTCACATCGCCGGCGTGAACCAACATATCATCCGGCTCGCCGGCGAACTGTGCGAGGGCCTGCATGCGCATCCCTTCAACTCGCCCAAGTATCTTCGCGAATTCGTGCTGCCGAACGTCGAGAAGGGTCTCAAGAAGGCCGGGCGCTCGCGCAAAGACTTCGAAATCCTGTCAGCGGCGTTCGTGATCGTCGGCCACAACCAGGACGAAATAAAAAAAACCCGCGAAGCCGTCCGGCAGCAGATCTCGTTCTACGCCTCGACGCGAACCTACAAGATCGTGCTCGACACGCACGGATGGGGCGACGTTGCCCAGCGATTAAACGAAAAGGCTGCCAGGGGCGAGTGGGTCTCGATGGCCAAGGAGATCACGGACGAGATGCTCGACGTGTACACGGTCGCGGGCACCTACGACGAGATCGCGGACAAGGTGATGCAGCGTTACGATGGGCTGCTCGACCGGGTTGCGTTTTACATTCCGTATCGCGCGGGCACCGACGACGCGCAATGGGCAAAACTCGCAAGGCGATTCAACGGCTGAGTCTCGCGATTCTCGTGATAGATTGTCATGACCTGCTGAACAAGGAGAAAACTTCGATGAGCAAGGCAATGTTGAAAACGATGGCCGCTATGGCGGTCGCGGCAGCATTCATGCTTCCGAGCGCGAGCCGGATCGCGGCGGCAGCCGACGCCGCCCCCTCGGCCGCAGCTGTGCCGGCACCCGCCGTGGACGAGCCCGGCACCAAGAGTTTCACGCTCGTCTCGGTCGAGATAGATGACACGAAGTTCTGGTTGCCCAGCGTGATCGCGGTTGAACAGGGCGACAAGGTAAAGCTCACGCTCAAGAATCAGGTGCCGGGCACGGGCCCGTCGAATCAGCACGGCTTTACGATTCCGGCATACAACATCGCGGAGATTGTGACACGCGGCACACCCAAGACGATCACGTTCGTCGCCGACAAGCCGGGAGTGTTTCCGTATTTTTGCCAGCTGCATCTTGCGCATATCGGCGGCTCGTTAATCGTCCTGCCCAAGAAGTAGCTTTTCGTTGCCAGGGCGCTGCCGGAGCGGCACGAGACTCGCAGACTCGCGCCTCGTCGGCGCGCCCCCGATGCCATCGGCGCGCGAAAGGGCTAGGCTTGATCGCGCATGCGCACGGTAGTCCTCTATGCGCGTTCGCCGGATTGGCGCGCGGTCGTCGAGCGCGCCGACGAATTGATGGCGTCGGCGGATTTTCGGGTGCTCAAGTCTGAAGCGCGCACGCTGGCTGGATTCCTCGACGTCCCCGGCGCCGGGCCCGCGTTCTTAAAGCGCGTCGAGGTTTCCTCATGGAGCCGCGGCGTTTACGCGCGATTTCGCGGTTCTCGCGCCGCGCGATCGCTCGCCGGCGCCGCGATGCTCCGGGCGCACGGCTTCGCGCATCCGGAGCCGCTGGCGGCCATGGATTTGTACCAGGCGGGTGCGATTCGAGCCTCTTATCTCGTCAGCCGCGCGCTCATCAACGCCGACTCTCTGAGCCGCTTCATGCTCGGCCCTGGAGAAATCAAGGGACGCAACGTGCATCGCCGCAAACAAATCTCCGATACGGTGGCCGCACAAATCCGGCGCCTCCACGAGTCCGGTCTTTACACTCGCGATCTGCAAGAGACCAACATCATGGTCGAGGAAAACGAGTCCGGCGGTTTCAAGGTGTACTTTATCGACCTCGAGGATTTCCGCCGCGCCGCCAACGTATCGTGGGATCGCCGAATTCTGAACCTGGTGCATCTCGATCGCAGCATCGGGCGATTTCTGTGCCGCGCGGCGCGGCTCGATTTTCTTTACTCCTACCTGGGCCATCGGCCGGACCGCGCGGCCGCGCGCAAGATGGTCGCCGAAGTTGGAGCGGCGCGCGAGTCAATCGATCGCCGCAAGCGCCGCGGCGTCCCAGCCACGGAGCGGGTCGTGGAGCCGCTCGCGGGAGGAACTGAGTAGTGGCTTTTTCGACCCGCATCCGCGAGTACGACCATCATACCGAGCAGGTCCACGCCGCCGGCGGAAGCTGGGTGCGCGACGTGATGCTCGGACTGAACGACGGACTGGTCGCCTCGTTCGCGGTTACCTCCGGCGTCGCGGGCGCGTTCGTCACGGGCAACGCGGCGATGATGGCGGGACTCTCGGAGATGCTCGGCGGCGCGGTAGCGATGGGGCTTGCGGCGTTCATCTCCGCGCGCTCGCAAATCGAGTTTTATCAAAGCGAGATAGAACGCGAACGCGACGAAATCCACCGATGGCCGGAACGCGAGCGCGAAGAGATCAGCACCATCTATCGAAAAAAGGGGTTCGCCGGGCCGCTGCTCGATCAGATCGTCGCGCACATCACGTCGGATCCCGAGCGATGGAGCAACGTGATGATGCGCGAGGAGCTGGGCTTCAACGAAGAATCCTTCGACAGCCCGATCCGCTCAGCGTTTGCCGTCGGGTTGTCGTATCTGTCAGGCGCGGCAGTGCCCGTCTGGGCGTACATTTTTTTCGAGCCGAGCCGGGCGCTGATCGTGTCGGCCATCTCGACCGTCGCGGCGCTGTTCGGCGCCGGCGCGCTGAAGACGATCATCACCAGCCGTTCGTGGTGGCGCAGCGGACTCGAAAGCATGTTGATTGGAATAGCAGCCGCGGGTGTGACTTATGCCGCGGGCCGCATGTTTGCCGGGCGCTGAAGCTTGCCATCGGGAATTGCCTGCGCTCAGGTCGTGTACTCCGCGTTGATTCGCACGTAATCGTAGCTCAGGTCGCAAGTCAGAATCCGGGCGCTCGATTTTCCCAACCGCAGATCGAGTCGCACGGCGAATTCGCGCTCTTTCATCGCAGTCCCCGCATCCGCCAGCGCCTCGGTCAGCAGCCGGCCGTTCGCGGCAACTTTCACTCCCCCGATCCACAGCATCAGCTTGCCGGGTTCGACGTATGCGCCGGACGATCCCGCCGCCATCAGGATTCGGCCCACGTTCGGATCGCATCCGAAGAACGCCGTCTTGACCAGCGGCGAGTTGGCGATTTGCCGGGCCGCACGCTCGGCGTCGGCAGGATTGCGAGCGCCGCGTACCTGGACGCTGACGAGCTTGGTCGCGCCCTCGCCGTCACGCACGAGTTCGCGCGCGAGCGCCGCCGAAATTTCCCCGACCGCGCGATCGAATGCCGCCTGCTCGCGTGCGCCGAATGCGCGATTTTCCGCGGCGCCGCTCGCCATAATAATCACCGTGTCGTTGGTTGACATGTCGCCGTCAACGGTGATCGCGTTGAAGCTCGCCGGCAGCGCGGACTTGAGCGATTTTTTCAGTAAAGAGGGAGCGATCACCGCGTCTGTGACCAGGTAGCCGAGCATCGTCGCCATCCTGGGCGAGATCATCCCGACACCTTTCACCGCGCCGGCGAGCGTGATGGTCGAGCCGCCGGCCTTGAAGCTGGTCGAGGCGGTCTTGACGCGCGTGTCAGTCGTCATGATCGCATGTGCGAAGTCGGCAAGCCCGTCTTCACGCAGCGATCGTACCGCATCGGCGGCGCCGCTTTTGAATTTCGCGTAGTCGTAGAGATGGCCGATCACACCGGTCGAGGATGGCGCGACGAGTTCCGGTGCGCATCCGAGAAGTCGCGCGACTTCCGCGCATGAGTCGCGCGCAAGGCGCATCCCTTCTGCGCCGGTGAAGCTGTTAGCGCATCCCGAGTTCGCGACGACTGCCTGCAAACGGCCCGACTTGACGCGATCCGCCGTCACATAGACCGGCGCGGCTTTCACACGATTGGCGGTGAACACCGCGGCTGCGGCGGCCGGGCGATCGGCGGCGATAAGGCCCAGGTCCAGCGCGCCCGCCCTGGTCTTCAGTCCCGCGCTGACGCCGGCGAATCGAAATCCGCGCACGGCGGCGGGCTCGAGTTCGACTTTCATCCGGCAAAATCCTCCGTGCGCCGAACTATACGCGGACCGAGCGCGCACGCAAGAGTGCGCGATGCGCGCGTCGCTCCGCGTGCGGTTGCGATCGCTTGCTCCAGCCGGCCTTGGTTGCGCCGGGGCCTCGATCTCACTTGCCGTGGCAGCGCTTGTACTTCTTGCCCGAGCCACACGGGCACGGATCGTTGCGGCCGACTTTTTCGGCGTCGCGCTTGACCGGCGTTGCGGCCGGCGTCTCGCTCTCGCCGCCGTGGCTCATTACGACGCGCTGCGGCTTGGGCTGCTGAATCTGCTCGACGTCCTGCTGGCGCTGCACCTGGACGGAAAAAACCTTTTCGACCACGTCCTGTTGCATCACCGCCATCAGCGCCTCGAACATCGTGAACCCTTCCTTCTGGTATTCGACCAGCGGATTCACCTGGGCGTAGCCGCGCAGCCCGATTCCTTCCTTCAGATGGTCCATCGCGAGCAGATGGTCCTTCCAGAGCGAATCGAGCGTCTGGAGCATCACGATCTTTTCGATTTGGCGCATCACCGGCTCGGTGAATTCCGCTTCGCGCTGATCGTAGAGCTGATGCACGCGCTCGGAACCGATCTCGGTCAGATCGTCGGCCGACTGAACCGGCTTGCCGCCCACTTCGGTCTGCGCGCTGAAGCCGGGGCGGAACTTGAACTGCTTGAAGAACGCGTCGTCGATCAGCTTCCAGTCCCATTGCGCCGGATCGACTTCGCTGTTCGCGTGAGCCGCGGCGATTTCCTCGATCAGCGCGTCGCACATGTCGAGCACGTCATCCTTGAGCGAGGCGCCGCTGAGCAGTTCGCGGCGGCGATGGTAAACGACCTCGCGCTGCTTGTTCATGACGTCGTCGTATTCGAGCAGATGCTTGCGGATGTCGAAGTTGTGCGATTCGACCTTCTTTTGCGCGTTTTCGATCGCGCGCGATATCCATCGATGCTCGATGGGCTCGTTGTCCTCCATCCCGATTCGGCCCATCAGGCCCTTGAGACGGTCGGCGCCGAAGATGCGGAGCAGGTCGTCCTCGAGCGACATGTAGAATCGCGACGAGCCGGGGTCGCCCTGGCGTCCCGAGCGGCCGCGGAGCTGGTTGTCGATTCGGCGCGACTCGTGGCGCTCGGTGCCGAGGATGTGCAAGCCGCCGGCCTCGAGCACTTTCTCGCGCTCGGCCTTGCACTGTTCGACGTACTTCGCGAGTGCAGCCTGGAAATTCGGATCGAGCGGGTCCTTGGTGCCGACTTCCGCCGCCGCCATGAACTCGGGATTTCCGCCGAGCACGATATCGGTGCCGCGACCGGCCATGTTGGTCGAGATCGTGACCGCGCCGAAACGGCCGGCCTGGGCGACGATTTCCGCTTCGCGCTCATGGTTTTTGGCGTTCAGCACGTAATGCTTGACGCTGGTGTTTTTGAGTTTGTCGGCGACGCGCTCGGACTTTTCGATCGAGACCGTGCCGACCAGCACCGGCTGGCCGCGTTCGTGGCAGTCGCGGATTTCCTCGATCACGGCGTCGAACTTCTCGCCTTCGGTTTTGTAAACGACGTCGTGATTGTCGATACGGATCATCGGCTGATTGGTCGGAATCACGACCACGTCAAGGTGGTAAATTTCCTTGAACTCGACCGCTTCCGTGTCGGCCGTGCCGGTCATCCCGGACAGCTTCTTGTACATTCGGAAGTAGTTTTGAAAGGTGATGGTGGCGAGGGTCTGGTTCTCCGACTCGATCTTGACGTTCTCCTTCGCCTCGACCGCCTGATGCAGCCCGTCGCTCCATCGCCGGCCCGGCATCAGCCGCCCGGTGAATTCATCGACGATGATCACCTCGCCTTCTTTGACGACGTAATCGACGTCGCGCTTGAACAACGTGTGCGCGCGAAGTCCCTGGTTGGCGTGATGCAGCAGCAGGATGTTGCGCGGGTCGTACAGGTTATCGACGCCGAGCAGTCGCTCGACTCGCGTCACGCCGTCCTCGGTCAGCGCCACGGTGCGCATCTTCTCGTCGATGGTGTAGTGCTCTTCGGGCTTGAGGCGCGGGATCACGCGATCCACCACATAATAAGTGTCGGTGGATTCCTCGGAGGCGCCGGAGATGATCAGCGGCGTGCGCGCCTCGTCGATCAGAATCGAGTCCACTTCGTCCACGATCGCGAAGTTGTGCTCGCGCTGGACGTAGTCCTCGATGTTGAACTTCATGTTGTCGCGCAGGTAGTCGAAGCCGAACTCGTTGTTCTGGCCGTAAGTGATATCGGCGCGGTAGGCGAGCTTGCGCTCCTGGTCGGTCACGCCGTGAACGACGACGCCGACCGTCAGGCCCAGGAATTTATAGATGCGCCCCATCCATTCGGAGTCGCGCCGGGCCAGGTAGTCGTTGACGGTGACGATGTGCACGCCGCGTCCCGCCAGCGCGTTGAGGACGGCGGGCAGAGTGGCGACGAGAGTCTTGCCCTCGCCGGTTTTCATTTCGGCGATTCGCCCCTGGTGCAGGATCATTCCGCCGATCAGTTGCACGTCGAAGTGGCGCTGGCCGATCGTCCGCTTGGAGCCCTCGCGCACGACGGCGAAGACTTGCGGCAGGATTTCGAGCATCGCATCGTCGCGCCGCTCGCGATCTTCGATCGCGCTGATATTCGCCTTCCATTCGGCGATTTTGCTGCGCAGTTCGTCGTCGCTCAGCGCCGAGGTCTCGGCTTCGAGCCGGTTGATCTCGTCTACGTCGGGACGCAGCCGTTTGATTTCGCGTTCGTTCTTCGAGCCGAAGATTTTCCGCGCTACGAGGGAAATAGCTGAAGCCATCTTATATGAGCGATTTTCGCGGCAAGTGTTTTTTTGAGATCAGGTTCTCGACGAGCCAGAGCGATGCGGTCTGACCGGTGGCACAGTGAAAGAGTGAAACAACTCCGCAAGTTTAGCTGGAAATCATCTTATCCCGAAATCGGGTCGGTAGGCAGGGGGTCATTCCCTGCACCAGGGTAAGGAGAGCGGACTAGCGCTCGATTCGGACGGCGGATTCGACCTGCGGGCCGAGAAATCTGCGACCGACGCGGACGAAACGATCGGGGGTCTCGGTCACGAAGAAACTCTGAATCCCTTTGCCGGTGCGCCGGGCGAGCTTGAGAATCCGCAGCCGGTCGCGCACGTCGGCCGCGGTCGCAGTCGCGGAGTCCACGATCTTCACGCGGGGCCCAAGAATTCGCGCGAACATATCGCGCAGCAGCGGGTAATGGGTGCATCCCAGCAGCAGCGTGTCGATGCCGCTCTGTTTGAGACTCTCGAGGTAGTGGGCGACGGTCAATTCCGCGACCGCATTGTCGGTCCATCCTTCCTCGGCCAGCGGCACCAGCAGCGGGCACGCGCGCGTGTAGATTTCGGAGCGCGGGCTTAGCCGCTGGATCGCGCGCGTGTAAGCGCCGGACGCGATCGTTGCTTCGGTGCCGATCACGCCTATTCTGCCGTTGCGCGAAGCCTTGACGGCGGCGCGCACGCCCGGCTCGATCACGCCGATCACGGGGATCATCGTGTCCGACGCGATTGCGTCGAGCGCGACCGCGCTGGACGTGTTGCAGGCGACCACCAGCATCTTGATTCCCTTGGCGAGCAGGAAGCCGGTGTTCTCCTTCGAGTAGCGGACGATGACTTCGTTGGATTTCGTGCCGTAGGGAAGCCGGGCAGTGTCGCCGAGGTAGATGAAATCTTCATTGGGCAGAGCCGCGGTCAGCGCTTTCAGGACGGTGAGTCCGCCGATTCCCGAATCGAACACGCCGATGGGCCGATCGATCGCCGCGCGCGAGCCGCGAAGAAGTCCGTTGGAAGGCGCGATCGAATTTGGCCGGGTTGCAGATTTTTTACGGGTCGGCATTATTTTTGAATCCGCGGGTGTGCGGCCCGTGCTCAGTCGCGCGCGAGGCGGTTGCCGATTATAGCCGGCCGTGAGGGCGCCGCGCCAAAGACGCTTTCATGGACGCTGGCCGCTTCCATGCACAGATAGGCGGGGATTTCCGCGCCCGCTTTTCGGAAGCGATCGGCAAGCGTGCGGTAGAGGTTGAGGCGCAGCGGGGTGAATGTCCGAAACCGTCCGTCAGCGGCGAGCACGTCCTCGCCGCATAGCATCGGATCGCCGGGGAAACGGCTGCGCGCGGCGCCGCGCAACCGCGGCGTCATCCGCAGACCGCCCATGCTGATGAACGAGATTTGTTTGGGCGCGATAGTGTCCAGCAACTCGTCGATCAGCAGCAGGTAATCGCGCTCGGCGCCGGGATATGCGATCAACGGATCGAGATGGAACGCCACGCGGTAGCCGGCGTCGAGGACGGCGCGCGCCGCCGCGATTCGCGCCGTGGGCGAGGCGGTGAGATGCTCCGAGCTTCGATAGACGGCGGCCGGCGACAAGGTCCACGAGACGAGCACGCGGCCGCGCGGGTCCCGGCCAAGAAGATTTTCAATTTCGTCGGTTTTGGTCTTGAGCTCGAGCGTCAGATTCTCGCGCGAGGCAAAAAAATCGATCAGGTCGCGGCTGATCGAGGTAATCGAGTCGAACGCGAGCGAATCCGCCAGCTCAGCGGTGCCGACGCGGAAGCTGCGCCCGCGAGCGTTGTCGATGAGCCGGTCGAGCTCGTCGAATGAATCGGTGAAATTCGCATATACCTGGAAGGCGGGATTGTCAGCCAGATATTCCTGCAGAAAGCAGTACGAGCAATCCATCGGGCAGTTCGATGCGAGCGTGAGCACGAGGTATCCGCAGCAGGCGAACCTGGAGGAGCCTGCGTGACACGGCATCAGGAACGGAGTCTTGCGCCGCGCGATCACCATCCGGCGTTTGCCTGCCCCGAACGGATCGCGCGCGCCGGATGCGGGCCTGGTCGCCTCGCGCGTTTCGTTGTCGGCGACATGCGTGACGGGCACATGGCGCGGGAGCGCGCGCAGGATGCGAGTCGCCAGCGCAGAGCCGGCGCATCCGTGCTCGACAAGCACGGCGTCGAGGTCAAATTTCATTTTTCACTTTTCACCTTTTACCGCCAAGCATTTCAATAATCCTTGTCAGTCCCGTGCGCGAGCGATCCAGCGCCTCGAGCAGGCGCGCCAGTTCGGCGGCGCTTCGCACCCGAAGCGAAACGGTGAGCTCATCAGAGCCAAGCTCTTTGGGCAAGACCACCGAAATTCCGCGGGGGAGCTTCAGCGCCGAGACTTCAGAGCGGATCTGCTCCTGCATTTTCTTAAGGAGGGGGTAGCGAAGCGTTCGAAGCGCTTCGAGCAGCGCGCTCGCGCGCGACGGCGCGGAGCCGGGACCGCCCGCAATGCGCCTGATTTCGGGGCGGCCGAGAACGCCGGCGGCTGTGACGTGCTCGCGCACGGCGATTTCCTCAAGCGTCTCCAGTGCGGTCATCAATTGACCGGTCCGCAGGCGGATGACGCGCGCGATATCGAGCATCGCGGCACGCGACGCCGGGTCCATCGCGAGCCATCGCGCAAGATGGCTCGGCGGCAGCCGTCGCTCGGCAGCGAGCATCCGAATCTGCGCGTCGATCTCGTCAGCATTCATGTGGAATTTCGCGAATCATGGATCGCATCGCCTTGACCGTGCATCCGATTTCAGGAGCCGCACGCGTATCCCAGCCTCGCGCCTGTTCAGCGACCGATTCGTACAGTCGCGCCTCGTCGATTCTGCCTCGTCGCCGAAGGCCGCCCGCGTAGATACGGCATTTTTCGGCCAATACTTCGACCACCGAAGTTCGCCGCGCCGGGGAAAGCCGGTCGTCCGCGAGCAATTTTGCAAGCGCGAGAATGCGGAAGCGATCGAGGGCAGGAGTCGTGGCCGAGGTTTGATCGGGATGCCCGCCGCGGCGCGTCACCAGCGGTTCGTCGAGCAGGCCGGCTTCATGGTCGATGAGAATTCGCAGCCATAGATCGTAGTCTTCGGCGGCGGTCATGAGCTCGTCGAAGCCGCCAAATGAGCGGAAAAGATCGGTGCGTATCATCACCGACGACATGGCAATCAGGCAGGTGCGGAGCGAGTCGATGAAAATATCGCCGGCGCGCTTGCGATGGCGGTGGCCGGGATTCACGCGCCGCCCGTTGCGGATCCAGATTTCGTTGGTTTGCGAGATCGCGCAGCCGGGGTTGTCGCGCATGAACGCGAGCTGGCGTTCGAGCTTGGTCGGCGACCAGAGATCGTCGGAATCGAGGAATGCGATCAGCGGCGCGCGCGCGATGGCGACGCCGCGGTTTCGCGCCGCGGCCGGACCGCGATGATCGATGCGGTCAATTTTCATTCGGATCGTTTCAGCCAGCCGCGCCAGGTGCTCGGCGGTCCCATCGGTCGAGCCGTCGTCGATGACGATCAACTCGAACGCCGGGGTCGATTGGGCGAGCACGGAATCGATCGCCTCAAGCAGCATCGCGCATCGATTGTAAGCCGGGATAATTACCGAAACTTCTGGTCTCATCCTGATGCAGCGTCCCGGACGGCAGCGCCTCGGGTCTTCAGCCTTACTGTACTTTGCCCAACAGAGCCCGCTGCGCGTATGTCCGAATATCGCTACGCAGGTTTGGATGGTCATCCAAATATTTCTGGATAATGTTCGCTCCCAGACAAGCGTCGTCAACCAGGTGGCCGAGTCCATGCAGAGCCGATTGCTGACACGCGAGGCTTGGTATTGTGATTATGCGGGCGAGCGTATTGACGGATTCCTTGTCGATTTCAGGATCGCGGACCTCCGAGTAAGTACCGTCGGGATTATCCTCACGGTGACAAGCATGGTGTATCGCAAGATCCCAGAGCATGAAGCAAATGTAATCCAGTGGCTTCGTGCCTTTGCAGACATCGTCCGAACACCTCGGCGCGAACAACTCGCGGGAAAGACCCTCAATTGATCGGATGCAACGCTTTCGAAGATTAAGATCGACTCTGCCGTCTATGAGCCAGTGGAAATGTTTAGAGCAGGATGTACTGACAATGAAATCGAGACCCTGATTGATCTGAGCGTCGCTATAACAAGACAGGTACTGCAACGGATTCTCGAAGAGTTTTGCAACGAACGCTAATGCCGGCATCGGCGGCCGGTCCAACCACCTGCCGCCTTCATCGTAGTCAGGCTCCTGCCACCACCATTCGTCCGACGTGTTTTCTGCAACCGGGTGGTCGAAAACCCATTTCAGCCATTCGTCGAAAGTCGCAGAATTCGATTCGCTATGCGGCCCGGGTTCAGCGGCATCCATCCGATCGACGGCAAGGATTCGGCGGCGCAGATCGTCGATTCCCTCGCCGGACGTCGCCGAACAGAAGATCGGCGCCACGCGCATCGAGTCGAAACGTTTGAGCGCGGCTGCGCGCTCCGAACGGCGCAGCTTGTCACACTTGGTCGCGACCGGAATTACTTCGATGCCGCGCTCCGCGGCCATCGCCGCCAGATCGAGTTCGTCGTGCTGAGGACCGCGGCGGCAATCGACGAGAATCGCGATGGCGGCGAGATTGACGCGCTCGTGGATGTATTCGTGCATCATAAAAGCGATTTTGGCCGCTTCCTCATGACCCATCTTCGCGTAGCCGAAGCCGGGCAGGTCGCATAGCGCGAGCGTGTCGCCGACCGAGAAGAAGTTGAGGCATCGCGTGCGTCCGGGGGTTTTGCTGGTCCGCGCGAGACCCTTCACTCCGGCGAGCGCGTTGAGCAGGGAACTCTTGCCCACGTTGGAGCGGCCGGCGAGCGCGACCTCGGCGCGCTTCCATCGCGGGCATCCGTCGAGAGCGAACGCGGATGCTACGAATTCTGCGTTGAAGCGGATCATGGTATGGGTCGCTTGAACATGACTAATCAGGTCCTACTCGTCGGTACCTCGGGCGACGCTGACGCACCGCGTCGTCTTTGGTCACAGATCCTCACTGTGTCCTTGAACTCTTCCGGACAGTCCTCATCGCACGGGTCGGGGAGCAGCAGCGCCAGCAGCGTTGCGCGGCGGGCGGCCTGGCGGCCGTCGCGCGCACCAGAGATGGAGCGTGCTCGGATGCCCATGCCGGACGGATTTTTCAAGTGCCGAATGCACGCTCACCAACGCAATTGGAGACCTTATCTCTGCTAGCTGTCTTGCATTCCTTGGATACCATTCATTCAGGCCGCAAGCGTGGCGAGAATCCTGTCACGAAGTCTGGTACGCAGCTCCGCTGGCGTTTCCCAGACGATGTGGTTGTACTGCCGAGTGTCGAAATGGACGTTAGCGAGATCGTCCTTTCTGCAGCACCAGATGACCGGCATGCCCAATCCCATTGCAAATCCGGCCTCGAAATAAACGCCTGGCCGCTGATTTGTCACGTCGGCTACAAGAAACCTGGCTCTTCGAATCTCGGAGACGATTCGGTCGCAAATTTTCTCGTTATGCTCGATCTTGTCTACCCGCAATGCCTGGTAGCCAGCGTCGCATATGCCCGGAGTGAGACCTTCGAGAAAGGCGTCGTCCAGTTCCGTGGCGAATGACATGGCGACGAAAGCGACACGACCGCCGCCGAGCGAAGCGATGCGTTTCCAACCCTCAACCGTGACGATGGTTTCGCGATCGTACTCTATCTCCGGATCCTGCCCGGAGATCTTTGCGTCCAAACCTGCTGGTCGTTCGATCCAACCTGCGTGAGCGAGGTATTCCAGATAATAGTCGAATTCCTCGGCCTCGATAGCATGTGGCACAGGATAATCGTAGTACGCGTTTACCCCTACGGGTTTTCCGGGGTAGTCAGTCCGTCGCGCGAGAAAGCGAAGCAGCCTATCTGCACGGTCTGGAACAGACGTATGCGCGTAGGTTTCGGCTAGCAGCTCCATCTCAGAAAGGTCGAAAGGTACTGGAAATTCAGCCCGCCTGCCGGTTTCCTGGCATTCACGGCTGTAGATAGACAGATACTTCCGTAGGAGCTCGCGGCCGCGCGGCTGATCGGAGCGTCTGACTCTCTTCTCAAGCAGAAACTGAGGTATCCGTCCTATATCCCAGTTTTCAGGAATCCGGGACGGAATTGAGAACTCCCCGCATCGCCGACAACGAACCGCCGTGCGATCGCCATCGGGATCAGATGAGCTGGCAGCGAGCGGTTGGCTCAAGTCGCAGAGCGGACATGCAATCTTCCCCGCGGTCATCTACATCTCTCCTAGGATTATTTTGGAAACGGGCGCAAATACTTCGCCTCGTTGCGCGGCGATCGCCTTCTTTCGGCGCAAGAGGTCGTTGAGATCAATCTGACCCTCCAGGACGGCCATCAGGTCAGCGCCGTCCATGCAGACAATTCGCGGCCGATTTCCCTGCCGATACCGATCGAGTGCTTCCCCGGTGTACCCATGGATCGAAATGAACAGCCCAAGTGTATTGTCCAGGTTTGACCCGACTGCGCCATCGAGATCGCGAAGCGCTTCCAGATTTGCAGGGGCCTTCTACCACTTCGCCTCAAGCAAAAAATCGGTCGACTCGTGGACGAACGCGCCGTCGATCTGTTCTCCGGCAAGGCGAAATGGCCCGCGCGGCTGCAATTCGAAAAGATCGAAGACTTGGTACAGGAGATCTTCTAATCCGTAGCCGCTCTGCTGCCGGTCGAGCGCGGCATACAAGGTTAAGAAATGCTGCTTTAGATGTTCGCGCGTCTCCGAGAACGATTGCTTTCGAGCTCTCTCGTCCTGCTCGCGACGCCGCTGTTCCTGCTTCGTACGTTCCGCTTCCAGCGACGCATCGTGCTTTTCGACCAAGACCCTCAGATGCTCCAACGAATCTTCCGCCTCTCGTTTTCGCTTCTGGCCGTCCGAGAGCCACAGAAGGTGATTGCCATCTTTGTAGTGAAGGGTTTCGGCGAGGATTCGGCGTAATGGTCCAAGCCCGTCCGGTGATCCGTTGAGGGAGTCAATGACGGGATCGATGATGTGAAACTTGTATCCGTTCCAATCTTGGGCGTTTGTCAGATTGGCTGGAACATCGCAGCGGCTAAACAATTCGCGAAGGTCTTTCTTCGTCCAGAATACATTGACGAGAGCCTTTTTGAGTGCACGCGCAACGCTGTCTGGAAAATGCATCTTCGTGTTATTTTGCGAGATCCTTCACCGACAACGCGTAATGGTCGATCTTACGGATCTCGTCCCACTCGATTTGCGCTGTATCTTTGATCGTCATCAATTTCGCGCCTTCCGCCTGCCTGCGGCAAGTCATTACGTTCATCGTACTGCTCGCGCGGAAACGGCGGGCGCCGTCAGGGTTCGTCGTCACGGGAGGGGGTCTCGTCGGCGGTCTTGATGTTGAGGGTGCGCTTCAAGGTTTCGAGCTGCGCGATGAAGATGCCGCGAATGACCTGCTTGATGACGCCGTCGGGGACGGGAAACGACTGCAGCAGATGCGTGGTTTCGTGGTAGTCGATGAACGTGCTCGCGCCTTCATCGCCGAGTTGGTACACGGCCTGAGTATCGAGCAGCGGATTGTCGACGGTGTGATAGGCGATCTTGTTCTGGTCGGGCAGGTACTCGAACTCAAGCTCGGTGGTAATCGTTTGTCCGCCCGGTCCCGCGATATCCATATCGACGGTCTTTTTATTTCCGCTCTGGGATACGACGCGCACCGCCTTGACCTGATCGTTGTGCATTTTTTCGACGTCGCGAATCGCGGTGAAGACGGTCTGCTCGGGGGCCGGGATGCGCGCGGTGAAATCGGCCTTCCAGACGTTGCCGTCATGCCCGATGTTCTCGGTGAGCAGGCCGGCCTGCCGCGCGCGATGTATTTGATAGTAACGCCATCCCACGATCGCGACGACTGCGAGAACAATCACTCCAGCCAGGATTTTGAGTACTGTCTTCATCGATGAATCCGCTTTTACCTCATCGTTCGAATGTGCCGACCAATTCCGCGGTCGCGACGACGTGACCTCTCATCGCGGACTGGACGGCGGCCGCGTCCGCCGGGTCGCCGGGAGTCAACGTCGAATCCAGCGCGAAGAGATGAAAACGATAGTGATGCATTTTCCCCGGCGGCGGACACGGTCCATTGTAGCCGATATGCTCGAAGCTGTTGATTCCATTTGTTCCGCCGCCGGCAATTTCCGCGGTTTGCGGCACGCCTGCCGGCAGCGAAGTTTCGCCAGCCGCAATATTGTACGCCACCCAATGAAAAAATGTTCCATGGGGAGCGTCGGGGTCGTCGACGATCAATGCAAATGATTTCGTTTTCGTTGATTGCGGCGCATCGCTCCATGCGAGCGCGGGGGATCGATCGGCGCCAGTACATGCGTAGTCATCGGCAATTGCGGCTCCGGGAGCGATCGCGGGGCTGGTCAGCCTCATTTGGGCTTGGGCTGGTTGGGCGTGAGCAAGGCCAAGCCAGGCGAAGATTAGCAAAATTGAAATTCGCGTACTTGGCATGCTTATGACCTCATTTCAAGGCACTCACAGGCATCGTTTAGAGCTTAGCTGAGCATTTTGTTATCGAAATCTCTGCAAGAATAGCTGACTTCACATACAATAAAGGAGAGAAACGCGAAAAGTACCAGAAGTCCCCTTAAGCACCTCTTGACCGCCAGTGATTATTTTGAGACTCTCATACAGGCTCATGGTGGGCGTAACGGGCGGATTGAATCATTCGAGATGCGAAAAAAGGCATCAAATCCAGGGAGTAGGCGACCGACGGGGACGTTACCGGGGAGTATCATGGCTAATGAAACCAAGTATAACCTGCCGCGCGTGATGACGGTCAAGGAATTGTCCGAATATCTGCGTGTGCATCCATCGACAATCTACAAGCTGCTTCGTCGCGGAGAGCTGCCGGGCTTTCGGATCGGCACCGATTGGCGTTTCAACGCCGAGGTGATCGACCGTTGGTGTCTGGAGCGAAACATGAAGGCTCCGGACGGCGGCACCTCCAGCCAGAACTGACGCGCGAGATCATCGAGTCGCGCGCGCCCGGCGGCAGCCCGGACGCGAATGCGGAGTAGTCTCCGTCGCCGCAGAGTCGCGCTTCAATCGACGCGCGCTACATTCAGCTCGCAGCGGAGGCGGTCATCGACCGCCTCTGTTTTTTTATCTCAGGGAGCCGGGGGCGCGACGCGGATCGACGATTTGGCGGCCACTCGGGCGAATTTCCAGCGCGCATCCGAACAGCGAATCGTCGCGGACGAGGCTGACGACTGCGTCGGCGATTTCCTCGGGCTGAATCATCTTCGCCGGTATCCAAGCTCTCGCCAAAAACCCAAGTTTGGTGGCCGCCTCGAGTCCCTTGTGCACCATCGGAGTATCGACGATTCCCGGGCAGACGCAGTTGACGCGGATTTTCCGTTCCGCTTCCCAGAACGCCAGGGAATGCGTGAAGTTCACAACGCCGCCCTTGGCCGCGCCATAAACCACGTCCTGGCGATGCGGATACAAGCCGGCCATCGAGGCCGTGTTGACGATGGCGCCGCCGCCGTTCGCTTGCATCAGCGGAGCCGCGAGGCCGGTGCCGAGAATGACGGCCTGCAGGTCGATCTCGATCACCAGGCGCCATCGCTCAGGCGGTGCTTCGGGAAAGCCGGGCGCGCCCACGCCGATGCCGGCGTTGTTGTGCAGGATGTCGAGGCGGCCGAACTCGGAGACCGCGGTGTCGAGCATCCGGCGAGCGTCCTCGATCCTGGTGACGTCTGCCTTCACAAAAACGGCACGGCTGCCGGCGGTCTTGATACGCTTGACGGTTTCGGCGCCGCCGGCTTCGTCGAGATCGGCGACCACGATCGCGGCGCCTTCTTTCGCCAACCGCTGTGCCGTTGCACGCCCGATCCCCGATGAGCCGCCGGTGACGACGCCGACCTTTCCCTTTATTTCCATTGCGCGATCCTCCGTCCGAATACTAATCGATCACTAACCGACATTCCCTACCAGCACACCAACGATCAACCCTGCGAGCACGTAGGCCGTAAGAGCAACATACGTGTAGTCGCGTTCCCGGATGAAGAGGACGAAGCAGAACGCGACGCGCGCGAGCGGGACCAGCGTCAGCACGAACAGCCCGATCGTCAGCACCGCATGCGGATTGCCTTGCCGGACCCCGTCAAACAACCGGCCAATCGTTTCCTTGCCGATCAGGTGACCATGCTGCGCCGCCTGGTAGCGCTCGACATAGTAGTCCGGGGCGAAGGTGTAGGTCAGGACGAGTCCGGCGCCGAGTACGAGCATCGCGACGATGAGAATCGACCGCAGCAGAATCGGCGTCCATTCCCTGAGTATCCGGTCTTCTTCGTGTTTCGGCATCGCTTAGATTCCCGATAATGCGCGCCATCCCATCTCGGCCGCGATCAGCAGAAGAATTATCACGAATACGGTCCGGAGCGACTCGACCCTGAGATGCGGCAGGACGCGGCTGCCGGCGAGCGCGCCGGCGGTGACTCCAATCGCCACCGGGGCTGCGATGGTGGTGGCAACGTCGCCACGCGCGAGGAACACGAGTGCGCCGGCGCCGGCGGTGACGCCGATCATGAAGTTGCTGGTCGCGCTCGAAACCTTGAGCGGCAGGTGCATGATGTAGTCCATCGCCGTCACCTTGAGCGCGCCCGACCCAATTCCGAGCAGGCCAGACATGAGGCCCGCGACGACCATGAGCGCGCCGCCCTGGGGTACATTCACGACTTCATAGTGGACCGTGTTGCCGCTGAGGTCGGGCACTTCGCCCGAGAGTTCCAGGCGCTCGGCGAGCGGGTCGCCCCTGGTGAGAATGTCGTCGCCGCGCCTGGTCATCGAGAAGTATGCCGACTGGAGCATCATGGCGGCGAAGAGCAATTCGAGCACCACGGTCGGCACGACGCCGGCGAGATAGGCGCCGATCACGGCGCCGGTAACCGTCGCGCATTCCAGCACCATCGCGACTTTCAGATTGGTCCATCCGTCGCGCACGAATGCGACGCTGGCTCCGGCGCTGGTCGCGACGACGGAGATCAGGCTCGCGCCGACGGCAACCTTCATCGGCATGTGCGCCAGGATGACCAGCCCCGGCACGATGAAGACTCCGCCACCGAGGCCCGAGATCGCGCCGATGAATCCGGCGCCGACTGCAAGCGCTAACAGGTAGATGAGGATTTCGAGCAAGAACGGGCTCCGAGTGCAGGCTCAGACTTGAAGTTCAAATGATTGGCTCGGGCATTTCGCGCAATCGTAGTTTGGTTCGAATAGGAAAGACAGACGCGGAACGAAGATGGACTACACGGGACGGGGATTGAGAATTTCAAACGTGCGCCGGGGACTGTTGCGCAGCCCACGCTCGATGTCGTCGGTAATCTCGCGCACGGCGCGGATCGGCTCGGCAGCGCGCCAGATGGGACTGCCGACGACGACGTAGTCGGCGCCCCCGCGGATCGCGATGCAGCGTGGAGACTGCATCGTTGCGACTGCACTCAGCCGTCACGCACGCGCGAGCGATCGTTGGAATCCGCACGAATACTCGGCTTTTGGCGCAATCGTGCGTCGGCATCGGCTTTGCAGTTAGAGGTCAGGACTGGCAGATGGCATCGATTGTGTTAGTTCTGACGACTACGATAGGTCAATTACACGGACCGGCATTTCCGGCCCCAGGTGAGACAAAATGTGGGGCATCCTTTTAGCAGCGTTAATCATTTACGCCGTCGTGCAACATCGAAAGCGGAACCGTCTGCGCTGGATGAAATACGGCGACTGGTCGAAGCACGACTGGTCGAAGCACGACTGGTCAAAGTGGTCGCACCGTGACTGGTCGAAGTGGGCGGAAGACGCGAAGGTTTCGACGACGGCGTCGGCTGAGCGCTTCGCAAACGATCTTCATTCCAAAATAAAGCGCGACTTCGATACCAAGATGGCGCGCAAGTTCGAGGCCAAGGCCGAGCGATTCGAGCGCAAGCTGCGGGCGCGATTCGATCGGCAGACGCAGAAATACGGCGGCGTCAGCCTGGATCCCGCCAATGATTTGCCGCCGCCACCGCAGTTCAAGAACGACGCCGAGCGCCAGACCTACGAGCGCGCGCACAAACGCGCCCAGGCCGAGGCGGGTTTCTTCGTGCACCTGATGTGGTACGGCATCGTCATCGGCTTCCTGTTCATCATCAATCTGCTGACGGGAGGGTTCGGCGGATATCCGTGGTTCCTGTGGCCGGCGCTTTTCTGGGGATTTGGAGTCGCGAGCCACTTTGCGGCGGTGTACGGCTGGCGATGGGTTCATCAGCGGGTTTTCGATCCCGCGATCGCACGCGAAGTTCAGCGCGAAGTTTTGCAGGAGAAGGAGCAACTGCGGACGGAGAAGCAGGCGTCGCTGGACGAGTTGACCGCGACCTTTGCCCACGAAATCCGAAATCCGATCGCGGCGGCGAAGAGCCTGGTGCAGCAGATGGGCGAGGATCCGACTTCGCACGAGAACGTGGAATACGCGAAGGTCGCGCTCGACGAGCTTGCACGTGTCGAGCGCAGCGTGTCGCATCTGCTCAAATACGCGAAAGAAGAAGACTACAAGTTTGAAAACGCAAATCTCGCGTCGGTGCTCGACGGCGCGCTGACGCAGATGCGCAGCAAGCTGGAGGCGAACTCGGTGGCGGTGTCGCGCGCATACCTGAGCGGTCCGACCGTGCGCGCCGACGCCGACAAGCTGCGGCAGGTTTTTTCCAACATCATAGACAACGCCATCGACGCGATGGAATCGACGAGCGGCGAGCGCCGGCTCGAGTTCGCGATACAGAACAATGGCGCGGGAATGGCCGCGGTCAGGATTCGCGACAACGGCTGCGGAATTGCGGACGACAAGATCGCCAAGATTTTCAATCCGTTCTACACGTCGAAGACCAATGGCACCGGGCTCGGGCTGGGCGTCGCGAAAAAAGTAATCGACGCGCATCGCGGAACGATCGAGGTGCAAAGCAAAGTGGGCCAGGGAACCGAATTCGTGCTGGCGATTCCGCTCAGCGACGCGGTGCGCGACAGCGCCGATTCATCGATCGAATCGTCCGCCGAGCCGGCGATCGAAACGGCCGTGGAACCGGCGCCGGGAAACAACGGTCGTGGCGCGGTGGACGCGCCGATCGTCCCGCCGGGATCGGGTTCGCCGTCCACCGAGAGCTCGAGGGCGCGCAATTGAAAGGCCGATTGCTGGTAGTTGACGACGAGCGCGGAATCGTCATCGCGCTCAAGGGGCTCTTCACCAAGGAGGGCTACGAAGTCGAGACCGCGGAATCGGGCGAGGAAGCGCTCGAGAAGGTCAAGGCCGGCCTGTTCCACGTGATCATCACCGATCTCAGCATGAAGGGAATGAGCGGGCTTGAATTGCTCAAGCAGGTCCGCGAACTCGATCCCGCGTGCGCCGTGCTGATGATCACCGCGTTCGGCACGCAGCGAATCGCAGTCGAAGCGATGAAGGCGGGGGCGGAGGACTACCTGCCCAAGCCGTTCGACAACGACGAGCTGCGCCTGAAAGTGCGCAAGGTGATGGAGACGCAGCTGCTCAAGCGCGCGCATAGCCAACTGCTCGAACAGGTGCGTCTGGAGACCGGAGTTTTCGAGAATATGGTCGGGAGATCGCGCACGATGATGCGCGTGTTCGAGACGATCGACAAGGTCGCGCCGACCGACGTCACGGTTTTGATACGCGGCGAATCCGGCACCGGCAAGGAGCTGGTTGCACGCGCGATCCATTTTCGAAGTCCGCGCGCGCGCAAGCCGTTTATCCCGGTCAATTGCGCGGCGTTCTCGCGCGAGCTGGTCGAGAGCGAGCTGTTCGGCCACGAAAAGGGCGCGTTTACCGGCGCCGTCGCGCGCCGCGAAGGCAAATTCGAAGCCGCCGACGGCGGCACATTGTTCCTGGACGAGATCGGCGACATGGCGCTCGAGACGCAGGCCAAATTGCTGCGCGTGCTGCAGGAGCAGCGGTTCGAGCGGATCGGCGGGAATCAACCGCTGAGCGTGGACGTGCGGATAATCGCGGCGACCAATCAGGACCTCGAAGCGATGATCGCGCAGGGAAAGTTTCGCGAGGATCTCTACTACCGCCTGAAGGTGGTGGAGATTCGGGTGCCGCCGATTCGCGAGCGGCGCGAAGACGTTCCGCTGATGGTCCAGCACTTCATCGCGGAGGCATGCCAACGTTTCTCCGCGCCCCGGAAGCAGCTTACGGCGGAGGCGATGCGCGCGTGTGTCGAGGCGCCGTGGAAAGGCAACGCGCGTTCGCTCAAGGCGGCAATCGAACAGGCGGTGATCCTGTCGTCAGGCGCCGAGATCACCGCCGAAGATCTTTTCGCCGGCTCGGAACCGGATGGCGACCACGCCAGTCTGCCCGCGCCGGGCGCGTCGAATCACACACCTGCGACCGGCGAAGGCAGCGACCCGGCGCTGACGTTTCGCGAGGCGAAAGAAAAATTCGTCGGCGATTGGGAACGCGATTTTTTCATCCGCGCGCTGCGGGCGACGGGCGGCAATATCTCGCGCGCCGCGGAACGAACCGGGATGTACCGGCAAAGCTTTCAACAAAAAATGCGCGAACTCGGGATCACACTCGCGGATATCGGGCTTGCGCCCAAGGGTGACGGGAATTGATTTCGCGCAGATACGGAGACGGTAAGCGATGAACTCCACCGAACCTGAGTCCCCTGGCACTGTGCTCTCGACGACGAAGATTTATCCTCCCCTGCTGGCGGGCGCGCTGGTGCTGGGCACGCTGGTGCTGCACTTCATCCTGCCCGAAGAGCGCACGGTGGGATGGTATCAGGTGATCGGCCTGCTGGTCGTTGCGGCCGGCGTGGGAGTGTCGTGCTTCGCGGCCGCGATTTTTCAGGCCCGCGAGACGACCAGGAATCCGTATGGCGAGCCGACCGCGTTCGTCGCGCAGGCGCCGTACAGCTGGACGCGAAACCCCATGTACCTGGGCGTCGCGACCGCGTTGTTCGGACTGGCAATCTTCTTCAGTTCGATCGCGATGCTGCTGGCGCCGGCGGTGTTCTATGCGGTGATCGATCGGATGGTAATTCCGCGCGAGGAGGAAACGCTGGAGCGCCTCTTCGGCAATGATTACGTCGCTTACAAGAATCGCGTCAGACGTTGGATCTGAAACTTTAATAACAGGCGGCTACGCGAGCGCATCACGCTCGGCGCCGAAAGGAGAACGAAAGTGCTGTCAAGATTATTCAAATTGATCGGAGGCAAGTTCAGCCGCTGGATTAAAGCGCGCGAGGCGCGCGACCCCGAGGCGGTGTACGAGTCCGCAATCTCGGATCGGGTGTGGCGCTATCACCAGCTCAAGACCGCGGCGGCCGGCGTCATCTACATGCGCAACAAGCTCGAGCGCGAGCTGCGTGAAAAGCTCGCCGAGATGGCGGAAGTCGACGAAGAAGCGGGGCAGGCCGCCGACATGAACGAGGATCAATGCGCGCTGATTCTGATTCAGCGCAAACACATCCTCGACGGCGATTGCACGCGGCTGCGCGAAGAACTCGGCGAACTGACTTCGGAAGCCGAGGACGCGAAGAAGAATTTGATCGCGTTCAAGGGCGAGATCGAGAAGCTCAAGGTCGAAAAGGTGCGAATGATCGCACGGCTGAAGAACGCGCAGGCGCGGGTACGAATCCAGCGTGCGCTCGAGGAGATTTCCTACGATGACGACGTTCGCGCGCTCGAAGAAGTGCGCGAGTCGATTCAGCGGATGCTCGCGCAGGCGGGCGTCAATCACGAAATCGCCGGCTCCGAACTCGGCGACAAGCTCGAGGCGATCCGTCAGCGCAACGCCGAGGCCAAGGCTCAGGCCGAACTGGCGGACTTGAAGCGCAAGCGCCGGCCGCCGCTGGCGCCGATGGATATTTTCACGGCCGCAGCCAACGCGGCCGCCAACGGCGACGTCAAGCACGCGAGCTGAAATGGAGATGCGCGCGCGCCATCAATACCGGGCGCGTTAGCGGCGGAACAGCGTGGAATCCGCGATCGGCAGACCCAGCGCGTAGCGCCGCAACCAGTCGAGCGCGACTTGCGAGGTGATCAGTTTCACCCAGTCGCGAGTGCCGCGGAACTGGTATCGGCGCGTGAAGCTCCGATCGTCGGCTGACAGCGCGATGCAGACCGTGCCGACCGGCTTGTCCGGTGTGCCGCCGTCGGGGCCCGCGATGCCCGAGGTCGCGACCGACACGCTCGCGCCCGTGCGTTTGCGAACGCCGGCCGCCATCTCGCGCACGCATTCTTCGCTCACGGCGCCGTGCGTTTTCAGCGTCTCCTCGGAAACGCCGAGCACGCCGGACTTCACGTCGTTGGAATAGGTGACGAGGTCACCCTTGAAGTATTGCGAGCAGCCGGGAACGTTGGTGATGCGATGTCCGATCAGCCCGCCGGTGCATGATTCGGCGACCGCCAGAGTAAATTTCTTTTCTATGAACAAGCGGCCGACGACTTCCTCCATCGAGGTATCGCCTTCGGCGTAAACGAACTGCGAGATTTTCTCGCGCACCCGCCGGGACAGCTCTTCGACCCTGCGATCGACTTCGCCGGGTTGTCCCTCGACTCTGATCTTCAATGAAATCTGCGGGAAGCTCGCGCGGAACGAGACCTTGGCCTCTTCCGGTTTGATCAATCCCGCCACCGCTTCGTCGAGCGCCGACTCGCTCATCCCGAAGGTCTGGAAGACGCGAACCGCGTAAACTTTGTCGGTGCCGCGATTCGCGGAGATCCACGGTATCAGCGTATTTTCCATCATCGGTTTCATTTCGCGGGGCACGCCGGGCAGGACGATCAGATGCGCGGTATGGCCGCCGATCGTTGCCGGCATCCGGAAGCCGGGCGCCGTGCCGAGCGGATTCTGGATGACCGCCGCACCGTCGGGAAAGAGCGCCTGCTTGAGATTGTTGTCGGGCATTGGGCGGCCAATCGCCGCAAACAAGCGCTTCATGTTTTCGACGGTGGCCTCGTCGCGCCACAATTTCACGCCCGCGACGCGCGCAACGGTTTCGGTGGTCAGGTCGTCGGCGGTCGGTCCGATGCCGCCGGTCGAGATCACGACATCGCCCATCGCGATGGCTGTGCGCCATGCCCATTCCAGACGGTCGGGAACGTCGCCGACCGTAATCACCGCGACGAGATCGATTCCAATTTCCGAGAGCTTGTCGGAAAGGTAGTTGGCGTTGGTATCGACGACCTTGCCGCTGGTGATTTCGTCGCCGGTTGAAAGAATCACAGCGCTTTGAATCATCGGGAGCTCCTCGCGGGCGCGTATGTTCAGAGCACGCGCACGATCACCTGCAGCACGATATTCGCATAAATCGCCGCCACCAAATCATCCAGCATTACGCCCGCGCCGTTGCGCATGCGGCGATCGATCAGGTTCGCCGGCCACGGTTTAATCACGTCGGCCACTCGAAACAGAATGAATCCCATGATCATATAGCCGACCGTAAGCGGATTGCCGAACATCGTGGCGACCATGCCGAGCACTTCATCGATCACGATGCGCGAATCGTCGTGCTGATCGAATATTTTCTCGGCGCGATCGGAAATCCAGCACGCGATCGCAAACGCGATCGCGAAGACCAGCAAACATAGCGGATGGGAATGCTCCCAGAGCGGGCCGAAAACCAGCCATACTACCGCCAGCCCGACCACCGAGCCTGCGGTTCCCGGCGCAATCGGAGAGTAACCGGAATAGAATCCAGTGGCGAAGAAGATGATGAGCGAGCGCATCGGCTGAAACGGATTGCGCCAAGATAGCATGGCAGGCCGCAGCGGGGTAAGTGCGATCGAGTGCGCGGGCCGCAGATGCAGGAGCATCCGCGACCAGCAGCTAGCTGTTCGTCAAGGTTACAGGGTCTTCTTCGGCGCCGACCTCGACCGATGCGACTCCTTCGATGGTTTGCGCGACTCCGATCACGAGATCGTCCCACGGCGGCACCAGTCCCGGACCGCTCACGCGCACGCATCCCGCCGAGCAATTGACTGACATCTGCGCGTCGCGAATTTTCGGATGCGCCACCAATGCCGCATTGACCAGAGCAGCGATCGCGGCGTCGCGCATCACTTTCGTTCGCTCCGGGTTGCCCTCACTGTCGATATGAGTCGCGAGCGCCGCAAGAGTTTTCGCGTGCGATCTCAGCGAAAGGCGCGCGGTGTTGATAACCAGGTCGTAAATCGCGGGGGAGTCTATATCCTGCCCGAACAGACTCTGAGTGCGCGCTTTCACTTCCGTGTCGAAGTCGCGAACGCGCTTGTCGGCCGCCACCACTGCGAGGTTCTCGTCTTTCGCCACCTGTTTGATGCGCTCGGCCACCGGAGCCATCGTACGCACCCTGATGCCGCATCCGCCTTCTGGGAGAAAATGCGCCGAACCGCGTCCTGCGAAGACGATCCGGTCTTGCGCGGCCGCTTGCAGGAAGACGGCGCGATAGTACGCGGCGAAACGGCTGCTCTCGGTCTTCCGCTCCCAGAAGTGGGGGTTGTGTACGTCAAACCATTTCACTTGCTCGGCGCTCACGTTGAAGCGCTTCGCCGTCTCGGCGATTAGTTGCTCGCCGGTCTGGAACCGATAACCGAGTTCCCGCGCCGCGAGTTCGCCGAGTTCGACGCCCCTGCTGCCTATCTGCTGACTGATCGCGATAACCGCCATCGATGCTCCCCAAGCCGGCGAGTTTCGTCTTTCGTTCTTCCCTGGTCCCCGCCGCCATCTTAGATTTATGATCGCAGATAGGGCAAACCAGTCTGCGATGGAATCGCCGCCGAGGTGACGATAGGATTTCCGCGGCTGATCGAGAGGCCGTTGCCGGTCAACTCGCGCCGCATCTCGAGGCCTGGAAGGAACGATGGAAGAATCGATGGGACTCAATCGCGGCGCGAAACGCGGCGCTGCGCCGCGAATTGGCGCGAATGCGCCCGCCAATGATTTGACGCGGGAGCTGACGCTCGCAAAGAAGGCCGCGCGCGCCGCCGGCGAGATTTTGCGCGGTCATTGGCGCCGGGGCGGTTACGAAATCGGATCGAAGGGACACGACAATCCGGTTACGGCGGCCGACCTCGAGGCCGATCGCGCAATCAAGCAGTTGCTCCGCGATCCGTTCCCCGGCTACGGATGGCTCTCGGAGGAGACGGCGGACAACGACGACCGGCTGGAATGCCGGCGCGTGTGGATCGTCGATCCGCTCGACGGCACCAAGGAGTTCATCAAGGGCATTCCCGAGTTCGCGGTCGCGATCGCGCTCGTCGAAGACGGAGTGCCGGTGCTCGGCGTGACGTACAATCCTATCAAGCGCGAGATGTACTGGGCGGCGCGCGGCGCTGGATGTCACTTGAATACGCGGCGGGTGCGGGTCACGCGTACGCGAACGCTCAAGCGCGCGACCGTGCTTGCCAGCCGCAGCGAAACCGCACGCGGTGAATGGCAGGTGTTCCGAGGGATGCTGAAAGTGAGCCCGACCGGCAGCGTCGCGTACAAGCTCGCGATGGTCGCGGCGGGCAAGGCCGATGCGACGTTCACGCGCTCGCCAAAAAGCGAGTGGGACATCGCGTCCGGCGCGGCGTTGGTCATCGAGGCCGGCGGCACGATCACCGATATCAAAGGCCGCGAGATTCGTTTCAATCAGCGGATCGTGAAGCTCGAGGGGCTGATCGCGGACAACACTGCGCTGCATGCGGCGTTGATGAAGGTCGCGCCCCCGTAAGCACGGGTAGCCAGTGTTAAGAAAAAGATCGAGATCAGTTTTTGAACACTCTGCTAGGCCTTGGGCGCCGGATGAGGCGCCGCGGAGGCGGCGGCGATTTCATAACGCGTGCGGCCCGGCCCGGTTTCCGGCAGCAGGTAAAACATCACGATCGGCAGGAATTGGAAGACCAGAAAGCCAAGCATCACGGTGCGCAGTCCGATCCGCGCCGCGAGCGCGCCGCCCAGAAAGGGCGAGATGAACGCGCCGAAGTAGCCGATCGCCCAAACGAAGCCGATTGCGGCTCCCAGCCGCGTCGGATTCATGCCGGGTAATTCCATCAGCAGGGTTGTGAGCGCGGCGAGCGATCCCGCCGCTCCGATCCCGACCAGCACCAGCGAGAGCCTGATCCACATCGGATCGCGCAGCACAATCGCACCGGCGCATCCGACCAGGTTTGTGAACGCGATCGGCCATGTGAACGGCTTGCGCAGCCCCGACATCCCGGTGCCGATTCCGCCGCCCAACGCCGCGAACAGGCCGGCGAACGGCAGCACCTGCGTCATCAGCGAGGCTCGCGAGAGCGTCATGCCGCGGTAGGTGCGGAAGAACTCGGGGAGAAACGCGGTGTAAATCTGGAACACCCACATCCCGCCGAACAGCCCGGCCGCGATCAAGAGCACGTTGCGCATCTTCGCGACTTCCATCAGTGCTGACCCGCGCTCGGCCGGCGCTTCGATCGCGCCCGGTGCGGACACGCTGGTTCCGCTGCGATGCTCGCGGCCGAAAAGCGTCCACAACAGCGCGACGCCCGCCGATCCGACGCCGTACCACAGCAGGACCATCCGCCACGACCCGACCGCCGCGAACAGCGCCGGTGTCGCGCGGAACACGGCGGTGAGTCCGACGAAGCTGAAGGCGAAGTTGATCATATTGATGTACGGCCATTCGCCTTCGCCGAACCATTGCATCGTGAGCGTTCCGGGCGGCGCGATCACGAGCCCGTAGCCGATCCCCTCCAGCACGCGGCAGGCGAGCAGCGCGGCAAAATTAGGCGCGTAGCCGCTGGCGACCTGTCCGATCGCCAGCAACCAGATTCCGATCACCAGCGCATGCAGCGCGCCGATCCGCTCGGCGACCACAGCGCCCAAAAGCGAGAAGATGCCGATGCATAGCGCGATGATCGAGATGATCAGGCCCGCATCGCCGAGCGAGATTTTGAGCCCGTTCCTTATTTCCTGGAGTATTGGTGCGGGCGCGAGCCAGGCGAGCGACTGCGCGGTCAACAGCAACAGCAGCAGGACCTCGATAATCCATCGGTAGGGCGAGAGTTTGCCCGGCTGGCTCATCGATTATTCGCGATCCTGTTCGTGCTCACGGTATAGTCCGGCTCCCGGCCACCGCGCCACCGGAAAGCCGGCGCCGCGTCGCGCGAGACTTCAGATCATCTGCTCGCCGCTGGCCCATCGCAGGTAGAAGAACATTCCGAGGCCATAGACTGCCGCGATCAGAAAAAAGACCGCGCTGAACGACCTGGTCGCCTGCACAATCAGGCCCGTTGCGGCGACGCCGATGATACCGGGGATGGTCGCGATGGTGTTCGAGATTCCCATCAGGATTCCGGCGTAGGTCGGGGCGACGTCCAGGTGATTCACCCCGAAGGCCGCGGAACTGATGCCGTTAGCCGAGGCTGCGACCGTGAGCAGCGCAATCGCCATCGCCGGCGAACCCGCTGCGGGCACTACCAGCAGCGATATCGCACCGATCGCAAATGCCGTGGTCTGCATCGACTTTCGTACCGTCCCGACGCCGAAGCCGCGCCCGATAAGGGCGTCGGCCAGCCAGCCCGAGAAAGTTATCACGAAGAATGTCGCGATCCATGGAATTATCGAATACCCGCCGACGCGTTCCAGCGGCACGCCAAAGCTGTGATGCAGATAGGTCGGCAGCCAGAGCAGCAGAATGTTAAATCCGAAGTTGCTGCAAAAATGCGCGACGACGATCGCCCATACCGCTTTCTCGCGCGCGATTGCCGCCCACGGCACCCGGATCGCGCGCGGCGCTGCCGAGCGCAACGACACGATCAGTTCGAGTTCGGCGGCGCCGATGCGCGATGACGTCTCAGGCCGGTCGGCGGCCAAGTACATCCAGGCTACGACCCACACCGCGCCGAGCGCGCCCGAAATATAGAACAGTGCGGGCCATCCGAAAGACGTAATGATCAGCGGACTTGCACTGAGCGCCGCGACTGTCCCCACGTACATCCCACTATAGTTGACGGATAACACGCGCGCGCGCTCGGACGGCAACGTCCAGCGAGCAGTCAGACTGTGAATCGATGGAAAGTTCACCCCCTCGCCCAGCCCGAGCAGCACGCGAGCCGCGAGCAACGCGGAAAATGCCGCGGCAGCGGCGAAAGGCGTAATGAAGGTTGCCAGCGACCAGATCGCGACCCCGGCCGCCAGCACGCGATGGCCGCCGAATCGATCGGCCATCCATCCACCGACGAGCTGCGTCCACAGGTATCCCCAGAACACCGCCGACAGCACGAGCCCCTGCGCGGTGGAGTTGTAGCCGAATTGGCGGGCGAGCGGGATTATCGCGACCGAGATGCTGACGCGATCGATGTAGCAAAGCGCGGTGCCGAGAAAGAATAGCGCGACGACCGTATAGCGTTGCGGCCATCGCGGAATTCCAGGCGGGGTATCGCGCGCACGTGCAGGCTCGCCCATGATGCAGTGGAGCTTAGGCTGTGCGATGCAATCTTGACCAGACCGGCGATTTTGGCGCGCGCAAGAAAAAGACGCGGGAGGCACTCCTCTCGCGTCTTTAACGAATCGGTTGCGCTTAAGGTCGAATCGGCGCTGCGGATACTTCCTATCTTCCGACTGCGTGGCGCACGGTGTTCAGGATATAGATGAAGTCGCGCGCCGAACGCACGTCGCCGAGTAACGCCACTCGCGAAAGAACCTCCATCTCGTCGCCCGCAATGTTGTGAACGCGCCGCAGTTGCTCGTTCTTCTTGAAATCATCCCAGGCCGAATCGGCCTCGGACTCGGTCTCGGGACTCAGCAGCGCCTGCGCGCGAGGATTGGCGAGAAAAAACAGTTCACGGCGACCGAGTCCGAGTACTTCCGCCAGGCGCGATACAATCTTATCGGAAGGATGGCGTTTGCCTGATTCCAGGTGGCCGACGTATGGCGTGGAGATTTTGATGCGAAGGGCTACTTCCTCTTGAGTGAGGTTGAGTTGCCGTCTGCGCTCACGAATAACCTGTCCAAAACTGCGTTCCTTGATGCGTACCATTGATCCGATTCCCCTTGTTTGTGCTGATTTGGCGCGGTCCGTGATTTGACCGCATCCTCATCAAAAAGGTGATATTCGATACTTACAGTTAGTACCATCAAAACGACTTAAAGACAAACAGACTGCCGGTGGATTTGTATGGACACCTTCAACAGCGCCATACGTTTGCAAATAGCGTCGTTCACAAACTGTTTAGACTTCGCGAACTTAGGAATATCCGTTGGAAAATGGACTTATTTTGCGAATAAGTACTATTAATGGTTTTCACGGGCGATTCTTGTCAATTTCCGTAGGGATTTCGCCCGTGATTGAGATAAATGGAAAAATCGGCGACGCCGTCGTCGGGACGCGGTGAACTCTTGAAGCGCACGGCAGCTCCGCGACGGAGGCCATCCACCGAAACGATATCCTTGCCGATCGAGTGGCCGTCGCGATCGAAATAATGGACTTCGACCTGGAGAGGGCCCGTGTCGTCGCCTGTATTGCGAACCTCGCCTTCGACCAACACCTGGCCGCCGCTTCGCACCAGGCGAGTTTCGGCCACCTTGACCGGTTCCGCGCCGACCAAGGCGAAGAACACGTAGCCCGCGAAGCATAGCGCGCCGAGCAGAACGATGATCGCGCCTTTACGCATGCGCGGCACAGGTTAGTACGCGCTCGCGCCGGTATTCGTCCGGGAAGTTCGCGCACAGCAGGAGCACCTGCCTGACGATCTCGTCCTGGGCCTCGGTCAATTCAATTTTCATGTTGCAACCCGGTTCAGACTGAAATGTTTACGCGTACTTTGCGAGCTGTGGATAAGTGATCAGCTTCGATATTCACCCTCGAGCATTGGACTGATTAACTATGCGGCAAATGCATCATATACGTGCATCACCAGCATCTACCGCCGGCCGAAACTCATCGCCGATACTGAGGATTTTCGGCATCGTTCAATTATTACTCCGGTATGAATCTTGAAACCAAGCCAACCGGTTCATCACCGTAGCCCGCTACGTGCGGGCACCGGAAGCCGCGGCTTAAGGCCGCGCATCGTAGGAGGAAGGAGAAGAGTGAACAGAAGGAAAACGACAAAGGTCGCTGCCTGGATCAACCTAATCGCCGGCGTCGCAGTGATTGGATTGCTGTGCAACACGAATGCCTGGGCGGCAGATCCATCGACCGCAGATCCAGCGACGACGACAACGACGACGCATCATCACCACAGGATGAAGATGGCCACGACGACGACCACCACCACTGTCGTCACCCCCACCCCCGAGCAGCAACGGCTCGACGCGCTGTCTGGCCAGATGAGCAATCTGCAGAAGCAGACCGACGACACAACCAGCGAGGTTAAAAAGATAGAGGCCGCGATGACCATCGCACAGCCGGCGGCTTCCGCGTCGCCGGTCACCATCGGCCAGCACGTCGGCCTGGCCGAGACCAACATCGCCGCCATCCAGAAGAATCTGTCGGACAACCTTGGCATCAGCGTCCACGCGCTGGTTGATGCGGGCTACGAGCATAACTTCAATCAGCCCAACGGCAACACGAATTACATTCGCGACTGGGACGAGGATGGATTCCAGCTCACGCAGGGCAACCTGCATATCGAGCGCGACGGGACGGTTGGATTCGTGACTGACCTCAACTTCGGGCAGGTTGCCAACTCGATTTCCGCCATTACAAACTACTCGAACACCTCGCGCGTTGGCGCCCAATGGTTCGATCCGACGCAGTACTACCTGACCTACACCGCGCCGATCGGGTCGGGCATTAGTTTTCAAGCCGGCCGCTTCGTAACGCTGCTGAGCGCCGAGGTCGTTCCGGTTTACAACAACCAGAATTACAACGAGAGTCGCGGCCTGCTGTTTACCCTGGGCGAACCAACCGCCCACACCGGCATCCGCGCCAGCTACACCTTCAACGACTACGTGTCGGCGGCGGCCGGTCTCAACAATGGCTGGGATAATCCCGCGAGCACCACAAACGGCGGTCCGAACTATGAGGGTCAGCTCACGCTCAACAACAAGGACAAGTCGCTGAGCTTTGTAGTCAACGGCATGTGGGGGCCCAATGTTCTGCCCTCGCTACCCAACCCCTTAGGTCTGCACAAATCCAATGAAAATGTGGGAACGATCGATCCGATCGCGACCTGGAAGCCGTCGTTCATACCAAATCTCACGCTTGAGACCGAGTATCTGTATGCAAGCCAGAGCGGCCCGGCAACCGCCACCCCGTTTACCGCCGGGCACAGCGCGACGTGGCAGGGACTGGCGCAGTACTTGGTTTATGACTGTACCCCTTCGCTGGAATTGGCCACGCGCGGCGAATTCTTCGACGACGAGGATGGCGCGCGTACCGGGACTACCCAGACGTTGTGGGAAATTACCCAGACGCTGAGCTACAAGATACCCCAAGTGACGGGACTCATCGCTCGCTTGGAATACCGGCATGACAATTCCGATGTGAACGTGTTCCCCAACAACAATTTCGTCAGCCCGGTGACCGGCCAGCAGCATCTGTGGCACGGCCAGGATACTTTGGCCGCCAACATCATTTACGCCTTCTGAGGGAGGAACCTGACCAGTTAGTCGCGCAACGATGCGCCGGCGGCGGGTCCGAAGAAGCGGACCCGCCGCTTCTTTATTGCACGCGATCGATGCGTGATAGTAGTTTTTTCGCGCGCAACTCATGAATCACACTTCTGCCGTCGCAATCCTTGTCCTGCTCCTGTTCGGACCGCTCGCCATCGCGAAGATCGAGCACAATATCGAGCTCTACTTCCTCGCGCTCGGCGTGCTTGCGACCATGCTTGGGAGCGGCTTCACGCGGGAGTTGATTTCAGAGGCGTTGCACGAGCCGGTCGCTATCAGCGTCGCCGTGATGGTCGCCGCTCTCCTGTTCGGATGGATGCGGCGGATGCTCGACCGGGTCTTCAACCGGCTGCGCAAGCGAGTGTCGCGACCGGTACTGACCGCCGCGACGATTTTCGCGATCGCATCTATCTCCAGCGTCATCACCGCGATCGTCGCCGCCCTGGTGCTGGTCGAGGTGATAGGCCTGCTTCATTTCGCACGCGACAAGCGGGTGCGCGTGACGGTTGCGGGATGCTTCGCCATCGGCCTGGGCGCATCGCTGACGCCGCTGGGCGAGCCGCTCTCGACGCTTGCCACGGGAGCGCTCAATCTGGGCTTCTTCGGGCTGTTCCATTTGCTGGCGCCCTGGGTATTTCCCGGCGTGTTTGTGAGTTCGATAGTCGCAGGCGGGTTTGCCCGCGGTGAATACGACGAGGCGCCCGCGGGCGCGCACGTACGCCAATCCTACAGCGCGATTTTCGTTCAAGCAGCCAAGGTGTTTGCGTTCATCGCGGGCCTGGTGCTGATCAGCAGCGCTTACGGCCCGATTGCGAATGAGTACGTCAGCAAAATGAGCAACGATCTTCTGTTCTGGGTCAATACCGTGTCCGCCGCGCTCGACAATGCGACCCTGGTCGCGCTCGAAGTCCACGGCATGGCCATTGCGCGCGCGCGCGAGGCGATTCTGGCGCTGCTGGTTTCGGGCGGGATGCTGATACCGGGCAATATCCCCAACATCGTTAGCGCGGGGGCGCTCAGAATCGAGAGCGCCGCGTGGGCGAAGATTGGAGTGCCGATGGGGCTGGTCATGCTCGGCATTTATTTTGCAATGATCAAACTGTTGGGCTGATGGGCGGAAAAATAGAGGCTCCGATGCTGGATCCTCCACCGAAACGCAAGTCATCGGGCGTGCGATGCTGCTCGAATGTGCGGCAGACGCCCGTTCGATGGGCGTTGCATTAAGGGAGTTTTCGTGACAGAAAGCGTTGTCGGTCGTAACGTTCGAATGAGTCTGGTGTGACGGCCGGTGTAATTCCTGATGCGTCTCATGCCATCGTCCGCAGGTGCGGACGGCGCGCGGTTTCTATAGATCGTTCAATCAACCAACAAGTATGGGTATGCCGCCCCCGTTAAGCGGCCAGGAGGGTTACGGGTTCGATGACGCCTAAACAAGTTCTGCAAATGATCAAGGATAAGGGCGTGGTGATGGTCGATGTGAAATTCATCGATCTGCTCGGCACGTGGCAGCATTTCACTGCCCCGATCTCCGAGTTCAAGGATGAAGCGCCCTTCGACGAGGGCCTCGGCTTCGACGGGTCGTCGATTCGCGGCTGGCAGGCGATCGACAACAGCGACATGCTGGTGATTCCCGATCCGGATACGGCGGTGATGGATCCGTTCACCAAGGATCCCACGCTGAGTATGATCGCCAACATCTCCGATCCGATCACCCGCGCCGACTACACACGCGACCCGCGTAATATCTCGCGCAAGGCCGAAGCCTATTTGAAGACCACCGGCATCGGCGACTCGGCGTACTTCGGACCCGAACCGGAGTTTTTTATCTTCGACTCGCTGCGCTACGACACCACGCAGAATTCGAGCTACTACTACATCGACTCGAACGAAGGTAACTGGAACAGCGGGCGCGAGGGCGCGGTCAAGGAAGGCGCCAACCTGGGCTTCAAGGTCAAGAACAAAGCCGGCTACTTCCCGGTCCCGCCGG
This sequence comes from Binatus soli (SeqCode), assembly GCF_050015535.1. Taxonomy (NCBI): domain Bacteria; phylum Candidatus Binatota; class Binatia (SeqCode); order Binatales (SeqCode); family Binataceae (SeqCode); genus Binatus (SeqCode); species Binatus soli (SeqCode). The sequence goes on along the minus strand of NZ_JBEKBF010000008.1, from coordinate 43,073 downwards.
TGGACACCCTGCAGGACATCCGCACCGAGATGGTGCTCGAGATGGAGCGGGTAGGTATCCGCGTCGAGAAACAGCATCACGAAGTCGCCACCGCAGGCCAGGCTGAAATCGACATGCGCTTTCAGACGCTGACCAAAATGTCCGACTGGCTGACCTGGTACAAATACATCGTCAAGAACGTCGCGGTGCGCCATGGGATGACTGCCACCTTCATGCCCAAGCCGATCTTCGGCGACAATGGCACCGGCATGCACACGCATCAGAGCATCTGGAAGGGTGACACTCCCCTGTTCGCCGGCAACGGCTACGCCGGGATGTCGGAACTTGGGATGCACTACATCGCGGGCATCCTGCATCACGCGCCGACGCTGGCGGCTTTCACCTGTCCGGGCACCAACTCGTATCGCCGGCTGGTGCCGGGCTTCGAGGCGCCGATCAACCTGGCGTACTCGTCGCGCAACCGCTCGGCCTCGGTGCGAATCCCGATGTACTCGCCGTCGCCGAAGGCCAAGCGAATCGAAGTACGCTTCCCCGACCCGACCTGCAATCCGTATCTCGCGTTCTCCGCGATGCTGATGGCGGGGCTCGACGGAATTCAGCGCCGGCTCGATCCGGGCCAGCCGCTCGACAAGGACATCTATGCACTTACGCCGGCCGAGTTGGCCGAGGTGCCGAGCATGCCCGCGTCGCTCGAGGAATCACTGGCCAACCTGAAGAAGGATCACGAGTTCCTGCTCAAGGGCGATGTCTTTACCGAGGACCTGATCGAGACCTGGATCGATTACAAGATGGCGAACGAAGTCAGCGCGATTCGCCTGCGGCCGCATCCGTACGAATTCGCGCTCTACTACGACGCGTAAGCAGGGATAGTCAATCGTCAGATCGAAGGCGGCGGGCCGATGGCCCGTCGCTTTCTTTTGGCACTGGTTCGGTTTCGATTAACCGGATTTGGGGGATGAACTATTCAGCCTGCCCCCGCCGGGATTTGGCGTGCTATGCGTACGCTATGGTCAATCGCCAGGATATCCCGTACTCGCTGGGCTCGCCTGAAATCGGGCGAGCCCCGCTTCCAGCAGAAATAATTTCTGACGGAACGAAACTACCCCTAGAGAGCATCCGTCCCAAAACCACCACGGATGGTAGTGTCCCAGTTTCACATTCGGCTTTCAGGCCTGGAGCTCCTCAGGTCGCGAAGCTATTCGATGTCCCCGAATCGTGGGTCCGAGAGCAAGCGAGACTTGGCACTCTTCCATCCATCAGATTGGGCCATTACGTCCGATTCAAAGCCGAGGAAATCCAGCGCTTCATCGCCGAGCGCGAGAAACAGGCGGCGTGAGTTTCTGGGAAATCTTAAGTCTAAAGGCATTTCGTCAATTTTCGGTCGGCGGTGTCCACTCCTCTGCCCCTAACTCGTAGTGGTTGCGACGAAGTGCCGGTTCGTACCGAAGGAATTTGAACCCGCACTTTGTAAGAACCCTGATGGAGGCTTCGTTCTCCGGCATCGCGAATGCGCCGATCCGCTTCAGCTGCAAGTCGTTGAACCCGTACTGCAGAGAGCAATGCACGAGCTCGGTAGCGAATCCTCGACCTTGATACGCCGGGTGGATGAAGTAGCTCACCTCGGGGCCCCATTCAGGCGCCTTAGGATCGATATTCAGCCCTCCCCATCCGATCACACGATCGTCCGAGCGGAGCACTATCGTCCACGGAGCAAAGCCATTTACGCGCCGGCTCTCAGCATATCGACGAAGCCAGGTCTCACATACCGCTCTGGATTCTGCGCAGAAGGTGAACCTCATGTACTCCCGGTCGCCTTGAATCTCGTATAGCGGGTCGACGTCGGAATCTCTGAATTGTCGAAGAACCAAGTGCCTGGTTTGAATTTCAGACATACGCCCCTCTTCACAGCCGACTTCTCGCCAACGCGACGACGGGTAGTGTCTCAGTTTCACATTCGGCTTTCACGCCCTGAGTGGACCTCCGGATCAGGATTCGTGCAGGTCGAGCGACATGAAGACACTGTTCGGGTCGAGCACATAGTCGGCGAACGGCGGACACTCCACGAAGCCATGGCTCCTGTAAAGCGAGCGCGCTGGCCGATAATAATCCTTTGTGCCTGTCTCGAGGCTAAGGCGGGACATGCCTCTTACCCGCGCGGTCGCAATGATGTGCCGCAGCATCGCGGTTCCCACTCCCCTTCCCCGCATGGCCTGAGCGGTATGCATCGACTTGACCTCACCATGATCGGCCGAGAGCCGCTTCAGCGCACCGAATCCCAAGAGCGTTTCATCCTCCCAGATCGTCCAAAAGCTGATGTCAGAAGATTGAAGCCCGGTGATGTCCAAAGCGTGCCCGCTCTCCGGAGGCCCGGACGGAAACGTTGTCAGGTGAATATGCAGGAGATCGACCACGCGCTGGTCGCTCAGGTCGCCTTGGATAATCCGCATCATGGAACACCTCACGCGGTTTTCCGGTCAACATAGCGCCGAGGGCGGATGAGCGCTAAGGTCCACTTCCTACCCGGAGCCGAGTCCCAAACTGAGACAGTACCAACGGATGGTAGAAATTGCCCGATCGGCGGTGATCCTATGAACGGAAGTGGCGGCGCGCAAACTGGAAAGTTCAGCCGGCTTCCACGATGACGGCTTCGTTTGGGCCCAGCCGCAGGGGAGATTTCGTGGACTCGGCCCGCCCGGCGGCAATCGTGCTCAGAATGATTTTGCCCGCGGGCAAATCGATCTCGCGTGGCTCGGCGGTGAAATTCAGCGCGACGACAATGTGCTGCGCGGGCGTATCGCGATGGAACACGAGACAATCTTCGGGCGCGCTGTCCAGGGCGCGATAGCTGCCCTCGGTCAGCGCCGGGGTTGATTTGCGGATTTGGATCAGCCGGCGATAGAGCGAGAGCATCGAGTGCGGATCGTTCAACTGGCGTGCGACGTTGACCGCCTTGAAGTCTCCGCACGGCAGCCATGTCCTCGCGTTCGCGGAGAATCCGCCGTTGCGGGCGCCGCTCCATTGCATCGGCGAGCGGCAACCGTCGCGTCCGACCGGATCGAGTTTGCGACCGGCGGGAATTTCCGCTTCGCGCATCCCGATTTCTTCGCCGTAGTAAATGAAGGGCGTGCCGCGCAAAGCCATGATCATCACCGCAGCGACGCGGGCGCGTGCGTCACCGTCGCCATCGTACGAGTAGCGCGAGATATGGCGCGGGAAATCGTGATTCGAGAGCGTCCAGGTGGGCCACGCGCCGGGTCCGAAGGTCTTTTCCGTCAGCTCGATTGCGGCCCGGAAGCGGCGCGCGTCGTAGTGCGCGAGCAGAAAGCGAAAGTTGAACGCGAGCTGAAGTTCGTCGGGCCGCAGATAGTCCGCCAGCCGTTCCTGCTCGCGCGGCCACGTCTCGCCGACCATCATCCGCTGTTCGTAACTGTCGGTGACGCGGCGCAACCCGCGAATGATTTCGTGAACCTCGGGCCGGTCCGAACTGTAGAGCGGATCCTGCGTGCCCTCCGCGTACCACGGGATGTCGGGGTCGTGCTCGGCCCGGACCGGATTGTCGCGGAGCTGGTCATCCTTGATGAGCCCCTGGATCACGTCGATGCGAAAACCGTCAGCGCCGCGATCGAGCCAGAACCGGATGACGTCGTGAATTGCCTCGACCACTTGGGGATTTCGATAATTCAGGTCGGGCTGCTCCTCGAGGAACGTGTGCAGGTACCATGACGCGGTGGCGGGGTCGTACTTCCACGCATCGCCGCCGAAGTAGCTCTGCCAGTTGCTGGGCGGACGATCCGGCAGGCCGGGAATCCAGATGTACCAGTCGCGTTTGGGATTGGCGCGCGACGCGCGCGACTCGACGAACCATGGATGCTGATTCGAGGTATGGTTGGGCACCAGATCGACGATCACGCGTATCCCGCGGCGATGCGCCTGTGCAACCAGGCGATCGAAGGCGGCGAGATCGCCGAGTTCCGGGTGGATGCCGCAATAGTCGCTGATGTCGTAGCCCCAGTCGTCGAGCGGCGACGGATTGATGGGGTTCAGCCAGATGGCGTCGATGCCGAGCGAGTTCGGCGTACCGTCATTGAGATAGTCGAGATGCGCGGTAACGCCGTCGAGATCGCCGACACCGTCTCCGTTCGAATCGGCAAACGAGCGCGGATAGATCTGGTAGAAAACGGCGCGCTGCCACCATCCAGGATTCCGGTTGTGTACGATCACTTGTCCGTGAAGCCGAGTTCGTTTAAGCGGTCGCGCGCGTCTTTGGCGGCGTCCCGATGAACCATCAGGCGGGTCGGCACCGCGGCGGTCGTACCGAGCAGCCGCGACGATCCGGCGTCAAAGACGAATGATTCGATGCCGGCTTCGTTCAGGTAGTCATGAGCCATCCGGACCGGAGTCGGATCGATGCTGGCGAATATTTCCTCGAGTTCGGAAGGGTCGGGCGGTTCTATTGCGGGCATTTGGTTCCTTTCCTGGCCGCGATGGATTCAATTGGCGGAAGTCGATGCGGACGCGATTCCCTTCACCCGATTATAGATCAGGGCGACGCCGCCCACTATCAAGAGTATCGCGATCAATGCGTCGAAGCGATGAAAATACGGCGCGAGATCCTTCCAGTGCTGCCCGAGTTTCATCCCGCCGTAGGCCAGCGCGAGACACCATATGTATGACCCGATCAGCGTGTAGATGGTGAACGGGACGAGTTTCATCCGCGATACGCCCGCGGGAAATGCGATGAAGGTGCGCACTACCGGCAGCATGCGGCTCCAGAAGACGGTGTGCGAACCCCATCGCGCGAAAAAGCGGTCGGCGGTTTCGAGTTCGTGCTGAGCGATGAGAACGTAACGGCCGTAACGCTCGATGAAAGGGCGGCCGCCCCAGGAGCCGACGAAATACGCCACGTACGAGCCGAGCAGGCATCCGACCGCCCCCGCTATCGCGACCATCTGCAAACCGAAGCGGCCGGTGACGACCAGGTAGCCCGAGAACGGCATGATGATTTCGGAGGGCAACGGGATGCATGCGCTTTCGATCGCCATCATCAGGACAACCCCGCCGTAGCCGAGCGCAGAAATCGTCGCGATGATGAAGGCGGAGAGTCCGGAGATTATTTTATCGAGCATTTTTTCGATGCACTCTTAAGCCAACGCGCAAGCGCACACAGTGGCATGGCGCGGCGGCGGTTGCGAGACGCCCGGCAGCTTAAAAGGGGCATGCGCCGGCCTTGGAGAACTAATGCTGCACACTTGTATATATCTATATTTCTTATGTATATATTTGTGTATCTTAAACGGAATATAAAGAACCAGAACGCCACAAACCAGTTGAGGCAACATCAATGGCAAACAACACGTTGACAATCACCGACAATCGGACCGGCAAGAAATACGATGTACCGATCGAGGAGGGCGGAGTGATTCGCGCGATGGATTTGCGTCAAATCAAGACCGGCGCCGATGACTTCGGCCTGATGACCTACGATCCGTCGTTCGGCAACACGGCGTCCTGCCGCAGCCGCGTCACGTACATCGACGGCGACAAGGGGATACTGCGCTATCGCGGATATCCGATCGAAGAACTCGCCGAGAAAAGCAACTACCTCGAGACTGCGTACCTGATCGTCAAGGGCGAGCTGCCGGACCAAGCGCACTACGACCGCTGGAAACACAACATCACGATTCACACGATGGTGCACGAGAATATCAAGATGTTCATGGAGGGCTTCCGCTACGATTCGCATCCGATGGGAATGTTGCTCAGTACCGTCGGCGCGCTCTCGACCTTTTATCCCGACGCCAGCGCTATACACGACCTCGAATCGCGCCGGCTGCAGACCCGCCGCCTGATCGGCAAGATCCCGACCCTGGCGGCGTTCGCCTTTCGGCATACCCGGGGACTTCCTTACGTCTATCCCGACAACGACCTCAGCTACACCGGCAATCTGCTTGCGATGCTGTTCAAAATGACCGAGCTTACATACAAACCGAACCCGGTGCTCGAGCGCGCGCTCGACGTACTCTTCATCCTGCACGCGGATCACGAGCAGAACTGCTCCACCAATGCGATGCGCGCGGTGGGAAGCTCGCAGCCTGATCCCTACGCCTGCGCGTCCGCTGCTATCTCGGCGCTTTACGGCCCCCTGCATGGCGGCGCGAACGAAGCTGCGATCCGGATGCTTATGGAAATCGGTTCAGTGTCGGCCATTCCCGCGCTGATTAAGAAGGTCAAGGAGGGCGAGCGCCGGCTGATGGGCTTTGGGCATCGAGTGTACAAAAACTACGATCCGCGCGCGAAAATCCTCAAGCATTTTGCGGAGCAGGTGTTCGAGGTGACCGGCCGCAATCCGCTGATCGATATAGCGGTAGAGCTCGAACGGATCGCGCTCCAGGACGACTATTTCATCTCGCACAAGTTGTATCCCAACGTCGATTTCTATTCGGGAATAATTTACCAGGCGATGGGCTTCCCGATGACGATGTTTCCGGTGTTGTTCGCGATCCCGCGGACTTCGGGATGGATGGCGCAATGGGCGGAGATGGTGCGCGATCCCGAACAGAAGATCGCGCGGCCGCGCCAAGTCTATATCGGCGAATCGACGCGGCACTACACGCCGATACAGTCGCGGCCCAAGCCGACGCAGCACGAAGATGCGGTTAGCGAGGCAATCTAACGTCAGGTTAGATGATTTCAAAAGCGTCGCGCGGCGGCGATGATGGTGAGCCGGTAGCGAGTGGCGCTGTTATGGCGAATGCTTTAGGGGCGGTTATGGAACCGCCCCTTTTCTTTGCACATCACGCGTTGCGCGTCGATGAAGCGTCTTTCTCTCCTGGAAAACTGGTAATCCGCAGGATTTTGAAGTGAGGCGTTGAGTTCTTTTAGCCATCTTTCGCTAACCATAACGCAATGTGACGCACCTTTACCAAGATTCTCAGCCTCTGACGGGCGCGAATGGTCAGTATTGACTTATTCGTGGCACGGTTAGAGGCTGCATTGTGGGTTTTTGTGCGGCATCAAGCGATACCTCTCGTTTAAGGGGGAATTGATAAATTTCACCGAGGGGGGGGCTTGGCTTACGATGGCATCCTCGAAAGATATTCTGACCATCTCGGAGTTGTCGGCGCATCTTCGCGTCCATCCAACTACGATTTACCGCTTGCTGCACGAAGGACGAATACCGGGCTTCCGCGTAGGCAGTGCGTGGCGATTCAGCCGCGCGGCGATCGAAATCTGGGAGCACGGGCAAGCCGATCCAATCGACGAAAAATCCGCGCCCACGCGCAAACCCAAAGGCCGCAAGGCACGAAAGTAGCGGCAAACTCTTCTCCGCGCGCCTGCTTTTCTGTCATCCTCAGCGAAATCGAGCGGCCACGCTCCGCTCGGACTGACGGAAGGAAGAAGGGACGGCGCGACATGGACTCCAGCGAAAGTGAAACCTCAGGGCATCGCAGACCTTTACCGGTAGCCGAGTACTTCGGCCGCTTAGCCGCCACTTATGGCGATGGCGAGTACTACGGGAATCGGCGCCGCGCCGTCCTCGAGACGATCGCGGGGGAAATCGCGGATGCGCGCGACGTGCTCGATGTCGGATGCGGCAATGGCGCCTATCTCGCGAAGTTTGCGGCGGCGCCCGGAAATCGCGTTCGTGGGGTGACCGGCGTCGACTTGTCGATCGACATGCTGCTGTCCGCGCGCAATCGCGTCGGCGTGAAATGCCGGCTGCTTTGCGCGGACGTGTCACGGCTGCCGTTCAAGCCGGAGTCGTTCGATTTCATTTTCGCAAGCCACGTGCTTCAGTTCGTTGCGGATCTCGACGGCGTCGTGGCGGAGTTCGCGCGATGCGTGCGGCCCGGCGGGTTGCTGGTGGCAACCGGGCAGCGGGACGAAGGTTTTCGGCAGATGCTGAGCGCGATCGTCGGTCCGGACCGATGGCGCGAATATCGCGACGTGATCTTTCAGCGTGCGGGCCGCCGCCAAGCCGACGCGGCTCCCGATGATCGCTACCAGCGGGCGTTTGCCAGGTCCGGTCTGCGCGTCGAGGAACGCGCGGCGCCATTTACAATCCAGTGGGCGGATATCGAAGAGTGGATCAGCATCAGATGGATGCCATTGATACCCGAGGGCGAGCGCCAACAGGCCGACGCGATGCTGGCGGAAGTCGCCAAGGCGGGCGCGTCGCGCAGCTTGACCCTGCGCGAACCGCTGATCCTTGGCAGGCGGGATGTCTGAGTCTGGCGCCGTTTGACAAGCGCGCGCTCAACCTAATAGCTAACCCACAAAAGCAGATGGCGGAGAGTTTCGCGCCGATGCCAACGAAATACACCGATGTGAGGGGATACGCGACCTACTACTTCTATAGCGGCGCTACGACGCTGCCCGACGTGGCGCCGGACTTTTCACGCGGCCGCAAGATTTTGTTCGTTCACGGCGCCGGCTCGAACGGTCACACCTGGCATCGCCAGATCGACGCGTTCGGCGGCCGGCACAGTCCGATCGCGCTCGATCTGCCCGGGCATGGACGCTCGGCGGGCGTCGAGGGGCTGCGCACGGTTCAGGACTATGCCGACTTCGTTGCGGCTTTTCTTGACATGTTGAAGATCAAAGCGGCGGTGATACTGGGGCATTCGATGGGCGGCGCGATTGCGATGGACCTGGCGATCCGCCACGCCGCGCGCGTCGAGGCGTTGATCCTCAGTTGCACGGCGCCGAAGTTCAACATCACGGCCGATCGAATCGAGGCATTGCGGGCAATCACGATGGGCCGGGCGCCGCAGGCCTTCAACACTGACGGCTATTCGCCCCGCACGGTGAAGGAAAACTTCGACGTGGTCCGCGAAGGCTGGATGGAACAAATCAAGACCGATCCGCGCGTGCGCTACACCGACATCGTCGCCTGCTCGCAGCTCGATTTGCGCGACGCGATCGGAAAGATCGACAAACCGGCGCTGGTGATTGCCGGCGCCGACGACCAGGGCACCACGCCGGCCGACGCGGAGTTTATCGCGGGCAAGATTCGCGGCGCGACCTGCAAGATTATCGCGGACGCCGGTCACTATATCCCGCGCGAGCGTCCCCCCGAGTACAACGCCGCGATCGAACAGTTCGTTTTTTCGTTGGCTAACTGAAGATAGGAATTCGAGATGAGTTTAAGCCGCAAAACCGCAGTGGCCGGCGTGTTCGAGCATCCCACCCGCTTCGCGCCGGACAAAAGTCTGTTTCAGATAATGGCGGAGAGCCTGCGTGGCGCGCTGGACGACGCCGGGTTGACGATCAAGGACGTAAACGGGCTGTGCACGACCGGAATGGGGATGAGCGGGATGGGAATCGTCGGCTTCTGCGATTACCTGAACCTGACGCCGAACTTTGTCGACTCGACTTCGATCGGCGGGTCGTCGTTCGTGGCGCACACCGCGCACGCGGCGGCCGCCATCCACGCCGGGCTGTGCGACGTATGCGTGGTGGTCTATGGCTCGACGGCGGCCTCGTCGCGGTTTGCGATTGGCACGGGCGGAGAACGCGGCGGCGCAGGCGATCCGTGCGACCAGTACGAGATTCCGTTCGGGCCGACGACCGTCGGGGCGTATGCGATGGTCGCGCAGCGCCATATGCATGACTACGGGACGACCTCGGCGCAGCTGGCCGAAATAGCGGTCACGACGCGGCTGCATGCGTCCATGAATCCGGCCGCGAAGTACCGAGACCCGATCACGGTGGAAGACGTACTCGCGTCGCGAATCATCTCGTCGCCGCTGCATCTGCTGGATTGTTGCATCATCAGCGACGGCGGCGGCGCGCTGGTGATCACGTCGGCGGAGCGCACGCGCGATTTGAAGAAGAAGCCGGTTTACATTCTTGGCGCGGGCGAGACGGTGCGGCACGCGGCGCGCGGGCAGCGCGATTTTCTGGAAATCGCGGCGGCGCAATCGGGCCGGCTTGCGTTCGAGCGCGCGGGCGTCGCGCACAAGGACATCGACATGGCGATGATCTACGACTCGTTCACGATCACCGTGCTGGCCACGCTGGAGAATCTCGGCTTTTGCAAGCGCGGCGAAGGCGGCGCGTTCGTGTCGGGCGGAAGGCTGCGCTTCGACGGCGAATTTCCGATCAACACCGACGGCGGGGGGTTGTCGTCGAACCATCCGGGGATGCGCGGAATCTTCCTGGTGATCGAGGCGGCCAAGCAACTGCGCGGCGAATGCGGTCCGCGGCAGGTCAAGGATTGCGAAATCGCACTCGCGCACGGCACCGGCGGCGCGCTCGGCACGCGCCATTCGGGCGCGACGCTTATCCTCAGCAATCAGTAACCTCGGGGCGGACGATAAATCATGGTGGAACAGACGCAAGCGAAAAAATACTCGAAGCCGCTCCCGCATCTCGACGAAGAGAACCGTCCGTGGTGGGAGGCGCTTCAACGGCACGAACTTTACATCCAGAAATGCGCAACTTGCGGCGACATCCGCTACTATCCGCGCGCGCTGTGCACGAATTGCATGTCGTCGCAGGTGCAATGGATAAAATGCAGCGGGCGCGGCAAGGTCTATACCTTCACCACGACGTATCAGAACCAGGCACCGGGGTTTCGCGAATCGATACCGTACATCATGGCGTACGTCGAGTTGGAAGAGGGCGTGAAAATGCTCACCAACCTTGTCGACTGCCGGCCGGAACAGGCTAAAATAGGGATGCCCGTCGAGGTCGTATTCGAGGACGTCACGCCCGCGGTGACGCTCGCGAAATTTCGCCCGGCGAGGTGAGGGCTCAATCCTGGTGAGTACAATCCTTGATCTGCACACGCATAGCGAAGCATCGGAAGACAGCCGCGCACCGGTAGAGGCGTACCTCAACTGGATCAAGCTGCGTCAGGCCGAGCGGCCGGTCGATGGAATCGTCCTGACCGAGCATCGCCAGTTCAATCGCGACGCCGACTACCGCCATCTCGAGGACAAATTCGGAACGTTGGTGCTGCGCGCGTCGGAAGTCGAGACCAACTACGGACACATGCTCGTGTTCGGGGTGAACGATGACATGGTGGCGCGCTTCGATTTTGCCGACGTGCGGCTCGACGCGCAGACCTTGATCGATGAAGTGGCGCGCATGGGCGGAATTGTCGTGCCGTGTCATCCCGGCCGCCCCAATATCGGGCTCTACGAGCACTATCAATCGAGGCCGCCGCTGGAGAACGTGGTCGCGGTCGAGGCGCTGAACGGCGGCTCGCGCAAGGGCGAGGACGAGCGCAGCGCGGAATTGATCGCGAAATACGGTTTTGCCGCGACCGGCGGTTCCGACAGCCATCTGGTGAGCCTGATAGGGCTGTGCGCGACAAAATTCAGCGCGTACATCAAGACGATCGACGACCTGGTGCGGGAATTGAAGACCGGCAATTACGAGCCGGTGGATTTCCGGCCGCGGCGCAAAACCGTGCCGCATGCGGTCGCGATGGAATCCAGGTAACGCCGCGACTGCGATAGCAAGACAGTGAGAAAATCAAGATGGCAGTGAATTACGATCCGGCGCTGATCAACAAGACCTTCGAAATCACCGAGCCGGTCGAAGTCAAGGCCGACAAGATAAAACGGTACTGCGCGGCGCTCGGCGAGACCAATCCGATATACACGGACGAGGAGGCGGCGAAAAAAGGCCCGTACGGAGGGATCGTCGCGCCGCCGTCGTTCGCGGTGACGTTCCGCAACGGGCGGCATTTCTTCGACAACGTTCCGCGCTTCGGACTGCGCGGCTTCGACGCCGGCAAGGATGTCGAGTTCGTCGCGCCGATAAGGCCAGGCGACCAGGTAACGCTCAGCTCGCACGTAAAGGAAATCTACGAGAAAACGGGACGGACGGGCACGATGGTGTTCGTCGTAATCCGCTCGACACTGAAGAACCAGAACGATCAAGTGCTGGCCCATATCGACCATCGCTTCATGAACCGCCCCTGAGCGCATCGGGATCGGGAAGTCGAATTGCGTGAATAGTTTCGAAGAGATCAATATCGGCGACACGCTCGGCCCGCTTGAGCTGTTCGTGAGCAAGGATCAGTGCCGCGCCTACGCCAGGACGATGGGCATGGGTGAAGGCGCGGGACGCTTCACCGACGATGAAGCCGCCAGGAAGGAAGGGCTGCCCGGGATGATCATCCCGGGCAACATGAGCCTCGGACTGCTCTCGAAGCTGGTGACGGACTGGATCGGCTCGAGCAATGCGTGGCTGACGCGGATGAACACGACCTATCGCGTGCCGGTGCAACCCGATCACACGGTCACGATTCACGGCTTTATCACGAACAAGAATCCCGAAGAGCGCACGACCGAGATCGACGTCTGGATGGAAAACGAGGAGTCGGAGCGCCTCGTGACAGGGACGGCGACCGTCGAGTTCAGAAAGTAGCAGACAGAATCGGCGCGCTACCGCGTCCCTGTTTGTCGCCCGACGTGCAGATTCAACTGCCTCTTTTTTGATAGCTCACGCCAGGTGGGGAGTGTATCACTGAATGGTGGCAGCTTCGCGGGAATTCCAGGTGATGGCAAAACCGGCGGGCGCGGTCTGCAACCTCGACTGTAGCTACTGCTATTACCTCGACAAGTCGGCCCTGTATCCGAACGGCGGATCGCTTCGGATGACCGATGATCTGCTGGAGCGCTACATCGTCCAGCACATCGAGGCCTGCCCTAAGGACATGATTTTCTTCGAGTGGCACGGCGGCGAGCCGACCATCCTAGGGCTCGATTATTTCCGCCGAATCGTCGAGCTCCAGCGCAAGCACCGACCTGCGGGACGGCAGATCCTCAATGGCATTCAGACCAACGGCACGCTGATCGACGACGAATGGTGCCGCTTCCTCGCCGCGGAACGCTTCCAGGTCGGCATCAGCATCGACGGACCGAAGGCGCTCCACGACCGCTATCGCGTGACCAAGGGCGGCGGTACGACCCACAAGCGGGTGATCCAGTCCATCCGGCTCTTGAAGCGCTACCGGATTCCATGCGACGTGCTGTGCGTCGTGCATCGTGGGAACGTCGGGCAGCCGACTGCGGTTTATCGCTTTTTCAAGGAGCTCGGCGTGGAGTTCCTGCAATTCCTTCCGCTGGTCGCGCGGCAAGGCGGGAGCGGGGTAAGCGCGGAGACGGCGCCGGCAGAAGCCTACGGAGAGTTCCTGTGCACGATTTTCGACGAGTGGTTCAGGCACGATATCGGCCGGATCGCCATCCAGAACTTCGATGAGGCGCTCAGACCCTTGCTCGGGGTGGAGCATGCTTTGTGCATTTTCAAGGAGACCTGCGGCGATGTCGTGGTCGTCGAGCATAACGGAGATTTCTACTCCTGCGATCATTTTGTCGATCCGGAGCACCGCATCGGGAACATTCTCGAAACACCGCTCGTGGAAATACTGGAGGACCCGGCGCAGCGCGAATTCGGACGCAAGAAGCGGGACGGACTGCCCCAATACTGCCGGGATTGCGAGGTCCTGAAGTCGTGCAATGGCGGGTGTCCAAAGGACCGGTTTGCCCGGACACCCGACGGCGAACAGGGTCTTAACTATCTTTGCCCGGGCCTGAAAAAGTTTTTCACCCATAGCCGCCCACGCCTGCGGAAGATCGCGTCGCTGATGCGGTCAGGCGTACCAGTGGAACGGCTCATGGATCATCTGCGCTCCGAGGATGGCGAAGCCTCTCCTCGAACAGGGCGGAACGACCCTTGCCCCTGTGGCAGCGGCCTGAAATACAAGAAGTGTTGCCTCGATTCTGGTAAATCGCAGCCTGATTAAGACCGTGAGGCTGAGCGGCCTCGAAGGGGCCTTACACGGCGCGGAGTTCGGTCGAAATGTCGCCGCGGGTGGCCAGAGTCGCAGGTATGAACCCGCTGGCTGCTCCGATCAGGGCGGCGATCATGAAGCTGTAGGCAACGATTCGCGGCGATAGCGTCAGGGAGAGCGCGAGCGGACCGAGCGCTCCGGAAACGTGCGGCAACAGTTCGAATCCCAGGAGCGCCAAGGCGCATCCGAGGACACCGCCGGCCATGCCGACGACCAGTCCCTCGACGAGGATTCGCGCAATGATCGAGTTGCGCGTGAATCCAATCGCGCGCATCACCGCCATCTCGTGGCGCCGTTCGCGCACCGCCATCGCAGCCGTGTTGACGGCGACCAGCGCGATCGTGAAGATCACGATCACCGCAAGAAATTTTGCGCCATTAACCAGAAGGGCAAGATTGCCGGCCATCTCGCTCTTGATCAGCGCGACTTCGGTTTCGGTGGCCGTCTCGTGCGCCGAATTGGCGAACATTTCATCGATTGCGGCGATCACCTCGGGCGCCGATTGCGAGCGGTCTATTTTCACCCAGAACAGGTTCGCGGTGCCGGGCCTGCCCAGCAGTTCTTCCATGTAGTCGCGCCTGAAAATAATTTGAGGCCCTGCGGCTTTCTCGTTCAGCACGCCCACAATTGTCAGTTGCAGATCGACCGGATACACCGTACCGCGCAGCATGATCGTGTCGCCGACTTTCCAGCCGTAAATCTTCATCAAGGTGGCTCCGACGAGGCCTGCGGTGCGCATGCTTTTGAATTCGCGTTCGGCTTCCGCGCTGACTTCCCAATCGGGAAAGATTTCGGGGATATGATCGTCGTCGGTGGCGAGGATGCCGATCTGCTCGTTCGGATCGCGGTAGGTTCCCATGAAGACGCTGTAGCCGGCCACTGCCTCCACGTGTGCAACTTTTTCGATCTGCCGGCGATACGCTTCGGGCAACATATAGTAGAAGCCCGCCTTGCTGTGACAGATCAGGCGCAGCGAGTTGGCGCGGTCGCGCAGGACCTGGTTGAGCAGTCCCGGCAGGCTGATCAGGGACGCGAAGATGAATACCGAGACGGTGATCGACAGCGTGGTAAGAATCGTGCGCCGCTTGTTGCGGGTCAGGTTTATGAGCACGAGCGACAGGTATTTCATGGCGCAACCGAGCGGTGGAGGGTCAAGTCCACAATCGAGCTTACCCTGAACGCGAAGCTTGGCTAGACCAGCAGGGAGCCGCGGAAGGGCTCGTCGCGCTGGGGAGGGAACTGGAGCAGGTTGACGGCCCATTTGCGCGCCTGGCGCAGCGCGTCCTCGGCGCGGCGGAAGATTCGCTCGCGATGCATCACGGACCATACGTACGCATCGACCGACGGCTCCTCGCCGAGCGTGATGTCGATCATCCAGTCCTCGAGCTGCGGGCCGCAAATCAGCAGGCGCACGACGCGCCCGTGATCGATTACGATGCCGCGCGCCTCGCGCGGGAGGCGAAACTCGTCCTTGACGCGCTTGATGACATTGGGCGGCGCATGCTGCTCGGTCATCGCGACGTAGGCCCAATCTCCCTGCGGAGGATTGGCCTCGCGCGCGACGCGCAGGTTGTTGTCGGTCAGGTCTTCCTTGGCGCGATCCTGATCGTAATCGCGCGCGACCTGGTAAAAGGCCATCGCGACCGGCAACTGCGGCATCTCAGTTTCGGACTTGGCCTTTTTGGGTTTCTTGAAGGTGGTTTCGACCCACCAGCGGTTTTCGACGTTGGGCTTTTGCGGCATCAGGCAACCCGGCGAGATTTGCGAGCGTCGATCCGCGCAGAGCGCCTCGATTTTCGTGCGATCGAAATACGCGGGCGGCGCTTGCGGACGCGATTTGCAGCGCGACGCGTGCTCGAGATTCCCGCCCGCATGCGCGAGCGCGATGCACTACGGCGGCCGGGGACTTTAAGCCCGGTCACCATCCGGCGCGAGAACAGGTCGGCCTTGCGCTCGGCGTCAGACCAGAACAGGAAATGACCCATCTCGTGGTAGATCATTTGAATCCACAGGCGCTCGCTGAAATAGACGCGTCCGCGTTTCCAGTTTTCGGGATGCACGAGATGGATGCGGCCGTCTTCGTAGGTGCGGCCGGCGGTCTTGCCCCAATCGATATACTCGAACCATTTGACACGCGGGCGGCGCAGTTTGAAGTATCGGCACATCGAGGAAATGGCGCGGTTGAAATGCGCGGCGCGATGGCCGCGGAAAAATTCGGCGAGGTTGCGATCGATTTCGCGGCGATGAGCGACAGGAGGAACAATCATTCGCACGAGCAGGCGACCTCCGCTGACAGGTGATAAAGATCATACGGAGGCGCGTTCATCAGAGTCAAACCTTTTCAGGAAAGTGCAGTTTTATAATGGCGTTTTGATTGCACACGAAGTTCAAAATCGCCTGTCAGTAGCGGGTTTGGTGCATCGTACAGATGGAAATCTAACCCAAGGCGCCGGAGGCTTTGAGACGCGCGATCTCGTCCCACGTCAGGCCCATTTCAAGCGCGACTTCCTCGGTATGCTGGCCCAGTTCGGGGGCCGCACGATGGGGCAGTGGGTGGGAGTCGCCAAACTCGACGGGGCTGTTCACGACGCGGCATCCGGGAATATTCGGATGGTCCACGGCGGCGAAAGCGCCGATAGCTTCGGCCTGCGGATCGTCGAGCACTTCGGCGTCGGTGCGCACAGGGGCCCAGATGAGATTGTGGCGATCGAAAATCGGCGCCCAATCGTCGCAGCTCCTCGCCGCAATCGCGCGATCTATTTCGTCTGTGAGCGCGGCGCAGTTTTGCGCGCGCGCGACTGAATCCTTGAAACGCGGGTCGTTCAGCCAATCCGGTTTGCCGAGCGCGAGGCAGAAATCCGGCCAATAGCGATCGCTCTGAATCATCACGAAGTAAATCCATCGCGCGTCGGCGCATCGATAGGAACTCCACAGCGGATTAATGCGCTGGGTGCGCGACTCGGATCGGGGAGAAAAGCCGGTCATGAGGCCGATGGTAAGATCCGACGCGTTCATCCACAGGCCCATCGAGAACAGCGAGATGTTGACCTCGCGGCCGCGGCCGCTACGCTCGCGTGCGAGCAGGGCGGCTGAGATTGCGCCCGCCAGACCCAGGCCGACGGCGTGATCGATCATCGCGGGCCGCTGCCCAGGCGGCGACTGTCCCGGCTCGGCGATCGTCGCCATCAGGCCCGAGCGCGCCCACGCGGCGGCGTAGTCGTAGGCAGGGCGATTGCGATCGGGTCCGCGATGCCCGTAGCCGTTGATCGACGCGTAGATGAGCCGCGGATTTTTTGCGGAGAGGGTCGCGTAGTCGAGTTTCATGCGCTCGATGGCGTCGAGGCGCAGGCTGGTGACGAAGACGTCGGCGTGTTCGATCAGCTTGAGCGCGAAGGCGTGGCCGTCGGGGCGGCGCAAGTCAACGGCGACCGAGCGTTTGTTGCGATTGTCGAGTTCAAACGGCGGACGGATGCGCGCGTTGGGATCGCCCATGGTGCGCGTAACGAGGCCGCGAATCGGGTCTCCGGTGGCCGGGTCTTCGAGCTTGATAACGTCGGCGCCCCAGTCGCCCATCACGGCGGTGGTGGACGGGCCTGCGACCCACATCGCAACTTCGACGACTCTGACGCCCTCAAGCGGACGGTCCATAGCATCGGTCTCCCTTGGTTCGGATGAAGTCGAATTGGTATCAGGAGTCGGCGGAAGAATGAAACCGTGCGCGGCGTTTGTTTCTTTTCTTCTCGGCCCGCGGCCTGAATCCGGCGATTGAGTCGGAGTGTTAGTTGCTAGTGGGCGGGATCGACGCGGTGCATCCTGCGCGGATTGCGCCGGCGCGGTCGATTAACCGTCAAGCGTTGGATCCGGCTCGCTTCCTTGAGCCGCAGGCGCAGCGGACCGCCGCCGCGGCCGGCGACCAGTTCGGACAGCCGCCATCGCAAGCCCCGGGCGTCCATGCCGAGCGCGTCGCATACGTTGTCAAATGACAACGGAGAAGTGACGCCCTTGGTGAAGAACCAGTTCCACGCGTCGTTAAACGAGTTGCGTTTGCGCAGGCTCTTTGAGCCGCTGAATTCCTGCACGACGTTGATCGCGTCAGCCAGCACCGCGAGCATCAGGCGCTGCTCGCTGGAGAACGATCGCGCCCCGACCATCTCGAAGAACTGGCTGCGAAGGATAACGTCGGGAAACGGACGCAGATCGGCGGCAGCGATTGTGGAGACGACGGTACTCATTGCTCAGCTTCCTCTCCTCCCCGAGCGAAGAGCTTGAATGTCCAAAAGTGGCCGCGAGAGATGGGCGAAGCCAGCAACATCTCTTATGCAACTCCTCATTCCGTCTAATATTATCGACGGAAAAAGAACTTAATGAGAACGCTGACCGATTGCAAGGGAAAAGTCATAGCGCAAATTCGTGGTCGCAAACGCGCTCGGGGCGTCGGTGAACGATGCGCTCAAAGGCGCGAAGGGCAGTTGTTATCGATACGAGCGGACGGTCTGCTATAGTTGTCAGAAGCAAGCGTGGCGCTCGCCGAAAGCAAACGGTGGAAATGGATCAGGCACGAAAAGATCGGAAGACACGGCAGATAACGATCGGCGGCGCCAAGGTCGGCGGCGATGCGCCGGTCGTGGTGCAATCGATGTGCGCGACGCGGACGATCGACGTCGATCAAACAGTCGCGCAGGCCCATCAGTTGGCGAAGGCAGGCGCGGGAATCGTCCGGATCGCGATGGACAGCGAGAAGGAAATCCCGGCGCTCAAGGAAATCCGCGCGCAGACGAAGGGAATCGTGCTGTCGGTCGATTTGCAGGAGAACTACAAGATCGCCGGCCGGGTTGCGCCGCACGTGGACAAGATTCGCTACAACCCGGGCCATTTGCACCATATGGAAAAGTCGAAGACGATCGAGCAGAAGGTGAAATCGATCGTCGATGCGGCGCGGGACAACAACCTCGCGATCCGGATCGGCGTGAACTGCGGCTCGGTCGCGCCGGCGTTTGTGGACAAGTATCCGGGCGATCAACTGGCCGCGATCGTGGAGTCGGCGGCGTACCATTGCGAGCTGATGGACGAGCTCGGCTTCACGCGCTTCGTCGTGTCGCTGAAGGATTCCGATCCCAACAAGGTGATGGACGCGAATCGGCGCTTCTCGAAGCGGCGGCCGGACGTGCCGATCCATCTTGGCGTCACGGAGGCGGGGTTGCCGCCCGACGGAATCATCAAGACCCGGATAGCGTTCGAAAAGCTGCTCGCGCAGGGTATCGGCGATACGATCCGGGTCTCGCTCACGCTGCCCAACGAGCGCAAGCACGAGGAAGTGATAGTAGGGCACAAGATTATCGAGGACGTCGCGGCGGGCAGGTTCATCTCGGTGCCCGATTTCGGTACGGGGCTCAATATCATCTCGTGCCCGTCGTGCTCGCGGGTCGAGAACATGAAGTTCGTCGAGCTGGCGCAGCAGGTCAAGGAACTCACGACTTACGCCCAGAAGTACAAGATCACGATTGCGGTGATGGGATGCCGGGTTAACGGGCCGGGCGAGACCGATGACGCCGACCTTGGGTTGTGGTGCGGTCCGACCACGGTGAATCTCAAGAAGAAAGATCGCAAGATCGGTTATTTCGGCTACGACGAAGTGCTGCCCAAGCTGCGCGCCGAGCTGGATCGGCTGATTGCCGAGCGCACGGCAGCGGCGAACTAAGCGTCGCTAACGAATAGCTCTCCCTGTCAGGGAAGTGGCTATTGGGACAGTAGGGATTTTTTCTTCTTGGCCTTTCCGGTTCCCGCCAGCGAAACGGACTGCGGCGAGCCGATCACGTTGTCATAAATTATCAGGCTTCCAGTCTGCCGCGTCGTGTCCGGCGGCGTGAAGGTCACCGATACCTTACAGCTCTTGCCGGGTGCGAGCGTTTTTTCGCATTCCGACTTGACCGCGAACACCGGCGGCCACGCGTTCCAGCTCTCGACGCTCACCGCCAGACGTATTTTCTTCTTACCCGCGTTCGTGATCGTGACCGTCTTGGGCGCGCTGGTATTTCCGACTTTCACCGTTTTCCCGAATGCCAGCGAATGGGGACTGATGGTCAGCTTCGCCGAGGTCGGAGTCGGCGTCGCAGTCGGGGTTTGAGTGGCAGTGGGAGTCGGCGTCGCGGTGGCTGTACGAGTGGCCGTGGGAGTCGCCCCCGTCGCGGTTGCCGTCGGTGTCGGCGTGGCCGTCATGGTCGCCGTCGGCGTGACGGTTGCAGTCGCCGTCTTGGTAGCCGTTGAAGTTGCGGTCGGCGTGGGCGTCGCGGTCGGGCTGGCGGTGCGAGTGGCGGTTGCAGTCGCCGTATTGGTAGCCGTTGAAGTTGCGGTGGCTGTCGCCGTTGCAGTTGTGGTCGGCGTGACGGTCGCAGTTTTGGTTGCCGTTGCCGTCGCCGTGGTGGTTGGCGTCGGGGTCGCGGTCTGAGTCGCGGTCGAGGTCGCGGTCGGCGTGACGGTCGCAGTTTTGGTCGCAGTCGCCGTTGGCGTCGGTGTCGGGGTGGGCGTCGGGCCCAGTGCGCCGAATGCCTTCACAAGATTGTACGCATTCACCGTCCCGATTCCGGTCGCAAAGTCCCAGCCGGGTTGCGTTCCGTACGCGGGCTGATACGCCGAAGTCGACGTGGACAGGACGCCATAGGTGCCTGACGGGTCGTAACAGTTATTTGTGCCCGCCGTGCATGGCACGTCCATGTCACCTTGGGTCACGTCATAAAAGATGCACGAGCCGGCCACATCGTTGCCGAGTGCCGAGTTGCAGGTCGAGCTGCCGCTTGCGCCGTATTCGGTTTGGGCCAGCGAGTAGTAGGTGGCATTCGGATTACCTTGGCTGCTGGCAGTATACTGATTCACGAGCGCCTGAATGCCGGCCATAATCGGCGCGGCGAACGAGGTTCCGCCACCGCCAGCCCACTCGCTGGGAGCGGCGGAACAGGATGCTGCGCCGTTGCTTTCCTGGCTCGGGTCGGACCAGCAGACCACGTAGTAATGGTTCCAGACTCCGTCAGCCGCGAACAGTGAGACGTCCGGAATGTCCCGCACGCCGTCGCTCGGATTGCCAAAGACCGATTGCCATGGCGGCTTCGGCCACCCTTGGCAGGTACCGCCGACGACACCTCCCGTCGATGGCGCCCCGGTCGCGCATCCGCTCGGGCCGCCGCTGCCCGCGGAGGTGTTCAGGAGGGAGTACTGCGAGGCGATCGAGCTGTTGCAGGAGCCGTTCGAGCCATAAGTGAAATCGTCACCGATACCGTAGTTGACAAAAAGGTACTCGGCGATCAGCTCACTGGCGCATGAGTCATTCCAGGGAATTTCCGGGATGTAAGATAACGCTGAGCCATAGTCGGAACTGTTCGTCGCACTCCAGTATGTGCCGGCGGGGGCGTTGGCGTAAGTATCGCCGAAATCGGTGCCCCCCACGGCTACATTATACTGCGTGGAGGCAAATGCACTGACGGTGATCCCGTATTGCGCGACATTATTTCCTTCGTTGAAATCGCTCATCGCCGCGCCACCATCTCCGGCCGCAACGAAAACCGACACGCCCCTCGACGCCGCCAACTGGTACAGGCCGTTGATGTTCGAGTTCCCCGACGCGCCCTCCAGCACCTCGGACCAGGCATAGCCGAGACTGACGACCCCAGGGACCGGGCCGCCGTTGCTCAGAATGTTTTGCAGGGCGATTAAACCTCCGAAGTTGGTGGTATTCTTGCACGAGGCCAGTTCGATGGCCGCATTAGGCGCCGCCGCGCTGGCCCATTCGGCGTCCAGGATTGGTTCGAACTCGGCGTTGGCGACGACGCCCGGATCGCTACAGGCGCCGCCAGTGCCGGGCGCCGGATGGACCTGCGTGAAAGAGCCGCTGGGGTAGGCGCTTGAGAGGCCAAAGGTCGTGCGGAACGTATCCCAATCCGTGTTGTCGGTTCCGGCCGGGTTGGTGTTGTACGCGTCAGTGGGCTCGATCACCACGATCGTCTGTCCCTGGCCCGAATAACCCGCCGCGAAAAGCGGATTCAGATTGTAGATTGTGGCCAAGTCCGCGGGTACCACCGCCCAACAATCGGTCCCTGTGATATCGCCGCAGCCGGAAAAGGTATATGCGGCGCGCGGCTTGTTCATCGGATGCGGCATGAAGTTGTTCAGCGACACGACTCCGACTACCGCCGGCGCCAGCGCGGCCGGAATCCGCGGGTCGCTCATGTTGGCGATGTGCTTCTTACGGTTCACCTCGAGATTGTGAATCTCGGTATGGAAGGCCTCGCGCACCTGGCCGGCCGTCCCGGAAAAGTCGATCACGTTGTTGGGATAGATCAGGTTGATGGTAAAGCCGTGCGATTGGAGCCATCGCGTGATCGCCGCCAGGTCCTTCTGCGCCAGGCCGTAGCGCTCTCCAAACTGCTTTGCGGTGAGCCACTGATGGAAATTCGGCGACTTGGGTTCCGTAAGTCCATCGATATATTTGTCGAGTGTCTGTTCCTGCTCGGGAGGGCGCCGCAACTGGAGCCACAGGTGCTCCATCGGAAAGCTATCCGCGACCGGGCCGCGATCGTTGGCCGCCGTCGCTTCTGGACGCGTATTGCCCGCGAGCGTGGCAAGATTGTTCTCGTCGATTTGATCCGTGACGAGAGTGCGAGCAATCGGCGCGCCGCTCGGCGCGGCGGTGGTCGCCGCCGGAAGCATCGTCACGCCGGCCAAGAGCGCCAGCGTGCTGACGAACACGATTGCCACCAATCCGGCAAGTCCCAGAACCTTGAAGGCGGAGCGACCGTTCATATCCCCCCTATGGACTGACTCACGCAAACCGGAATTTCCATATAGGGGCCCAGCCCCTGTGCATAGAGTCTACGGCCTCCCTGTGCAAGATTCCAGTTTCCAGCGGCGGCGGGAGGGCCGGTTCGATTGTTCAGCCGTGCCGCGCTTGTTGCAACCGCGTCGCGCGAATCCGACAGAAGAGGGAAACAGCAATCAGATCTTCTGATTGGTCTTGCGCCAGTCGGCGAGGAAGCGCTCGAGCCCGAGATCCGTCAGCGGATGATGGAGGGTCTGCTTGAGTACTGCGAACGGCACTGTCGCGATATCGGCGCCGACCGCGGCCGCACGCAGCAGATGGGTCGTGTTGCGCACCGACGCGACCAGCACCTCGGCCGGATAGTCGTAGTTCGACAGTATCTGCACCATATCCTCGACGATCGCGAATCCGTCCTGTCCGATGTCATCGAGCCGTCCGATGAACGGCGACAGAAACGAGGCGCCGACTTTGGCCGCCGCGAGCGCCTGGAGCGGAGTGAAGATGAGGGTGACGTTGACGCGGATGCCGCGTTTGGCGAGCGCGTGGGTCGCCTTGAGGCCCTCGACGATCATCGGGCACTTCACGACGATGTTTTTGTGGAGCTTGGCGAGCTTTTCGCCCTCCTCGATCATTGCGGACGCTTCAGTCGAGATGACTTCGGCGCTGATCGGTCCGTCGACGATTTCGCAAATCTCGCGCAGCACGTCGTGATACGGGCGCCCGGTTTTCGCCATCAAGGATGGATTGGTGGTGACTCCGTCGATGAGTCCCCAACTGGCGGCCTCGCGAATCTCGGCGACCTCTGCGGTGTCGATAAAATATTTCATCGGGTGGATGCCTCGCGTTTGGACGGTTGCGGCCTCAACAGGTCCGCTCGTGCAAGAGTAACACGAAACGGCGACTTAAGTCCCGCGAGCATCTCGGAAATGGATGCGTTGAGTTTCGGATGGATCAGCGCGGGTGCGAGCTCGCTCATGGGGGCGAGCACAAAGCGGCGCTCATGAAGGCGGGGATGGGGTACTTTGAGGATTCGGGTATCGATGGTTTCCTTGTTGAAGAACAGCAAATCAAGGTCGATGATTCGCGGCCGGTACTTGCCGCGGGATTGCTTGCGTCCCTTGACGCGCTTGCGGCCCATGATCCGCTCAAGCGCGAGCAGGCGGCGCATCAGAACTTCTGCGGGGAGCTCGGTCTCGACTTCGACGACGCCGTTTAGAAACGCGCCCTTGAGATCGCCGATCGGTTCGGTCTCGTAGATCGAGGATTGGCGCACGATCCTCGTGTCCGGGATCTCAGCGATCCGCTGAATCGCCTCGCGATAATTGGCGGCTCGATCGCCTAGATTACTGCCTATTCCGATGAAAGCCCGATGGGGCATCCTCGCCGTTAAAACCGCAGCGCTTTTAATCGGTCCACCGCCTCGGCCAACCGTTCGCTCGACACCGTAAGCGAGAAGCGAACGTACCCTTCGCCACCCTTGCCGAATCCGGAGCCGGGCGTAATTGCGACGCCGGCTTCCTTCAATACGCGCTCGGTAAATGAAACCGAGGTGTAACCACGCGGAACTTTGGTCCAGACGTAAAAGGTCGCCCGCGGCTTCTCGCATTCCAGCCCGAGCGCGCGCAGCGAGCCGACCAGCAGGTCGCGGCGTTCCCTGTAGATTGCGCAATATTCGGCGAGCCTATCGCCGTCGGCGCCTTCCAGGCCCGCGATCGCGGCTTCCTGCACCGCCTGGAAAACGCCGGAATCCATGTTGGTCTTGACCTTGCCGAGCGCGCCGATCAGCTGGGCGTTGCCGATCGCGAAGCCGACGCGCCATCCGGTCATCGAAAAGGTCTTCGACAACGAGTGGAACTCGATTGCACATTCACGCGAGCCTTGGGCCTGGAAAACGCTCGGAGCTCGATAGCCGTCGTAGGCAATTTCGGAGTAGGCGCTGTCGTGGGCGAGGATGATGCCGTGCTTGAGGCAGAATTTGACCGCATCTTCGAAAAAGGATAGGTCAACGGTTGCGGCGGTTGGATTGTTCGGATAGTTCAGCCACAGCATCCGGGCGCGGCGCGAGACCTCGGCGGGAATCGAGGCGAGATCGGGAACGAATCCGTTTTCTTTTCTGAGCGGCAGAAAATACGGCTCGCCCCCGTTGAAGACGCATCCCGAGTAGTACACCGGGTATCCGGGGTCGGGAATCAGCACGATGTCGCCGGGATCGACGACGGCGGTCGAGAAGTTTGCGATGCCTTCCTTGGAGCCAATCAGAGCGCATACCTCGCGCTGATGGTCGAAGCTGACGCCGAAACGCCGCCGGTACCAATCCGCGGAGGCCCGGCGGAATTGCGGCAAGCCTTCGTAGTCGGGATAGCGGTGATTTTTGGGATCGTCGGCGGCGCGCTTGAGAGCCTCGACGATGTGACGCGGCGTGGGCAGGTCGGGGTCGCCGATCGAGAGGCTGATAACGTCAACGCCCTTGCCTGCGACCTCCTTCTTCAGGCGGTCAAGCTCGGCAAAAAGGTAGGGCGGTAAAAGGCCCAGTCGAGAAGCAGTCTTGATTTGCACCTGTCGAAACAGCCTCAGACCACGAGAACCTAGTCGTAAGTAACATACTTTGCGGGCTGTCGAAACTACTTGTCGCAATAAATCGGCGTTCTCGCACAATGGGAATCCACAGGTACGTCCTTTATTAAACGATCCAATCCAGCGTATAAAATTAACCCTACTTGATTGGAAACGATCGTGTTGTTAGAAAGTTTAACCGTTGAGTGGTGGCGCGGCGGCGCTTTTTCGGACTATTCACAAGCCTGATCGTGAGCATGAATCGGATAGTGCTGCCGCTTGCCCTGGCGATGCTGATGCTGGGCGGGGCAGTGATCGCGCTGTCGCAGCGGCCATGGGCGCCCCGGGCAGACATAGTTCAGCCGATACCATTTAGCCATCGAGTACACGCCGGGGTGAACAAGATTCCCTGTTCGTATTGCCATGCCTATGCAAGTCGATCGTCTGAACCGGGCATTCCGGCGGTAGCCAAGTGCGTGGGATGCCACGGCAACAGGATTGCGGGAGGCGGAATCCAGCCGGTGACGCGGCCGTGGACGGACGACACGCCGGCGGCGTTCGAGATTCAGTGGAATCGCGTGTACACGCTGCCCGACTTTGTGCGCTTCACGCATCGGCCGCATATTCATGCCGGGCTGCGATGCCAGAGTTGTCACGGCCCGGTGGAAACGATGGATCGCGTGGCGCCGGCGTTTGAAATCAACATGGGTTTCTGCGTGGACTGTCACACGGAGAAAAAAGCGACGCTCGACTGTGTGGGCTGTCATCACTGAGTGAGGGAGTAGATGCGCGAGGGACCGTCGATATCCAGGCGATCATTCATCAAGCTGGCCGCGACTGCGGGTGCGGCGGCGGCGATCCCTGGCTGCGAGCCGGCGGCGAGGCAGCTGATCCCTTACGTGGTGCCCGATGAGAACGTAGTCCCCGGCGTGCCGAGTTTTTTTGCCACGACGTGTTCGGAGTGCCCGGCGGGATGCGGTGTGGTGGCGCGAATCCGGGAAGGGCGCGTCGTCAAGCTGGAGGGAAATCCGGCCGATCCGATTGGTCAGGGTTCTTTGTGCGCCCGGGGACAGGCGGCGCTGCAAGGTCTGTACAATCCCGATCGCCTTGCGCATCCGCAGGTTCGCGGCGACGACGGTGCGATCCGGACCGTTTCGTGGGACCAAGCGGACAAAATGCTGGGCGACAGGCTGGCGGCGGCGTCGAAGGGGGGCAAGGATCGCGTCGCGTTCTTCGGTTCGCCGCAGGGCCCGACCTTCAGGAAAATCGCGCTCGCGTTTGTCGGCGCTTATGGCTCGTCGCGCGCGATATTTTACGAGGCCATCAACCAGGAACCGGCGCGGGTTGCGGCGAAAACGATCTTTGGCCGGCGCGATCTGCCGTCGTATCGAATCGATCAGGCCGAAGTGCTGATTTCCTTCGGTGCGGACTTTCTCGAGACCTGGCAATCTCCGGTGGAACTCGCGCGCCAATACTCGCTGTTCCGCACACCGCATGAGCGGCGCGGCACGCTGACCATTGGCCGCGCCACTTACGTCGGCCCGCGGCTCAGCATGACGGCGTCGAAGTGCGACGACTGGATTGCGACTGCTCCGGGCGTGGAAGCCGATGTTGCGTGGAGCGTGCTCAACGTTCTCGTCAAGCAGCGCTGGGTTTCGCAGAACTCGGGCTTCGATCTCGCGGCGCTAACCAAGGCGGTCGAGAATTTCGATCCAGTCGCCACGAGCGCGCGGACCGGCGTGCCGGTGGAAACCATTACCAGGCTCGGCGAGACGTTCGGCAGGGCCGAAGGCGCGCTGGCGATCGCGGGCACGAACGATTCGTCGGCTCATCTTGCGGCGATGATCCTCAATGCGGTCACCGGCAATTTCGGCAAGACCGTAATGTTCCTCGAAGGCTCGCCGGCCGAAGAGACCAGCACGCCGGATGAAGTGGACGCGGCGGTTGACGCGATGCGCGGCGGCAAGATCGATGCGGTGTTCATCGCGGGCGCAAATCCGGTCTTCACGATGCCCGCGTCGGCGCGAGTAGCCGAGGCGATCCAGAAAGTTCCGTTCGTCGTGTGGGCGGGAGGCGTGCCGGACGAGACCGCCGCGATGGCGAGTCTTCTCCTGCCAGCGCATCATCCGCTCGAAGCATGGCGTGACACGGCGCCGCGCGCGGGAATCCGCGGACTGGGACAGCCGGTGATGCAGCCGGTGTTCGACAGCAAGCCGGTCGGCGATATCCTGCTTGCGGCAGCCGCGGGATCGTCGAGCGCGAAACTTCCGTGGGCGAGCGCTGCGGAGGCAGTCAAAGCTGAATGGCTGGCGCTGGCTCTCAAGGCAGACGGCGCGGATCCCGAAGATTTCTGGGTAAGCGTGCGGCGCGAAGGCGGATTGTTCGAGGAACAGCATCTCTCGGCGCTCAGCCTCGACACGTCTGCGTTCAAGGCGCCCGTACCGGCCGCGGCTCAGTCGGAACTTTCCGTTTACGCCTATCCACACATTTTCCTTTACGACGGCCGCGGCGCGGACAAGCCGTGGCTGCAGGAATTGCCCGAGCCGGTCACGCAGATCGTGTGGGACAGCTGGGCCGAGATCCATCCCGAGACGGCGCGCAAACTCGGCGTCGCCAAGGACGACGTCATCGAGATCAAAACGGAGCACGGCGCGATCGAGGCGCCGGTCCTGGTGGAGAGCACTGTTCGTCCGGGTGTGATCGCGGTTCCTTTGGGACAGGGGCACCGCGCGTACGGCCGTTATGCAAAAGACGTCGGCGCAAATGCGTGGGCGATATTGGCGGCGGGCGCGGCCAGTGCCGCCGCGACCGCGCGCGCGACCGGCAAGACGCGCACGCTCGTTTCACCGCTGGGCAAGAGCGACATGATGGGCCGATCGATCGTCGAGGCGATGAGTATCGAGCAGTTGGCGCGCGGCGTGGTTCCCAGGAGCGAGGCCGAAGAAGTCACCGGGCCGTACGAAATGTACCCGCCCTGGAAATATTCCCGGCACAAATGGGGCATGACGATCGACGTCAATGCGTGCACCGGATGCAGCGCGTGCGTGACCGCGTGCTACGCGGAGAACAATGTCCCGACGGTAGGCAAGGACGGGGTCGATCGGGGCCGAATCATGTCGTGGATTCGCATCGAGCGTTACTTCCCGCCGGCCGGGGAAGCGGCGCAAGCGCCGCAGCTCTACCTCGCGCCGATGCTGTGTCAGCAGTGCGATCACGCGCCGTGCGAGCCGGTCTGCCCGGTGTTTGCGTCGTATCACACCGAAGAAGGGATCAACGGCCAAGTTTACAATCGATGCGTCGGCACGCGCTATTGCGAAAACAACTGTCCGTACAAGGTGCGCCGATTCAACTGGTTCGTGCCGGAATGGCCCGCGCCGCTGAACCTGCAACTCAATCCCGACGTGACGGTGCGCGGCGCCGGCGTGATGGAGAAATGCACGTTCTGCGTGCAGCGAATCCAATTCGCCGAGCTCAACGCGCGGACTGAAGATCGCGAGCTGCGCGACGGCGAGATCGTCACGGCCTGCCAGCAGGCGTGCCCGACGCGCGCAATCACGTTTGGCGACAGCAACGAGCCCGCGAGCGCGATGATGCGCCGGCGCGAGGACAACAAGCTGCGCAACTATCGCGCGCTGGAAGAACTCAACACGCAACCAGCTATCACGTATCTACGCGATCTCTATCGCGAGAAAGGAGGGGCCTGAGTGGCAGCGGCGCCGAAGATACCGGTCGAGCCGAGTTACCGCGACATTGACCGCAGCGTGCTGCGGGTGATGGAGCCGGCCGGCCTCGCATACTGGGCGTGGATCGGATTCTGCTTCACGCTGGTGGCGATCGCGGCTGGGTTCTGGTTGCGCCAGATCTACTCGGGACTGGGCGTGACGGGACTTCGCCAGCCCGTGATGTGGGCAATCTACATTACTAACTTCGTCTTCTGGGTCGGTATCGCGCACTCGGGAACGTTGATCTCCGCGATTCTGTTCCTGTTCCGCACCAAGTGGCGCACCGCGGTTTATCGCGCTGCGGAAACGATGACGATATTTGCGGTCGCGACGGCGGGACTGTTCCCGCTGATCCATCTTGGCCGCGTCTGGTTTTTCTACTGGCTATTGCCATACCCTAATCAGCGATACTTACAACCCGACTTCCGCTCGCCGCTGGTATGGGACGCTTTTGCAGTAAGTACCTATCTGACTATTAGCGCGCTGTTCTGGACGATGGGACTGATTCCCGACGTTGCGAACGCGCGCGAGGCCGCGACCGGATGGCGCAAGAAATTCTACACGGCGCTCGCCATGGGATGGCAGGGTACGGATCGCCAATGGCGGCATTACTCAATGGCGTATTTGCTGATGGCGGGCCTGGCGACTCCGCTGGTGCTTTCGGTGCACTCGGTGGTGTCGTGGGATTTCGCGATGGCGATAAATCCGGGCTGGCACAGCACGATCTTCGCACCATACTTCGTCGCCGGGGCGATTTTTTCCGGCGTCGCGATGGTTATCACGCTGCTAATTCCGATGCGCAAGCTGCTGGGCATCGAGGACCTGCTGACGGAGTGGCATTTCGACAATCTCGCCAAGGTCGTGCTGCTGACCTCGCTGGTAGTCTCGTACGCGTACATCACGGAAGCCTTTATGACCTGGTACACAGGCGATCCGATCGAGCAGATGACATTCCACATGCGCTACTTCGGGCCGTGGGGCTGGATGTACTGGGTAATGGTCTTGTGCAACTGCGTAATACCATTGTTGCTATTTTCCCCGCGCATCCGGGTCAACATGAGGGCGCTCTGGATAATCACAATTTTCGTAAACATCGGGATGTGGTTCGAGCGTTTCGTGATTATCGCGGGTTCGCTGACGGCGAACATCGAGCCTTCGCAGTGGGCCGGCTACCGTCCGTCGATCACAGAAATCATGATCACGGTCGGCAGCTTCGCGTGGTTTGTCGGGCTGTTCTCGCTCTTCGCAAAGTTCCTGCCGATCATATCGATGACGGAACTTAAAGAAGGAATCGTCTGGCTTCGGAAGGCGCTCAAGATGGATCGAGTCAAAGCCGCATGAGCACGATAGCGATCATAAGTTCGTTTGCGGATGAGACTCAATGCGTGCAAGCGGTCGAGGAGCTCCGCGCGGCGCAGGTCGGCGATTTCAATACGTTCTCGCCAATCCCGAGCCACAAAATCGAACATGCAATAGGCAGGTCGAAGAGCCCGGTGCGATGGCTGGTGCTGGCGGGCGGAATTTCGGGCGTTCTTACCGGACTCGCGATAACGATTGGAACAACTTACGAGTGGCGTCTCAACGCGGGCGGCAGACCGCTGCTGTCGTGGCCGCCATTCATCGTGATTTGCTTCGAGTTGATGGTCCTGCTGGGCGGAATTTTCGGCTTCTTCGGGGTGCTGATGCTGTCGGGTGTGCCCACGACCACGATGGCGCCGGGGTACGACGGGCGCTTCGGCGAGGATCGATTTGGGATCGTGGTTCGATGTGACGAGGCGGAAGCGGCGCGTGTCGAGTCGATGCTGAAGGAATCGGGCGCGGAAGAAGTCGTTCGCGAAGACGAGGCGCAGCCGCGATGAGCATCAATCTTCAACGGGCGCATCGCGAGCGCGCGGCGATGAAGCCGCGAGCCGTCGAGTCGGTGGCCGGCACGACGATGAAGACGGTGGCGGGCGCCATGATCGTGCTCGGCGCGATCGCGTTCGTGCTGGCGCTGATCCGAGGCGGAGCCACGATCGCATGGGAAGCCTATCTCGTCAACCTGCTGTTCTTCCTTGGCGTCGCGCAGGGCGCGGTGGTCGCGTCCGCGTCGTTCTATCTGACGCAGGCAAAGTGGGGCGGTTCGACGCCGTATCGGCTCGGCGAGGCGTTCGCGCCATTTCTGTGGGTGGGATTTTTTCTGTTCTTTGGGCTCTACTTCGGCCGCAGCCTGATTTTCCCGTGGGTAACGCATCCGATAGCGCAGAAGGCTGCGTGGCTGAACACTCCGTTTCTTTTTGCACGTGATGGAATCGGGCTCGGCGTGATGGCTGCGGCGAGCTTCGCGTTCATTCGCGTCTCGCGTAGTGACGGCGCACGGGCGTGGACGATTGCGACCGACGAGATCGAGTTGCCGCCACACTCGATACGAGTGTTCGCTCCGCTGGTTGCGGTCCTGTTCGCGGCGGTCTATTCGCTGATCGCATTCGATTTGGTCATGTCGCTCGCGCCGGTGTGGCGCAGCACACTTTTCGGCTGGTATTTTTTCGCCGGGTGTTTCTGGAGTGGATTGACCGCGATGGCTCTTACAGCAGCCGTGCTGCGCGGTCGTTTGGGCGAGAACAACCTGTTCACGAATCCCACCGTCATGCACGACTTTGGCAAGATGGTCTTCGCGTTCTCGGTGTTCTGGATATATCTGCTGTTCGCGCAGTACATTGTGATCTGGTACGGCGATCTACCGGTCGAAACTTTCTTTATCGTTCACCGGGTACATCACATGCCGTGGTCACCGCTATCGGTGGCGTGCCTGGTTTTGATCTGGCTAATTCCATTTACGGCGCTGATGAGCGTACGGGCCAAGAAGACGCCGGTGATTCTCGGCACGGTGGCGGGACTAGGGCTGGCCGGGATGTGGCTCGAGCGTTACGTGCTGGTGGTTCCGTCGCTGTCGCTCGACGCGATCCCGTTTGGCGCCACGCAATTTCTGATATCGATCGGTTTCCTGGGCGCATTTCTCATTTCGGCAGTGCCGGGACTAAACCGCGTCGCGCAGGCGGCGACCTCGGGAGAACCGGTTGGAGATGAGGCGGAATGATCGGGCGGGGTTCAAATAGGTATTCGATCGCGACGATAGTTATGCAAATAGCTATTGCACTGGCTATTACGGGATGCTCAGCGACGGACCATCCGATGACGACCCTCTCGCCGAAGTCGGACCTGGCACAGTGGATTCAGAGTCTTTACATCGATGTAACGGTGTGGGACGCAATTATCCTGGCGATCGTGGTCTGCGCGTTTATCCTGGCGGTGTTCGTTTTCTCGTCTCGAGTAGGCGAAGCCGCGCCAGCATCGACCGCGTCGTCCGACCTGGGTCTGGAAATCGCGTGGACGCTTGGACCCACGCTGGTGTTGGTGATGATCTCGGTGCCGACGGTACGTACGATCTTTCGCTCGCAGCCGGCGGTCGCGCCAGCGGGGGCGCTGGAGATCAAAGTAGCAGCGCATCAGTGGTGGTGGGAGTTTGACTATCCAGACGGTGCGAAGACCGGCAACGAACTGCATATTCCCGCCAACCGGCCGATTCGCCTGTTACTGGCATCGGCCGACATCATACATAGCTTCTGGGTCCCGCAACTCGGCGGCAAACGCGACGTGGTGCCCGGCCAAATCAACGAGCTGACATTCGTCGCGACGGTGCCGGGAATGTATCCGGGACAATGCGCGGAGTTTTGCGGCCTGTCGCACGCGAACATGCGCTTTCGAGTGTTCGTCGATTCGCCGGATGATTTCGCGAAATGGGATAGGGCGCAGCTTGCGGGGCCGGCCGCAATTCCGGCGACCGATCTGCTGGCGTTAAACGGCGCAAACGTTTTCGCCAACAGTCCGTGCACGACCTGCCACATGATCCAGGGCATCTCGAAGGGGTATATCGGACCTGACCTGACGCATTTCGGCAGCCGCACGACGCTGGCCGCCGGGGTGCTGAAGAACACGCCGGAAAACGTCGCGAAGTGGATCGTGAATCCACAGGGAACCAAGCCGGGCGCAAACATGCCGGCGCTGCTGCTGCCGGGGCCGAAGATGAACGCCCTGGTCGCGTATCTCGAGGGTCTGAAATAGGGAGCGTCGAATGGCTGCCCAGCCGAAAACATTGCCAGCGGATCAGCCGAGCTACCTCGAAGGTGGCGGGATACTCGGATGGCTGACGACGATCGATCACAAGCGCGTAGCCGTGATGTACCTCGTCAGCGCGCTGTTTTTCATGGCGCTCGGCGGATTCGAAGCGATGGCGATTCGCGTACAGCTGTGGCGTCCCGACAATCACGCGCTGTCGGCGGCGACCTACAACGCGTTTTTCACGATGCATGGGACGACGATGATCTTCCTGGTCGTGATGCCGCTGCTGCTCGGATTTTTCGGCAACTTCCTGATCCCGCTACAGATCGGCGCACGCGACGTCGCGTTTCCGCGGCTCAATGCGGCGAGCTTCTGGCTGGCGCTGGTCGCGGGAATTTTGCTCCATCTCGGCTGGATTCGCGGCGGACTTCCCGATGCGGGATGGTTCGGTTACGCGAACCTGACCGAGCGGTATTTCACGCCGGGCCTCGCGATCGATTGGTGGGTGATCGGGCTGCTTGTGTCAGGCGCTTCGACGGTGCTCACAGGCCTGAACTTCCTGACCACGATCATCGCGATGCGCGCGCCGGGCATGACGTATATGCGTATGCCGATGTTCATGTGGTCGCTGATGGTGACGTCGATCCTGATTCTGATCGCGTTTCCGGCGCTCACGATCGGACTGATCTTTCTGCTCTTCGATCGTTTCTTCGGCACGCATTTCTACGTCGCATCGGCGGGCGCTACGCCGATTCTGTGGCAGCACCTGTTCTGGCTGTTCGGTCATCCCGAAGTCTACATCATGGCGCTGCCGGCCTTTGGGATCATCTCGGAAGTCATTCCGACGTTCTCGCGCAAGCCGCTGTTCGGCTATCCCATGATGGCGTATTCGATCTGCCTGATCGCATTCCTGTCGTACGGCGTTTGGGGGCACCATATGTTCGCGACGGGAATGGGCCCGGTCGCGGACTCGGCGTTCGCGATCACTTCGATGCTGATCGCAATCCCGACCGGGGTGAAGATCTTCAGTTGGATCGCGACTGTTTGGGGCGGCTCGCTGCGCATGACGACCGCATTCTATTTCGCGCTGGGGATGCTGATCGAGTTCACGGTCGGCGGACTCAGCGGCATCATGCACGCATCGGCGCCGATCGATCTCCAGCAGACGGACTCGTACTTCGTCGTCGCGCACTTTCACTACGTGCTGTTCGGCGGCGTGATGTTCACGATCATGTCGGCATTCTATTACTGGTGGCCGAAGATCACCGGCCGCATGCTCGACGAGCGGCTTGGCAAGTGGCACTTCTGGCTGACGGTCGTTGGATTCAACCTCACGTTCTTCCCGATGCATTTTCTCGGGATGTGGGGGATGCCGCGGCGCACCTACACGTACGGCGCCGACATGGGCTGGATGCGTCTCAACCAGCTGGAAACGATCGGCGCATTCATTCTCGGCATCGCGTTCCTGTTTTTCTACTTCAACCTTTTCAAAAGTGTCGCCAGCCGAGAGCAGGCGCCCGCTGATCCATGGGACGGACGCAGCCTCGAATGGTCCACGCCGTCGCCGCCGCCTGCGTACAATTTCGCGACGATCCCGCAAATCCGCGGCCGCGACGCGTGGTGGATTCTGAAATACGGGCACGCCGGTTCGCGCGGCGTCGCAGCCTATATGTCGGGCCAGGCGCCTTCGCAACCGCAGCCCAGCCAGCCGGCATCCGTCGAGGACATCCACATGCCGGCGCCTTCGATCTTCCCGCTGGTGTTGAGTCTTGGCGTGGGAATGATGGGTCTCGGCCTCATCATCGACTGGTATCGCATCATCCTCATCGGCGCGGCGGTCGCGGTCCTGTCGATTGTCGGGATGGGATTCGAGTACGCAGACTTTGGCGAAGAATCGCACGATCCGGAGCACGCACCGTCGTCGGGTGGAGTCGATGTACGCAAAATCGGCATGTGGTCGTTCATCGGCTCGGAGTGCGTGTTCTTCGCGAGCTTGATATCGACGTTCATCGTTTACAAATCGCGCAGCGTTAGCGGACCCGGGCCGCAAATCCTCAACATCCCATTGACCTCGTTCAGCACTTTCATTTTGCTGATGAGTTCGTTGCTGATGGTGCTGGCACTCGCGGCCACGCAGCGCGGCGACAAGCGATGGGAGCGAATCTGGCTCGGCGGCGTAATCGCATTCGGGCTGATTTTTCTTGGCGGCCAGGTTTACGAGTTCACCAGCTTCTACCACGAGGGCATGGGGCTGACGACCAACCTGTTCTCGCAGTCGTTCTTCGTGCTGGTCGGATTTCACGGCGCTCACGTCGCGATCGGAGTGCTGTGGCTGTCGGTGCTGTTGGCGGCGGCGATGACGGGCAAGCTCGGCCAGTCGCGCGCGCTATCGGTCGAGCTCGCGGGACTCTACTGGCATTTCGTCGACGTAGTGTGGATCATCATCTTTACCCTCGTTTATCTGATGCAGGCGGTGCCTGGAGCATGAGCGACATTGCAGACACCCAAGGCGGACAGATTCATCATCCCGGTGCGGCGACCTACCTGACCATCGCCGCGTTCCTGGTCGTATTGACGGCGATGGAGGTCACAGTCTTTTACGTGCATGCGCTCCATCCCGTGCTGGTGCCGCTGTTGATGGTACTGGCTGCCGCCAAGTTCGCGCTGGTCGCGATGTTCTACATGCATTTGAAGTACGATAGATGGCTGCTGACGGGAGTGTTCATCTTCCCGTTGATAATTGCGACGCTCTTGCTGGTCTCGCTGATTTTGCTGTTCGCATATCTGTCCAATCACATGGCGCCGATCGGATAGCCGCTGGGCGAGCGTCTTTGACGATGGACATCTTCGGAGAACATCCGAGCATACCGATAGGCATCGCGATCCTGATCGCGATTTACCTCGGCGCATGCCGCGCGGCCGGCCGCAAACCGACGCGGCGTCAGGCGATGTGGTTCGCGCTAGCGATGGGCGCGATTCTATTCACACAGACCGAACTCGATGAACTTGCCGATGCGCGACTGTTTTCGATGCACATGCTGCAGCATCTGATGCAGGCTTTCGTGATTCCGCCGCTAATCCTGCTGGGGACGCCGGGCTGGATGCTGGCGCCGTGGATGCTCAGCAGGCCGATCAAGCCCATCGCGCGGTTGCTCACGAATCCGGTAATCGCGTTCCTGATTTTTTCGGCGGTCTTCGTCACCGCACACTTTCCGCCGATATTCGACCGGATGTGCCGCGACGAGAATTTTCACATTTTCCTGCACTTGCTCTTCATGGCGTCCGGCAT
This sequence comes from Binatus soli (SeqCode), assembly GCF_050015535.1. Lineage (NCBI taxonomy): Bacteria > Candidatus Binatota > Binatia (SeqCode) > Binatales (SeqCode) > Binataceae (SeqCode) > Binatus (SeqCode) > Binatus soli (SeqCode). The sequence goes on along the minus strand of NZ_JBEKBF010000008.1, from coordinate 6,795 downwards.
GCTGCTGTGGTGGCCGATTCTGAGTCAGATCCCCGAGCTGCCGCGGCTCTCGTACCCGGCGCAGATCCTTTATCTGTTCCTGCTGATGATCCCGATGACGGCGGTGGCCGCGCCGATCACGCTGGCGACGAGAGTGATTTATCCGTGGTACACCGAAGGCCCGAACGGATGGGGCCTCAAGGCGATCGACGACCAGGTGCTGGGCGGGCTGATCATGTGGATCGGGCAGGGCACCTATCTGATGATCGTTTTCACATTCATCTTCTTCAGGTGGTCGCAGCGCGAAGACTGCGATATTCCGGTTCCGCCCGCAGCGATGACTCCGGAGCTTCGCGTGCTGCGATCGCGTCGCGTCGCCGGCTCGTAGAGTCGCGGCTACGAAGGAAGGATGCGCAAATCGGTTCGCGCGGCGGACGGCATCGCTGCGCGATAGGCGAAGCTGAGTGTCCAAAGCGTCACCGCCGAGTAGACGACACCGCCGGCCGCGATGCATGCCGAGCCGGCGACCGCGAGATCGATCGACCCGGCGAGCAGGCCGCCGGCAACCATCGCGACCCCGAGGTTGTACGCGATGAATACGAATGGCCGCGTCCGCGGAATCGATAGTTCCGCTATCGTAACCGCCGGCCATCCAACCCCGGTCCGCGCACGTGCAACGAATCCCGGAAAGAGCTGATACGACATTCCAATGATGAAATTCGAAATCCATCCGAGCAGACCCATCACGCCGTAAGCCGACGCGATGCGGCTGCCATATTCACCGTCGGCGCCGGTGACAGTGAGCGCGAGCCCCATCGCGATCGCAATCACGAGCCAGAAGACTCCGCAAATCGCATGACGTGACGTCCAATCGAGCGGCATCCGTCGCGTGCGCACCAGCCGTCCGATGGTGAAGATGTACGCGAGCAGGGACGCTGCGATCACACTGCTCCATAGAGTCGCGCCGGCGACCCCGGTCAGCAGAGTCACTCCGAGTCCGATGATTCCAATCGTCAGCGCGTAGAGCTGCCAGATCGCGGCCGCGGGGAGTTCGATCCTCGGCAGCAAAAACGCGGGTAGCATCCGGTAGGACACGGCGCAGATGGTCAGCGTTACCCATCCGAGCGCGGCGAAATGTACGTGACTGGAAAGATTCGTCAGCACGCTGCCGCCAAGGAAATCGTAAGTCTTGTCGAGGCCGAGCGTGAGTCCAATTGCAGCCGCGAGTACCAGAAAGCACACGCCCAAAAACATCCCCGTTTCGGCAACGCCGCGTCCGACCTGCGCCCACAGACACGGGATGATCTCAGCGGCGAACATCAAAACGCTTATCACCACCACGATCGCCGCGAGCCAGAGCCCAAGCCAGATTCCAATCTCGAAATGCGCGATCATCCCCGAAACGCCGATCACGTAGAGCACGAGTTGCACTAACGCCATGCGCGGGTACGGGACCGGATGGTGCGTGAGCGCCGGGACGTAGCGATACATCACGCCCATCATTGCCGCGGTGATCCACCCGAGCGTGAACGTGTGCACCAGCGCCAGCGGCCTCATTTGATAGAAAAACGAGGCGACGTCCGCGATTACGAACGGCATCGCGGCGACGCCAACGGCGAAGAACGCAACCGCGACGGCAAAGAAATGGATCGGCGTGCGGCCGATCCGGAGCAGGTTGGGATGATTAAGATGCTCGTGATGATCACCGGCCCGCGCTGCTTTGGGAGCCGATGCCGAAGAAGAGCGCGAGGCTTCAGATTGCTCTGTTGTTTCAAGTCTGCCGGGCATGACGCGAAAACCATTTCATCTTATCCTGCAGCCGACATCGAGCTAAGTCCGTGGCCAGGGCGAAAGAGCGGCGAAAGGGATTCGCGATGCTTGCCGGTTGCAGATCTGGTGCGTTACCAGTGGAATAGACACGAGTTCATCCTGGCCTGCACGGGCCGGTCGCGTGACGAGGAAGATGGCACACTCGAGGGCGCGGATCATTGTCGATGGAGCGGTCGCGGGAATCATCGGCGCCATTGTTGTTGCCGTCTGGTTTCTAATCTTCGACCTAATTCGTGGCCACGCATTTGAAACGCCGGCTCTGCTGGCGGCGACGATTCTGCATGGGTCGCATAGTCACGAGATCAATCACGGGCTGAAGCTGCTGGCGCTGGAATACTCGCTGATCCACTTCAGCGCATTCATCGCGTTCGGCATAGCTGGAGGATTGCTGCTCGAAGCCTGCGAGACCGAGTCGTCGCTGTTTTTTTCGCTGGCGATTTTTTTCGGCGCATTCGAAGTTTTCTTCATCGCGGTAGTTCTGTTGCTGGGCCCGAACGTGATGGCGGAACTGACCTGGTGGGGCGTCATCGTCGGCAACCTGCTCGCCACGGCCGCGATGCTTTCATATTTCTTGTGGCGGCATCCTGCGCTTGCGTGGCATCTGCTCGGTGGCTGGATCGCTGTCGCGCGCGAAGGTGTGACGGCCGGACTGGTGGGTGGGATCGTCGTCGCCATCTGGTTCTTGGGCTACGACGTCGCCTCGGGCAATTTGTTTCACACGCCGGCGATTCTCGGGGCGATGGTATTTCGCAACGCGGACGTGAGCGATGGCATCCAAGCGACGTTGCCGCTGGTGCTCGGCTACTCGATTCTGCATTTCTTGGCGTTCGCCATGTTCGGACTGGCACTGGCGATTTTGCTTGCGGCTTCGGAATGGGAACCGTTCATGTTGCTCGGTGCGCTGCTGCTGCTGGCGGTGTTCGAGGTTTTCTTCGTCGGATTCGTTTCGCTGATCGATCAGTCGGCGCTCGAGGCCCTGGGATGGTGGAAAATCGTCGCGGGAAATATCCTGGCGCTGATCGCGATGGCGACATACTTCATCCGCGGCCATCGCGGACTCGGCATCAGGCTGGTTGAGCGGTGGGCGATGCTCGACCATGAAGGCGCCGAGATGGGCGATCAGCCGCCCGCGCCGCCCAAGCACGAACCCGGCAGTCATCCGACACGTCTTTGAGTTGGGTTAAATTCCGAGCACGTCGCGCATCGTGTAAAGCCCGGGCTTGCGGCTTATGAGCCAGCCGGCGGCACGAAGCGCTCCGCGCGCGAGCGAGTCGCGGCTCTGCGCGCGATGAATCAGTTCGAGGCGCTCGCCCTGCCCGCCGAAAATCACGGTATGATCGCCGACCGCGTCGCCCGCGCGTATCGCGAGCACCGCAATCTTGCCGTCGGGCCTGACGCCGGTGATTCCTTCGCGGCCGAACACCGCGTTAGAAGCGAAATCCACGCCGCGTGCCGATGCGATCGCCTTGCCAAGCGATAGCGCGGTGCCGCTTGGCGCATCGACTTTGGTGCGATGATGAATCTCGATAACTTCGGCGTCGAAGTCGGGCAGGATCGCGGCGACTTCGGCGACGATCTTGGCGAGCACGTTGACCCCGATACTCATGTTGGGTGCGATCACGGTGCGCGTCTTAACCGCCAGTTCGCGCGCACGCCTTTCCATTTCGGGCGTGAAGCCGGTCGAGCCGATTACGATCGCAGCGCCCGTTTTGGATGCGACTTCGAGATGTTCCATCGAGGCGGCGGCCGTCGTGAAATCCATCGTGACGGTATCGGGTCGCGCGAGCGACGCATAGTCGTCGGTAATTTTCACACCGAGCGGGCCTACGCCGGCGAGCTCGCCCGCGTCGGATCCGATCGCGCTGTTGCCGTGCGCTTCGAGCGCGCCGACGATTTTGTGCGCCGGATCGCGCGACGAAAGCGCGACCAGAAGGCGGCCCATCCGGCCCGCTGCTCCAGCCACGATTAGATTAGCCATCGGAATTCACTTTGCCCGCGTGACGCGGGCGGGGATACGGAAGCGGTCGCGGCTCAGGAAGCCGGAGCCTCGGCGGGCGCCGCTTCGGGCGCGGGCGCTCCTTCCGCGGGCTTGCCATGCTTGGCCTTGAAGTGTTCGTCGCACAGGCTGCTGGCGCCGTGGCGATGCTTGCGGCATTTCTCGAAGGTGCAGGTTTTGTAGCGCGCCTTTGGCATCTCACCGGCTTTCCAGAGCCGAAAATGCATCCGGCAGTAACCCTTGCCGACCGCCTCGCGCGCGCAATCTTTCGCTTTGCAGTTTCCTTTGTTCGCCATGAATCCCTTCTTGGAGGCCGCTTTCCGACTCGAGCGCGGGAATTTGCGGCTGAGCAATTCATCTACAATAGTGTTTGGCGCCGGTGCTTCATAGAGGGCTGTCTTGGTGGTGAAATTTTTCAAAATCAATCGTGCGCAGCAAAAGCGCCAGCGCCGCCATCGCGATCGTGGCCGCCAGCGCGACCTCCATACTTGCGCGCGCGCTCACATCGGCGATCGCATGGCCCATGATCCAGGGCGCGACGATCCCGCCGAGCGCGCCGCCTGCCACTACGATCGAAGTCATCCTGCCGACCTCGGCCGGGAACCGCGCCGCGCCAACCGCGATCATGTTGGGGAAGACCGGGCCGTATCCGAAGCCGATCAGGAACACCGCCGCCGCCGCAAGTCCGCCCGCCGTCGGCGCCGCGATCAAAATCACCAGCGCGGCCGCCGATAGGGCGGAGGCCAGCATCGTGAATTGCGGCAATGCGATGCGATGCCCCAATCGTCCGCCAAATGCGCGCCCGCATACCAATCCCAGCCAATACAGCGAGACACCCGACGAAGCGAGCAACGGGCCCAGCGCCCCCGCCGTGCGCAAGTAAAGAAAGAGCCACGCGCCAATCCCGATTTCGGCGCCTACGTAAAGGAACATCACTGCGCTGATCGCCCAAATCAGCGGATGCGAGAGCATCGGGATAAATCCGTCACCGGGCGCCGGCGCCGTTCGAGCTTCGATCGCCGGAGTCACGCCCAAACGAAATGCGATCGCGGCACACACCAACGCGCCGGCGCCGAACACCCGCCAGTACGGCACGCGGCTCGTGAAGGCGACGCTCACGATCAGTGGTCCGAGCAACGCTCCGACACCGAACAGCACGTGCAGGTAGTTCAGCGCAGAGGCGAGCCGCTCGCGATTGAGATCTGCGATCAGGGCATTGGCGCCGATATCGATACCGCCATTGGCGAGGCCGATCAGAAATCCGGCGTACAGCAGTCCCGCCAGTCCCGGAGCCACGGCGAGCCCTGTCAGACCCGCCATGAACAACGCCATCGCACCGACGAGGATCTTTTGCGCGCTCAGTCGTTGATTGATCTCGCCGGCGATCAGCAGCGATATGAAGTAACCGGCCGCTGAGGCGCTGACGATCAATCCAGCGCGTTCGATCGGCAGATGGGCGGTATGAGAGATCTGCGGCAGAAAGGGGCCGATCCAGCCACTATTGATGCCCACCATCAGCAGGCACGAATATGCCAGCCGGGTGATCGTTCCCTCGCGGCTCGTCATCCAACGTCACGACGCGGCGGAGCGCAGCACGCGGTAGAGCGGTTCGAGCTCGCGAAACGCGTCGAGTACTTCGGCGCGATCGACTTTCAGCGCGTCGCGCACGGGCCATCCGAAGCCGAGGTCGATGCCGCCGGTTTTTTTCGCGAGCGCATCCCCGAGTCCGTCGAAGAAGTCCGGGCCGGCCGCGCTCGAGTCCGGCAATATCCGGCAGTCCCAGTTTTTGTACTGCTGGATCTTGGCGCCGCGAAAAGATTCTTCCAATTCAGCCGACTTCGACTTGATCAGCCGCGCCATCTCGGGGCGCTTTTCGGCGTCGGATTTCACGACCGCGCGCGCGTGGATGCCCGCGCCGGAGATGCATAGCGCGAGATATCCGTAGCGCTTGTATCCCCTCGGCGACGGCCCGAATGCTGCCCATGTCTCATCCGGAGGATTCACCGTGCGCCGCATATGCTTGGCGACGTGCGCAAAGAACTCCATGTGCAGTGTTCGCGACAGTTCGGGCGCCAGTTCGATCCCCAGCCGGACCAGCCGGGGCCTGATGCGCTCGTAGATCTTCGTCATGCGAGCGTTGAAACCCTCGATCGCAAACACGTCAAAATCGCCGCGCGAAAAACCCAACGTCGCCATCAGTCCGACCTCATTTCTCGACTCGGCCGCGCTCGAGCCCCTTGTGCCTCCACGATACATGCAAATCGCTTCTGCTATTATGCAGCAGTACGCATTGAAACCGGATACTATCAGGGCTCGTACAAACCTAAGCGGGCGGAGGTCCATGAAGATGAAACGAGGAATGACGATATTATCGGCAGCGGCACTGACATTTGCGATGGCGGGTCCCGTGATGGCACAGGCTCCCGTCACTCACGGAGCAGTCACAAACGCGGACTACGCGTTTTTCGATTCGCATCCCGACCTCGCGCGGGAACTCGCGAAAGATCCGGCACTGATCGAGAATCGGCGCTGGGTGGATAATCATCCGGCGCTGCACGAGTATCTGAAGACCCATCCGAACGTGCGCCGCGAATTCAAAGCGCACCCGTACAAGTTCATGCATCGCGCGGAGGGGCTCCAAACACACTAGAAATTGGAAAAGCCCCGGTGTGGGGTTTTGGGGTTCCCGGCAGCAGTGGCGAAGGCTCTTTGGACGCCACGGAGGACGCCGTGGACTGAACACCCGGCCGCGCCCTTGAAAAGAGAGGCGACTGGGCCTAAACCCGTCAAGTAACCGTGAGGCAAAACGGAAATTCCGGCTTAGGCGGTCGCGACAGCACAGCAGACTTAGAGTTCGATGCCATCGCGACGAGCACTCTCGGAGAGCCAGCTCGCGCGCGCATTCTGGCGCTGTTCCGCGCGTCGTATCGGGAAGCCAACGAGGCGTACCTCGAGCGCTCTCTTTCCCGGCTGCGCTTCATCGCGACCGC